>CAJBBZ010000129.1 GCA_903951445.1 uncultured beta proteobacterium
ATTTTTGGCCAGATCTAGGCCGATTGTTGTAACCTTCATGGTGGACGCTCCTTCTCGGTTTAAGTGGTATGGAAAAAAAACACTTCCACTTTGGCACATCGATGCCGGTTAGAGGTGGGAGCGTCCATCCCATTGAGGAGCTAAGCGACGTGGCGATCCAGGTTTGCGTGGAGTCATGGATTGCCACGGCCTACGGCCTTGCAATGATGGTTCAAGCGCCTTCAGCGATAGCGCTTAGTCCGCCCCGCGCGGTTTCCAAAACGGCAAGCTCCATAAACCACTGGACAAGCTGGTGCCCAACACAATGACCAAGGCGCAGCCGAGCATCCAGTGGGTCACGCCTTCGCCGAGCAAGATGACGCCATAGGCAATCGCAAACACCGGAATGGCAAAGGTGACGGTTAAAGCGCGCGCCGGCCCGGCATTGACGATCAGGCGGAAATACAAAATATAGGCGGTGCCGGTACACAGCACACCCAGCGCGGTGACGGCCAGCCAGGCCTGTGTGCTTGGCGCCTGATCAGGCCAGTACGCCACGCAAAATGGCAGCAGAAAAATAGACGCGCCCAGCTGGCTGCCAGTGGCCGATACCAAAGAGGGCACGCCACCCAAAAAGCGCCGCGTGTAGCTGGCGGCAATGCCGTAGCACAGGCAGGCGAGCAAGCTCGCTGCAATGCCCCAGGCGCTGGTACTGCCCAGCGCATTGGTGTCAAAGCTGGCGTTTTCGCTGGCTAACAAGGCAATACCGGCAAAACCAATCAGCAAGCCCACCACGCGTGAGCCCGAGGGCCGGTCGCCCAACCAGGCCCAGGCGATGAGCGCGCCAAACAAGGGCACCGTGGCATTGAGCACCGAGGACTGGCCAATCGAAATGCTTTGCAGTGCAAAGGCTATGCAGACAAAGGGAATGGCTGAATTTATGACGCCGACCAGAAGGACTTTCTTCCAGTGCAGCGCAAAGTCCGATCGGTGTCCGCGCATCAGCATCAGGGGCAGCAGCACGGCGCTGGCGATGATGACGCGCAGTGCTGCGGTGACTACCGGCCCAAAGCCCAGCAGGCTCAATCGCGTGAATAAAAAAGAAGCGCCCCAAATGGCTGCCAGGGCAATGAAATCAGGCACCCAGCGTGGTGAGCGCGCGTCAGAAACAGGGGAATTCAAAAAGCGCTTTCGAGTTGCAAGAGGGCGATCTTACGTGGCAGGCCCCCGGCATAGCCGGTCAGTTGGCCCTTGCTGCCAATAACCCGGTGGCAGGGCACCACAATGCTTAAGGGGTTGCGGCCTATGGCGCCACCGACCGCGCGCACGGCAGCCGGTTTGCCGATGGCCTGCGCAATAGCAGCGTAGCTGCTGGTTGTGCCTGGTGCTATTGCAGTTAACTGGCGCCAGACCGCTTGTTGAAAGTCGGTGCCGGCGCTGTAGTCCAGCGGCAAGGAAAAGACTTGGCGCTGCTGCGCAAAATATTCGCGCAGTTGCGTGTGCGCCATGGCGTGAACTGGATGCGAGGTGTTTGACGCAAAGTCACCAAGCGCGGGAAAGTGGTCTTGGCCTTCAAACCACAGGCCCAGCAGCGCGTGGGCATTCGCCAGAAGGTGAATCGCGCCCAAAGGACTTTGGTAAGTCGATTGCACGGCTTGGGTGTCAAAAGGTTTCATGCTTGGATATGGTTTGTAGGATGGCGGATTCAGTGGCATGCAGGGATGATACGCACGCTCGGCGAAGCAATTGGCCCTAATCGGACATGTGTTTACAGGGGTGCAGTTGGCTGGGCTGAAATCAGCATCGATCTGTTGGGTCGTGGTCTGGATCGGGAAAGCCTTGTACTTGCACAAGCATCCCAAGAGCGAACCGCTTCAGAGTCTGAAAACAGCGCACTTTATAAAAAGTTGGCGCAACACGGTTCACCACTTGGGCATGGGTGGCTGGCAATGGGTGCTTATGTCCAGGCTTTGCTCGCCAACTGGCGACACAGTTCGCCCAATGGCACCGCCTCGATAGCCGGGCTCAGCGCGAAGCTGTCGACCCCGGGGTAGACCACACATTGACGACTGGGTTGGAGGTCTTCGCAGGCGACATAAAAGCCGCGCTCCATCTTTGGCGCCAAACTGCGTTTGACTTCAATCGCCCAGGATTGACCATCGGGCCAGCGCAACAGCAAATCGATTTCTGCGCCAGCACTGGTGCGGTAGAAATAAGCACTGGCATTCGGGCCTGCCGCCGTGATTAGGTTTTCCAGCACAAAGCCTTCCCAGCTGGCGCCGACGCCGGGGTGACCCAGCAGCGTTTCTTCATCAGACAAGCCCAGCAGTGCGTGCAGCAAGCCGCTGTCGCGCACATACAGTTTGGGCGATTTGGTCAATCGCTTGCCCAGGTTTGTATGCCACGGCTCCAGGCGGCGCACTAAAAACATCTGTACCAGCAAATCTATGTAGCGGTTAACGGTGCGGGTGTCCAGCGCCAGACTGCGCGCCAGCACCGATGCATTGAACAAACCGCCTTGCTGATGTGCCAGCATGCCCCATAAGCGTCGCACCGCGTCCGTACCCACACGCCCGCCCAGCTGTGGGATGTCACGTTCTGCATACGTGCGAATGAAATCCTGTCGCCAACGAAAACTGGCACTGGCTGTGCGCGCCAAGTGGCTGTCAGGAAAACCGCCACGCAGCCACAAACGGCGCAGTTCGCTGTCGGCAAGCTCTAGCGCGTGAAACGGGGTGAGTTCGCGGTAGGCAATGCGCCCGGCCAGACTTTCCCCCGCTTGTTGCAGCAAGTCCAAGGAGGCAGAGCCCAATAGCAGGTACAGCCCGCTGCGGCGACCTTCGCGCCGGGCGCGGTCGATCAGGCCGCGCAGCACCGGAAACAGGCCGGGGACCCGGTGCACCTCGTCAATGACAAGCAAACGGTCCAGCCGCTCACCCAAGTACAACTCAGGTGAACCGAGTTTGGCCCGGTCGAGTTCGGACTCCATGTCCAGATACACACTGTGTTCTGGTAGGGCGAGCTGGTGGGCGACAGTGGTTTTACCGGCCTGGCGGGGCCCAAGCAAGGCCACAGCCGGGTATTGGGCCAGGTCTTGGCTTAGGTGCTTAAGTAAGTTGCGGTCTAACATCCTTGCATTTTAAGCATCTACATGTATAAATTGCAAGGATATAATTTTACGGAACAGAGGCAGACAAGTTTGGGCCTTGGGGACTTTTCTTGGGCTCATAGGCGCATGGGCTAGCAGGTGCCCCTTCTACAATGCAACGCCGCGCGCCTGCGATGCGCGCGCGCCCTGCAAACCCACCAACTAACGGCATGGACCCGCTATGCAACTATCTCCCAGTATTTTCAAAGCCTACGATATCCGGGGCATCGTGCCCTCCACCGTACATGCAGACATGGCACGCGCTTTGGGTCGTGCTTTCGGTACCTTGGCCATGCGCCAGGGCGAACGTACGGTAGCCGTCGGGCGCGATGGACGCCTCAGCGGCCCGCTGCTGGCTGGCGCCTTGATGCAAGGCTTGCAGGACGCCGGTGTGCAAGTCATCGACATCGGCCCCGCCACCACACCCATGCTGTACTTTGCGGCCTGCACTTTGTGCAAGAGCGGCATCCAGGTCACCGGCAGCCACAATCCGCGCGATTACAACGGCTTCAAAATGGTCTTGGGCAGCAAAGCGATTTACGGCGAAGAAATCCAGTCCCTGCGCCGCATCATGGAAGACGAGAGCTGGGACTTGCAAGCCGGTGGCGGCTGCACCCAGGCCGATGTGCTGCCAGCCTACCGCGCGCGCATCGTCGGCGACATCAAGCTCGCGCGCCCGCTCAAAATCGTGGTCGACTCGGGCAATGGTATCGCCGGGGCCAGTGCACCAGATATTTTGCGCGCCATAGGCTGCGAAGTGACCGAGCTGTACAGCGAAGTCGATGGCAACTTTCCTAACCACCACCCGGACCCGAGCAAGCCTGAAAACCTGCGTGATCTGATTGCGGCCTTGCAGGCAGGCGATGCCGAGCTAGGCCTGGCCTTTGATGGCGATGGTGACCGCCTAGGCATCGTGACGCGCGACGGCAGCAATATTTATCCAGACCGGCAAATGATGTTGTTCGCGCAAGACGTGCTCTCGCGGGTGCCGGGCGGAACGATTGTGTTCGACGTGAAATGCTCGCAACGCTTAGGCCCAGCGATCGCCGCAGCCGGCGGCAAGCCCTTGATGTTCAAAACCGGCCACTCGTTGATCAAAGCCAAAATGCGCGAGATCGACTCGCCCCTTGGCGGTGAAATGAGCGGCCATATCTTTTTCAAAGAGCGCTGGTTTGGTTTTGACGACGGCACCTATGCAGGCTGCCGCTTGCTGGAAATCGTCAGCCGCGTGGCCGATTCCAATGCTTTGTTGCACGCGCTGCCCACCAGCTTTTCCACCCCGGAGCTGAATGTGCCTTGCAAGGAGGGCGAACCGCATACGGTAGTGGAGCAATTGATCGCAGCCGCAGACTTTGCCGCTCCGGCGGTGTGCACCACCATCGACGGCGTGCGCGTGGATTGGCCCGACGGCTTTGGCCTGGTGCGCGCCTCCAACACAACGCCGGTGCTGGTATTGCGCTTTGAAGGCCATGATGCGGCGGCGCTCGCGCGCATTCAGGAGGTCATGATGGCATTGCTGCGCAGCGTCAAGCCTGATGCGCAGGTTCAAGAGGCGGCGCATTGACTGCTAGGGCTGTGCTCAGCAATTTTCTCTATGCGCATTCTGATTGTTAAGTTGTCCTCGCTGGGCGATGTCATTCAGACGATGGCGGTGTTACCTGACGTCCTAGAAGTTTTCCCGGATGCGCAAATCGATTGGGTGGTCGAAGAAGCTTTCGCGCCCTTAGTCCAATTAGCGCAGGGGGTGCGCTGTGTCATACCGATAGGCCAAAGGCGGTGGCGTAAGTCGTATTTCAGTGCGGCTACACGTACAGAACGCCAGCTTTTTTACGCGCGCTTGCGCCAGGACGCGTATGACGCGGTGATTGACTTTCAAGGCCTGATCAAATCGGCCTGGGTGGGGCGCGCTGCCCGCTTAGCGCCTGGCGGGTTTAGCGCAACTTACGCCAATGGCAGTGATGCATGCTCTTACGAATGGCCAGTGCGCTACCTTTTGCAGCGCAGTGTGCCTATGCCGCAGCGTATTCATGCGGTGGCGCGTTATCGTTTGCTCGCGGCGCAGGCATTGGGCTACAGCCACATGCCGCTGTTGCAATCGCCTGCCCGATATTGTTGGCGGCCGGGAATGCAGACCCCGGCAGCCCATGGCATGGGCAATACTGCGCCTGTTACCGCACCCAGCACCACGCCCGAAGTAGTGCTGGCGCACGGCACGACCCGTGCCGATAACGAATGGCCCGATGCGCAATGGCTCGTGTTGGGTCAACGGCTCATCGCCGATGGTTTTACCGTGGGTTTACCGCATGCGGGCGCACGCGAACTGGCACGCGTACAGGCGCTGGCGCAGCGCTTGGGGCCTATGGCTTGTGTCTGGCCGGCGCTAAGCCTGGATGCGCTGGCTTATCGTATGGCCGCCAGCGCCGGGGTGATTGGCGTGGATTCCGGCTTAAGCCATTTGGCGGTGGCGCTGGACTTGCCGCATGTGCAAATCTTTAGCCAGGACCGCGCCTGGCGTGCTGGCCCGGTGGGGTGCGACCACCAACGTGTGGTCGGCGGTGCGCAAGCGCCCGACGTGGACCAGGTGTGGGACAGCTGGCAGGCGGCGCTAGCGGCATCGCATGCAGGCGCGGCGCGACCATGATCGATACCGCTACGAAGCCACCCGCACGCCGCTCCGCGTTGCAAAGTCTGGTGCATCTGCTGTACAGCGCTTTGATGGTGGTCTTGCAGCCCGCGCTGCGTTGGAAGTTGCGCCGTCGCGCCCGCAGCGAACCGGCGTATGCGCAGCAGGTGGAGCAGCGCTTCGGGCATTACGGGCGAGCCCAATTGGCCGATGGGCCGGTGTTGTGGGTGCATTCGGTGTCGCTGGGCGAGACCCGTGCTATTGAAGCCTTGATTGCCTTGTTGCGTGCGCAATGGCCTGGTATGCGTTTGCTGCTCACCCATGGCACGGCCACCGGGCTGCAGGCTGGCGCTGACTTGCTGCAAGACGGGGATTTGCAAGTCTGGCAGCCATGGGATACGCTGGGCGCCACGCGCCGTTTTGTGCAGCGTTTCAAGCCCCGTCTGGGTTTGTTGGTGGATACCGAAATTTGGCCTAACCTGGTGCACGCCTGTGCCCAGGCCTGTGTGCCGCTGTGCCTGGTCAATGCGCGCCTCAGCGCGCACTCGCTGCGGCGTGCGCAGCGCTTGCGTTGGTTGGCGGAGCCGGCCTACCAAAGCCTGGCCGGTGTCTGGCCGCAAGATCTAGACCAAGCGAACCGTTTTCGTGCGCTGGGTGTGAAGCCGCACGCGCCAACCGGCAACATCAAATTTGACATGGAGCCGGACCTGGCTTTGTGGAGCCAAGGCCAGGCGGCCCGCCAGGCGCAGCTGCGCCCGGTGCTGATGCTGGCGGTGAGCCGCGAAGGGGAGGAACAGATGTGGCTTGATGCGCTGCGCAGTGCACGCACCAACGCGCTTGGCGCGGGGCGCGTGCAGTGGCTGATCGTGCCGCGCCATCCGCAGCGCTTTGACGCCGTGGCAACTTTGTTGCAATCGGCAGGCCTGACGGTGGCGCGCCGTTCGGTCGATGGGGGCATGTTTTCTGAGGCAGACGTGTGGTTGGGCGATACGCTAGGTGAGATGGCTTTTTACTACGGCCTGGCCGATGTGGCCTTGCTGGGTGGCAGCTTTGCACCACTGGGCGGGCAAAACCTGATTGAGGCCGCCGCTTGCCGGTGCCCGGTGGTGATGGGCCCGCATACCTTCAATTTTGCCCAAGCCGCTGAGATGGCGCAGGATGCGGGGGCCGCCTTGGAGCGTCCTGATATGGCATCGGCCATTGAAACTGCCCTGCAATGGCTGGACGACCCCGCAACCCTGGAAGCGTCCAGCAGCGCCGCCTGGGCTTTTGCGCAAACCCACCGAGGCGCCGCGCTGCGTTTGAGCAAGGCCCTCGTTACGCTTTGGCAAGGTGGCCAAAAGCCTAGGCATTAAGCCACTGCGGGAAGCGCAGCGAGGCGCGACTGCTTAGCGCAGCAGTGCGTTGATGGCTTGCAGATCAGCCGATTTGAGGATGCCGCTGGCTTGGCGCAGTTTGAGGTTGCCCATCAAGACGTCATAGCGCGATTTGGATAGCTTGGCCTTGGTGTCGTACAACTGGCTTTGGGAATTGAGCACGTCGATATTGATACGCACACCCACTTGGTAGCCCAGCTTGTTGGCGTCGAGCGCGCTTTGGCTGGAGACGGCGGCCGCTTCATAGGCCCGTACTTGCCCGAGTGCCGAATCCACGCCCATAAAGGCTGCACGTGTGGCCTGCGCCACATTGCGTTGCGCTGCTTCCAAATCAGAGCGCGCTTTGTCCTCCAGAGACAAGGTTTCTTTCACCCGGTTTTGAATCGAGTAGCCGGCAAACAAAGGCAGGTTGATATTGAAACCTAGTGTGTAGGCATTGGACCCTGCGAACAGGGGCGAGGCAACGCTGCCATTATTGGTGCTGGTTTGGTAGCGGGCTACCAGGTCCACGGTGGGCATATTGCCAGCATTGGCCTTTTGGGTTTCAAGGCGGGCCACTTCGAGTGCTAGGTTCAGTTGGCGGATGGAAGGGTGCTCGGTTTGGCCGATGGTGAGCCATTCGTTCATATCCGCAGGCGAAAACTCGGACAGACTGAAACCCGGGGCTACCGCAAGCGGTTTGACATCGGGTTTACCCACCAATTGCGCCAGCGCCAAAGTCTTGACGCGCAAATCATTTTCAGCGGCAATCTCTTGGGCCAGCACCAGGTCAAAGCGGGCTTGTGCTTCGCGCGCATCGGTAATGGTGGAGGTGCCAACTTCAAAATTACGCTTGGCAGCGGCCAGCTGTTCCTGCACCGCCACTTTTTGGGCTTTCACAAACTCCAGGCTGTCGGTCGAGGCCAGCACGTCAAAGTAGGCTTGGCTCAGGCGCAAGATCAATTCTTGCTCGGCGCTTTGCAAGGCGCTGGCGGCCTGCTGCACCGCTTTGCGGCTTTGCGCAAAACTGGCTTCATCGGCAGGGCGGTACACGCCCTGACTGGCGTCCAGGGTCATGGAGTTGTTGTTGAACGTTCGGTCAGCTTGTGCCAGGCCTGCGCTCCAGGTGGCATTGATACCGACCTTGGGCAAAATCAAAGCCATGGTCTGGTCGGCTTTGTACAAATTCGCTTCGTTTTGTGCCTTGGCAGACTGGTAAGTCGCGTCAAAGTCACGCGCCGCGGCGTACAAGTCCACCAGGCTTTGGGCTTGCGCGGCACCGGCCAGGCCGATGGCCATCATCAGGGCAAGAGGGCGCAAACGCAAGGTAGGAAGTGGTTGTGTCATGGGCAGTTTCTCGGTCGTTAAATAGAAGTTGTTAGGGCCGGATAGCGTTCGTCAACGAAAAGTGTTGTAGCGTCAATAGCGCGCAATTGCGCTATCGAGTTGGGTGGACCAGGCGTCTATGCCGCCGTCGATATTGACCACATGGCCAAAGCCGTTGCTGGCCAAAAAACGGGCCACTTGCATGCTGCGCACGCCATGGTGGCACAGGCAGGCAATGGGCTGGTCTGGGTCCAGTTCAGCCAAGCGCGCGGGGATATCGGCCATGGGGATTGCCATTACGCGAAAGCCCGCGCCATGTTCCAACTGCGCCCAACCCAGCTCATAGGGCTCGCGCACATCCAGTATCAAGGGCGCGTCCAGCGGATGCGATTGACCGACTGCGGCCAGCCAAGCGGCGAAATCAGCGGGACGAACTTGTTCAATCATCGTTGGGAGGCGTGTGCTTTAGAAGTGAAACTGCGAATGTTCGGCAAAGCCATGCAGACGCGGTGCATTGGCATCCCAGGGCGTGGTGCTGCGCAAGGCGGTCTCGCTCACGCGGGTAATGAGTTGCGCCGACATGATGGGTTCGTCGCCCACGATGGCTATCAGGCGTCCGCCCACCGCCAGCAAATCCAGCAGATGCTGTGGCACCTGGGGCACCGAGCCGCTGAGCACGATAGCGTCAAATTTGCCCAGGCCACTCAGGGCTTGCGAGCCGTCAGTGACACGTACTTCCACATTGTGCAAACCCGCTTGTTGTAGATGGGTGCGCGCGCTGGTCGCCAGTTCGGGGATGCGGTCCAGACTGAGCACGCTGAGCGCGCGGCGCCCCAGTAGGGCCGCCATATAGCCTGAGCCGGTGCCAATTTCCAGCGCTTTTTCGTGGGGCTGGATTTGCAGGTCTTGCAACATGCGCGCTTCCAGGCGCGGTGCCAGCATATATTGGCCGTGGCCCAGGGGCACTTCCAGATCGGCAAAGGCCAAGGCCTGGTGCGCCAGCGGTACAAACTCCTCTCGCCGCACATCGGCCAGCAGGTTCAGCACATCGGCATCGAGCACATTCCAGGGCCTGATTTGCTGCTCAATCATATTGAAGCGGGCTTGGGCGATGTTGGCAAGGTTCATAACAATACTTTCGGGAGCGCAGTTCAGACGGACCCAATTTTACCGGCGGCTTCTGACGGTGCCTGTAAGGCAGGCGCTGGCAGCCCGAACAAACGGCGCATCCATTGACCCAGGTCGTCTAAATAGCAATACACCACCGGCACTACCACCAAGGTCAACAAGGATGAGGTAATCACCCCGCCGATGACTGCCTGGCCCATGGGCGCGCGCATTTCTGAGCCTTCGGAGAGCGCAAACGCCAGCGGCACCATGCCGAAAATCATGGCCAGCGTGGTCATCAAAATCGGGCGCAGGCGCACTTTGGCGGCCATCAAGAGGGCCGCATTGCGGTCCATGCCGGGCACCGCGTGGCCCTGTGCATCGGTGCCACCCTCGCGCGCCCGGATGGCAAAGTCCACCAGCAAAATCGCGTTTTTGGTGACCAGGCCCATGAGCATCAGCACCCCGATGATGGAGAACATGGACAGCGTCGAGCGAAAAGCCATCAGCGCCAGCACCACGCCGATAAGCGTCAAAGGCAGTGCTGTCATCAGCGCCAGCGGCTGCAAAAAGCTTTTGAACTGGCTGGCCAGAATCATGTAAATGAACACGATACCCAGCGCCAGCGCGGACACGGCATAGCCAAAAGAGTCGGCCATGTCTTTGGTCGAGCCGCTGAACTGCGTGCTGTAGCCCGGCGGCATGGCGATGCCGTCCATCACTTTCTTGATGTCCTTGGATACTTCGCCCGCCGAGCGCCCGCTCACATTCGCGTTGATAGACACCTCGCGCAGCAGGTCGCGGCGGTTGATTTGGTTGGAGGTGTGCGTCTCCACCAATTTGGCGACCTGGTTTAAGCGCACGATGCGACCCGAGCCATCGGCATTGCTGCCCATGGCCAGGGGCATGCGTTCCAGGTCGGTGGCGCTGTCACGCGCTGCCGGGTTGAGTCGCACATTGACGTCATAGGTTTGGTCGTCGCTAGCGCGCCAGTTGCCCACGGTTTGCCCCGCCACCAGGGTGCGCAGGCTGTTGCCGATTTGGGCCAGGCTCAGGCCCAAATCGGAAGCCGCTTCGCGGTTGACTTGTAATTCGAGCGTGGGCTTGTTGGGCTTCATGCTGGAGTCCAGGTCCACCAAGCCGGGAATGTCGCGCAGCTTGGGCAAGGCGCTTTGGGCAATTCGCTCCAAGGTCTGGATATCGCTGCCCAGCACCGAAAACGTGATTTGCTTGCTACCGCCCACTGAATCAAACAAGCCAATATGCGTGACGGTAATGCCTGGCACATGGGCTAGGCGTTCGCGCAAGATGGTGGATATTTCTTCAATGCCACGCTTGCGCGCCTTGCGGTCGACCATGCGAATGTAAATGTTGGCGTACATCTTGCCCTGGGCATTGCCGGTGTTGATAGTGGTCAATGTGTAGCGCACTTCCGGGAATTCGCGCACGATGGCTTCCACCTGCTTGGCGCGCGCCTCGGTCACTTCCAGCGAGGAGCCTACCGGGGTATAAAAGTTAACCGTGGTTTCTGAAAAATCCGACTTGGGTACAAACTCAGTACCCAACAGTGGCACCATCAATACGCTGCTGATAAAGATACCCAGCGCCAGCAACACCGTGGTCAATTTGTGGCCCAGTGCCCAGCGCAAAATACCTTGGTACACATCGGCCAGGTAATTCGTGCCGCGATCAAACCAGCCGGTCACGCGGCCTATGGTTTTGTCATACCAATTGGCAGGTCCGCTGTGTTTGCCATGGTTTTGAACGCTAGGGTCGTGCCATACGCTGGAGAGCATCGGGTCTAGCGTGAAGCTGACGAACATAGAGATAAGCACCGCCACCACAATGGTGAGGCCGAATTCATGAAAGAACTTGCCGATGATGCCGGCCATAAAACCAATCGGCAAAAACACTGCCACGATAGAAAGCGTAGTCGCCAACACCGCCAACCCAATTTCTTGCGTGCCGTCCATCGCGGCTTGAAAAGGCGTTTTGCCCATCTGGATATGGCGCACGATGTTTTCGCGCACCACAATGGCATCGTCAATCAGCAAGCCTACGCACAGACTGAGCGCCATCATGCTGATCATGTTGATGGTAAAGCCCAGCATGTACATGAACAAAAACGTACCAATCAGGGCAATCGGCAGCGTCAGGCCGGTGATGATGGTGGAGCGCCAGGAATTGAGAAACAAAAACACAATCAAAACCGTCAGTACCGCGCCTTCTATCAGCGTGCGGTTCACGTTGTCCACCGATACGCGGATTTGCCGCGAACCATCGGCAATCGTTTCCAAGCGGATGCCCGCAGGTAACTGCTTGCGCACTTCAGCCAAGGTTTTTTCCAGGCCATCGACGACGGCAATCGTGTTGTCGTCCTGGGATTTTTGTACCGATAACAGCAAGGTCCGCTGTCCGTTGTAAAGGGCCAGGTTTTCCACTTCCTGCGCACCGTCTTTGAGTTGCGCGATTTGGCTCACGCGCACCGGTGCCCCATTTTTTCTAGCGACGATGATGTTGCCAAAATCCTCGGGCCTTTGTATGCGGCCCGACACCTGAATCACCCGCTCTTGTTCCAGCGAGCGGATGCTGCCCAGAGGCAGGTCTTGGTTTTCATTTCGAACGGCGCTCACGACTTGGTCGGGCGTAATGCCGAAGGCTTCCATAGCCTGCGGGTTGAGGTAGATATTGATCTCGCGCTTGGTGCCGCCCACTACGGTGGCCGAGCCCACGCCGGGCACGTTTTCCAGGCGCTTTTTAAACACCTGCTCGGCCCAGTTGGTTAGCTCTACGGCGCTAAGCGCGGGGCCTTTGCCATCGGGCAGTACTGCGACAGACCAGATCGCCTTGGCCGACGGGTCAAAGCGCAGCACGCGCGGCTCTTTCACTTCGGCGCGCAGCAGCGGTTTGACAGAGGCTACTTTCTCGCGCACGTCGTCGGCCGATTTGCGCCCATCCATGGTCAGGTCAAAGCTGATGATGACCACCGATTGGCCTTCGTAGCTACGCGAGGTAAGCGAGCTGATGCCGGCAATCGAGTTGACTGCTTCTTCTATTTTTTTAGAAACCTCACTCTCCACAATCTCGGGGGCTGCGCCGGGGTAGTCGGTAATGACAACCACGGTGGGGAAGTCGATGCTAGGAAACTGATCGACCTTGAGCCGCTGCATAGAAAAAAGGCCCAGCACCACCAGGGCGACCATCATCATGGTGGCCAGCACCGGGTTGTTCAGGCTGACGCGGGTAAACCACATAAATTATTTGCCCGCTTCGTTGACGGTGACCGGTGTGCCCGCAAGCAAGGCGCCTACGCTGCCCAGAAGCGCGCGCGTGCCCGCCGGTAGGCCCATGACTTCCACCATGGTTTGGCCTTGGTAGTCACCAATAAAGCCGGTCACCACGGGTTGGTGCTGCACTTTGCCGTCCACCACGATTTGCACATAGGTCACCGGCTTGTCGGTGCGCACGGCGCTTAAAGGAAGCGCAGGGCCGGTTCGGCTACCGGTACTTAAGCGGCCTTGCAAAAACAAGCCCTGGCGCAGCTGGGCGTGGGGCGCAAGCGCCATGTACACCACTACGGCGCGGCTGCCCGCCGAGGCATTGGGATTGACTCGCACCACCTTGGCGGCCACGCTGTCGGTGCTGCCGTCGATGCTGACCTGGGCGATCTGGCCCAACCGCACCTTGGCCGCGTCTTCGGCGCTCAAGCTGGCTTCCATTTCCAATTGCGCCAGGTCCACGATCTCTACTACTCGGCCATCGATGGCGACGCGTTCGCCGTTTTGCGCCAAGCGTTGCGACACCTGCCCCGTAATGGGTGCGCGCATGACTGCATCGTCCAATGACTTTTGCAGCACGTCCACGCCGGACTGCGCTGCCTGGTAGCTGGCCTGGCTGGCGGCTAAATTGGAGGCGGAAATCTCCAGCGCGGTTTTGGAGATAAAGCCCTGGTCCACCAGCGAGCGGTTGTTGTCAAAAGTGCGCTGGGCAATATCGACCTGCGCTTTGGCTGACTGCGCTTGCTGCTGCGCTTGGCGCAGGCGGGCTTGGTATTCGGTGCTGTCCACACGGGCAATGACCTGCCCGGCTTTGACGTAGTCGCCTTCGCGCACCAACAGGTCTTGCAATTCACCGGACACGCGGGCTTTGACAAAGGCCGAATTGACCGCTTTGATCGGTCCCGAGATGGGCAGCACTTGCACCAAGGGGATAGTTTGCAAGCTCACCAAGTCGCTGGCAGCTAGCGCCACCACCGGCAGGGCTTTAGCAGCCCCGCTGGCAGCGGATGCAGGCGTTGCTGGTGCACCGGCAGTCATGCTCGCAGTGCTGCTGGCCTTAGCCGCAGTTTGCATGCGTTGCCATTGGAAGGCGCCGCCGCCAGCCACAAGCGCCAGCACTAAAAATATCCAGGGTAATTTCGATTTCATAAGGCTTTTTCATCAAGGGCGGGGTGCTTGGGCTCGCGCAGCAAGACCCCGCTGAGGTAGGTATCAATCAAGGCGTCCAAGTAGGCCAGGGGTTGCAAAGGGCTGAGTTGTGAGGGGCTTAAGGCCGGTGCGTGGTGCCACAGGGCTAAAAATAGTATCGATGACAGCAGCGTCAAGGGGCCGTAAGTAGGGTCAATGGGCCGGAATTCGCCCTGCCGCACGCCACGCGCGTGCACGCGGGCGATCAGCTCGCGCGCCGGGTCAATCACTTCTTCGCGGTAAAAAGCCGCCAATTCGGGGAATTGTTGGCCTTCGCTCAGCATCAACTTGGCGATGCCGCTGCTCTGGCTGGCGTCGGCTTGCTGCCACCAGGCATGTAAAAACGTGCGCATCAGTTGATCGGTTGGGCCTTCAAAGGCGTCAATTGCCGCATGAAATTGTGACAACTGGCCCACGATCTTGTCCCGCACCACGGCTTTGAACAATTCTTCTTTGCTACTGAAGTAGAGAAACAAGGTGCCCTTGGACACGCCAGCCATGCGGGCTACGTCTTCCACCTTGGTGGCGGCAAAACCTTTTTCTACAAATAGCGCCAGGGCTGCTTGCAGCAATTCGCCCGGGCGCGCCTCTTTGCGGCGTTCGCGCTTGACCGGCATGGGGCAGGTGGGTTGGAAGAGGTTTTTAATCAACTGCATTTTTACTGACCAGTTGGTTAGTAGTGTAACGTTTGGCCGTGGCTTGGCCGAGCGTCGCTGCGGTCTATGCGCCTGATGGGCGAAAGTCGGCTCCCAAGCCTGCCGGTGTGGATGCCTTGCCCTGCACATGGTTAAGCCTTTTACGCCTGCGGTTCATGGCCTCATGGCGCGGACACGCCAGCACCGTATGCTTGGGGCCTTGACCATTCTGTCTAGCTATAGGAGATATTGCGTATGGCCACTGCCACACAAACCCTGGTTCTTGGGGGAGGATGTTTTTGGTGCACCGAATCGGTGTTTTTGCAGGTACGCGGCATCACGCAGGTGGAGTCCGGCTACAGCAACGGGCATGCACCCAAGCCCAGCTACGAGATGGTCAGCACCGGCACCAGCGGCCACAACGAGGTGGTACGTTTGGAGTTTGACCCGGAGCAAGTCAGTTTGAACGAGCTGCTGGAAATCTTTTTCCTGATCCACGACCCGACCACACTCAACCGCCAAGGCCATGACGTGGGCACGCAGTACCGCAGCGGCATTTATTGCACTTCGCCAGAGCAACTGCAAGCCGCCCAAGCCATGGTGCAGGCCTTAGACGCCGCGGGCGACTTTGGCAAACCTATCGTGACCGAGGTGCAGATGCTCTCCAACTACGCCCGTGCCGAGGAATACCACCAAAACTTCTTTGCCAAAAACCCCGGCCAGGGCTATTGCCTGGCAGTGGCCGCACCCAAAGTGGCCAAGTTCCGCAAGACGTTTGCGCGCCTGGCCAAGCCCTGATGCCAGATTGCGCTATGCCCGCCGGCTGGGTAGCCCTGCATGATTGAAACCCGACAATTGCAATTCGCCTATGGTGCGGACCAGCCGCTGGCATTCCCGGATGTGGCTGTGGCGCAGGGCGCTGTGTTGCTACTGGGTGGGCCCTCGGGCAGCGGTAAATCCACCTGGCTGGCTTTGCTGGCGGCACTGGTTAAACCCCAACACGGAAGCCTCACGGTAGCGGGGCAAGACTTGACGGCTTTGGCCGGTCGCAGCGCCGATGCCTGGCGCGCACGCAAAATTGGTTTTTTACCGCAGAAGCTGCATTTAAGCGCCGCCTTAACCGTGCAACACAACCTGGAACTGGCCTTTTGGGCCGCAGGATTGCCGGTAAATGCGCAGCGGGTGCGCCAGGTTTTGGCGCAATTGGGCGTGGCCGAACTGGCGCAACGCCTGCCATCGCAACTCTCGGGCGGGCAGGCGCAGCGCGTGGCGCTGGCGCGTGCGGTGTTGATGCAACCGCGCCTGATCCTGGCCGACGAACCCACGGCCAGCTTGGACGATGCGGCAGCGCAAGACGCGGTGCACTTGCTGGTGCAAGCTGCGCAGGGGTACAGCGCCACCTTGGTGATTGCCACACATGATGCGCGCGTCGCGCAGGCCTTGGCGTCGTGTATGCCGGTTTCGCCGAACTTGCTGCACCTAGGGCCCGCACCGCGCGAGGCCGCATCCAGCGCGGCGGCAAGGAGGGTGCCAGCATGAATACCTTGGCCTATGCCTGGCGCTATGTGTGGGCGCGCCCGATGGCGGCCCTGCTCAATGTGCTACTACTGAGTCTGGGCCTGGGCTCGATTACTTTTTTACTGCTGGTGTCGCACCATGTAGAGCGCGCTTTTGACCGCGACCTGGCCGGTATCGATGCCGTGGTCGGTGCCAAGGGCAGTCCTATGCAATTAATTTTGTCGGGCGTGCTGCACCTGGATGTGCCACCGGGCAATGTGCCTTTGGCATCGGTCAACGCCCTTAAGAAAAATCCGCTGGTGGCCGAAATTATTCCCATCAGTCTGGGCGACAACTTGCAGGGCTACCGCATTGTTGGCACGTCGCCGGCCTACCTCACGCACTACCAAGCCACGTTGGCGCAAGGGCGCGTCTGGGACGCGCCTATGCAAGTGGTGCTGGGCGCCACTGTCGCGCGCACTTTAGGCCTGCAACTTGGCCAACAATTTGCGGGCTCCCACGGCTTGGGCGCTGGCGGCCATGCGCATGGCGACCAGGCCTATACCGTGGTGGGTGTACTCGCAGCGCAGGGTGGCGTAATCGACCGCCTCATCATTACCGACACGGCTTCGGTTTGGCAAGTGCATGAAAGTACGCAAGCGGTGGACGAAGAAGACCGCCAGGCGCTAGAAGATGATCGTGAAGTCACCATGGCACTGGTGCGCTACACCAGCCCCTTGGCCGCCGTTACATTCCCGCGCTGGGTAAATACCACGACCGACATGCAAGCAGCGGCACCGGCCCTGGAAGTAACCCGCCTTTTGCATATGCTGGGCTTGGGCACGGATGTATTGCGTGCCTTTGCCGGCATGCTGTTGGTCACAGCGGGCCTGAGTGTGTTTATCGCTTTGTGGAACGCGGTGCGTGAGCGCCAGGGCGACTTGGCCTTGCTGCGCATGTTGGGCGCACCGGCCAGTCGCATCAGTGTTTTATTAATGACCGAAGCGCTCTGGCTGGCGCTACTGTCTGGGCTATGCGGTTTGGCCTTAGGGCAGGCGTTTGTTCTGGGCTTGGGCTGGGTGCTGGGTTTGCAAAGCCAGTTAATGGCCACCGGTTTGTTGTGGCCTAATACTTTGTGGGTGGTGCCTGCGCTGGCAGCGCTGGTGGCCCTGTGCGCTGCAGTGCTGCCGGTGTGGCAGGCCTACCGCAGCGATGTTTTGCAATTACTTCAATCCAAGGGATAAACCATGAAAAAATTAATGCTGAGTACGCTGGCTTTATGCTGCACGATGGCTTTTGCTGCCGATAAACACGGCGACAAAGAGCGCCAGGAAGATATCGCCCGCCACCGTGCGATGGCAGTGGCCCACGAAGGCGCGGCCAAATGTTTGGAGGCCGGCAAAAAGGAAGAGGTTTGCGAAGCGGAGCTAAAAGCCGCATGCAAAGGTCTGGCCATCGGCAAAATGTGCGGCATGAAGCACCAGCATTAAGGTTTTTTTAGATTTGGCGGTGTGGGCTTTGCTCAAGGAGTTGTTATGCATAGGGTGGTTTTGAAGCGATCTGTATGTGCTGCTTGCGTCGCCTGGGTGGCAATGATGTCCGTGGGCGCCGCGCATGCGCAATCGCCGCCCGCAAGCGGTGCATCGGCCCCAAGCGCGCCTACCCAGGCTCTACCCGTCCCCATGGGAACGGGTGCAGGGGAGCATGGGGCGAACAGCCCGTTTGCACCTTTGCAGCCGCGCTCGGATGTGGTGCCGTGGTCGGTGTTGACCGATGTCAAAACCAAAACTGTCAAAAACCGTATCCTTCCGGTGTTTGGGTCTGCACAACAGGGCTTAAACCAGAAAACCCAGCGCATCCAAGGCTTCATGATGCCGCTAGACCCGGGTGAAAAGCAGCGCCATTTTTTGATTAGCTCGGTGCCTTTGACTTGCTCGTTTTGCCTGCCCGGTGGGCCCGAGAGCATGGTGGAAGTGACCACCAAAACCCCGGTACGCTACTCCATGGAGCCGGTCGTGGTAGAGGGTAAATTTGCAGTGCTGGCCGATGACCCGTATGGCATGTACTACCGCATGACGGACGCGGTGGCGGTGAAATAAACGCCTTGCGCAAGCATCGCTGCAATTGGCTGTAAGCGTAGCGCCCGGCTATGGCGCTGAGCCTGTTCACACATCAATGCCTAAACCAAACGCTGAGCGTACGCCACAGGCGCAACAAGCGCAGGGCTTTGAGGCCGAAAGGGCGGGTTTTCCCAAATAGCATGCTTGCGGCGGTCAAGACCCAGAACGCATTGCGCGGCGTGGCCTTGCGCATCCATTGCATACCCTCTTGCACTTGTTCTAGTGGCGCCAGTAGCGTGGCGGATTGGTGTCTGGCACGCTGACGGAGCATGGCGCTTTGAGCCAGCAGCGCGTTTTGTCGCTCCAGCAGTTGCGTGTCGCGCGAAACAGGTGGGCTGGCCATGGACGCTTAATCCTTCGCGCGGTCGCGTTGTAGTTCGGCCAGGCTGTGCGCAAACAGGCCCGAAGGCGCGCTGAGCTTTTGCTTTGCGCGAACCAGCAAATATGCCCCGCCACCGCCAAACAGCAGAGCCAAGGCGCAAGCGGCCCAGACGCGGTAGCTATCCCAAAAAATCAGCAAAACGACGACACTAAGCATCACCAAACCCAGCGCCAAACAAACCAGCGCCACCGCAGCCAACACCAGCGCGGAAAACACCCGCCGCTTTTCCTGCTCCAGCTCGGTGCCCAGCAACTCCAGGCGCACTTGCGCAGTTTCGAGCAATGTCGCCAGCAATTGGCGCAGGCTGGCTAGGAATCCGGCGCCTGGTAATTCGCTCATGTTTGCAAGTACTTAGCGGCGACTGATCAGCAGGCCGATGACCAAGCCCGCTGCAGCGGCGATGCCTAGCGACTTCCAGGGATGGTCTTGCACAAAAGCCTCGGTAGCCTGGGCAGCTTCTTTGGTGCTTTGGATCGCGGCTTCTTTGAAGTCGTGCAATTCTTGTGTGGCACGGTGCAGGCGCTCTTGTACGCGGGCGCGCACCTGGGCGGCCTCGTCACCCACTTCGTGGGCAGTCATTCGCAACAAGGCCTCGGCGTCTTTGATGGTGAGTTCAATGTCTTGTATAACACGGGCTCTTTGGGCGGCGCTGTGGGTACTCATGGGGTTCTTCTTTCAAAATAATCGCTAAGACGCTGACTGTAAAGACAATGGTTTGCAGCGGTATTGATGCTGGTCAATTAAACGCGGTCTTCGTTGGGGCGCGCCGCTTGGCCCCAGGGGCAGGGGGTTTGCACGCCCAGCGGGGCCTAGCCGTGCGATTTTTTCCATGCGCGCAGCCAGTCTAAACCTTGCGCCGTGCCGCCGGGCCCCGCACCACGTGCCGGGCGGTATTCGCAGCCTATCCAGCCCTCCCAAGCGCATTGCGCGGACACCGCATCGATGACTTCAAAAAGATAGTTGTAATTCAATTCGCCCACCGAGGGTTCGTGCCGCTCGGGCACGCCTGCAATTTGTAGATGGCCGACGCGGCCCGTGGGCAGGTAGCGGCGAATCTTGCTGGCCACATCGCCTTCCATCACCTGGCAATGGTAGAGATCGAACTGCACTTTCAGATTGGGTGCGCCCAAGCCTTGCACCAACTGGTGCGCCGCTTCCTGCTGGTTCAGAAAATAGCCAGGCATGTCACGGGTGTTGATGGGCTCTATCAGCACATCGACGCCTGCGGGCTGCGCTGCCTCAGCGGCCCAGTGCAGATTAGCTTCATAGATTTTTTGCAGCTCTTTGACATCGGCAGAACCGGGTGCAATCCCGGCCATCACATGCACGCGCGGGCAGGACAGGGCAGCGGCGTAGTCCAGTGCCTTGGCAAAGCCATCGCGAAATTCGGCTTCGCGTCCGGGCAGGCAGGCCAGGCCGCGCTCGCCCGCGTCCCAATCGCCCGGCGGGGCGTTAAACAGCACTTGCTGCAAGCCATGGTCTTGCAAGCGCTGTTGCAGTTCTTGGGCCTTGAACGCATAGGGAAACAAATATTCCACTGCGCTAAAACCGTCTTGCGCAGCGGCGGCAAAACGGTCCAGAAAACCATGCTCGTTGTAGAGCATGGAAAGATTAGCGGCAAAACGGGGCATGCGGGATGCGGTTTCAGTGATGAGACTTTAGGTGTGAGACGTCAGAGGTGCGGCCTATGCAAAGGGTGGCTGTTTTGCCTCTCAGGGCGCCAGGCGTTCGCGAACCCAAGGACCGCCAAGGCCATCGGCAATGCGGTATTGCAGCCGGTCATGCAAGCGACTTTTACGCCCTTGCCAGAACTGCCAGGTGTCGGGCCGCAGGCGGTAGCCGCCCCAATGCGGCGGGCGGGGCGGTTGCAGCAAAAACTGCGCGGCGTATTTGGCTGCGTTGGCGACCAGCACACCGCGTCCGCTAATCACCTGGCTTTGCGGCGAAGCCCACGCACCAATGCGTGAATCCAGCGGGCGGCTCGCAAAGTAGGCGTCAGCTTCTGCATCGCTCACTTTTTCCACGCGGCCTTCGATGCGCACCACGCGCTCTAACTCCACCCAATGAAATTGCAGCGCGGCAAATGGGTTGCTTGCCAGTTCTTTGCCCTTGCGGCTCTCAAAATTGGTGTACCAGACGATGCCTTGCGCGTCGTAGCCTTTGATCAGCACCACCCGTGTCGAAGGCCGCAAGTCGCTGCCCACGGTGGCCAAGGTCATGGCATTGGGCTCGGGCACTTCGGCGGCAATGGCCTCTTTAAGCCACTGGTCAAACTGTGTCAGCGGGTCTGCATGCGAGGCGCTTTCGTCTAGCTCGGCGCGCTCGTAGCTTTTGCGTAAATCGGCGATGGAGGTCATGGTGGCAGTATACGGAGGGGCTTTTGGCATACCGGTTTCGGCCTGTAGGCTGAGTTACTTTCTTTTGCTTCGCCTAAAGAAAGTAGCCAAAGAAAAGGCGAGCCAATAGCCTCCTGTGTTTGGCTTGCAGCCGGCTTTTTCTTCTTGCCGCAGGGCTTGCGCCTGCCGCGGGCCTTACTTTTCTTTGCTTCGCCAAAGAAAAGATAAGCAAAAGAAAGGCGAGCCAAAGGCCGTGCCCCTGCGGGGTGCCTTGCGCTACTCGCGTCGCCCGGGGTCGGGCGCAAACTCGCTTCGCTCAAACAAGCGCCCGCCCTGATCCG
>CAJBBZ010000130.1 GCA_903951445.1 uncultured beta proteobacterium
ATTTTTGGCCAGATCTAGGCCGATTGTTGTAACCTTCATGGTGGACGCTCCTTCTCGGTTTAAGTGGTATGGAAAAAAAACACTTCCACTTTGGCACATCGATGCCGGTTAGAGGTGGGAGCGTCCATCCCATTGAGGAGCGTAGCGACGCGGCGATCCATAAGTGCTTGATTGGCAAGCAAAAATGGATTGCTTCGCTGCGCGGCGCTGGCAACAACGGGTATGGACTTATGCAGAGCTTCCCTAGCCTCTACAAGGACTTTCTTTGCTTTGAATATGCGTTAAAGCAAGCCTCTTTCATTCATGTCCTAGCCAATAGGCGCTAGACTCCGGTTTTTACCAGTTGGAGACCCTTATGAAAAAACTATTGGCGTCAGCCTTGGCTGTGCTGAGTTTCGCCGCTGTTGCGCAAACCTATCCTTCTAAATCCATCACCATCGTGGTGCCCTTTGTGGCCGGTGGCCCCACAGACCGGGTCGCACGCGATTTGGCCGAAGCCATGCGCAAACCGCTGGGCGATGCCACCATCGTGATCGAAAACGTGTTGGGGGCGGGTAGCTCGATTGGCTCGAATAAAGTCGCCAAGGCCAACCCCGATGGCTATACGATCTTGCTCAACCATATTGCCATGGCCAGCATGCCCAATTTGCTGCGTAATATGCCTTTCAAAATCGATTCAGATTTTGAATACCTTGGCATGATCAATGACGTGCCCATGACCGTGATCGCCCGGCCAACCATGCCCGCAAAAAACTTTA
Source organism: uncultured beta proteobacterium (assembly GCA_903951445.1). GTDB lineage: Bacteria > Pseudomonadota > Gammaproteobacteria > Burkholderiales > Burkholderiaceae_C > Allorhodoferax. Next base: position 759 of record CAJBBZ010000130.1, read on the forward strand.
AAGAATTGCGCGATTGGTTAAATGCCAATAAGGGCAAGATTAATTTGGGTAATGCGGGCATTGGTTCAGCCTCGCATTTGTGCGGCCTGATGCTCCAAAACGCGGTTCAGGTGGACATGACGACTATTCCCTACAAAGGCACTGCGCCTGCCTTGACCGATTTAATTGGTGGACAAATCGACCTGATGTGTGACCAAACCACCAATACTTCTGTGCAAATTGAAGCGAGAAAAGTAAATGCCTATGGCGTTACGACTTCCAAGCGCCTGACGACACCAGCACTGAAGGATATACCCACGCTACAGGAAGAGGGCTTAAAAGGATTTGAGGTCACTATTTGGCATGGTCTGTACGCACCTAAAGGAACGCCTTCCGATGTCGTGACGAAATTGAATACGGCCCTCAAAGCGGCTTTGAAAGACCCCGACTTCATTAAAAAGCAAGAGGCTTTAGGCGCTGTGGTGGTCACTGATAAACGCATGGAGCCTGCCGAGCACAAGAAATTTGTGGCTTCGGAAATCGCCAAATGGGGCCCTGTGATTGCGGCTGCCAAGGAATATATCGACTAAGGTCGGTACGGCCCGCGTAAAGCGGGTCTGGTTGCGGCTTCACTGCCTAGTGCCACCCGAAATCGTCTACGGCTACACGCCCCAGACGATTTCTTTGTTTTCGGCGTGGCAACGCTCCAGCATCCGGATAAATGGCAGGCTGCGCTGTCGTAGGCTAATGCCTTGCCCACTCGTAGGAATGGGTCGGCCAGCTTCCCGCGCAGCCTTGGCTTTTTCCAGCATCTGCGCTTCTTCTTCGGCAACGGCTTGTTGGAGCGCGGCGATTGCCGCGGGCATTTCCGGTGGCTGGACAATGCCTTGTTTCAGGGTTTGCGGGTCGGCCTTGCCAATAATGGCCAAGATGGCGCGCCCGTTGTCCTCCAGCATGATGAGGTCGCCCGCGGCCTTGGATTTGAATTTGTAAATCATGTGGTGCCAGCATAGCGCTTTTGGCTGAGGCGCGTAATTGGGAATTAGGCGATGGTGTTGCGGCACATTAGGTGCAGTGGTCTTGGCGCCGACGGAGTCCGCCAGGGTTTTCGCCTATGGCTGCGTGCCTTGGCAGCATTTTTAGATTGAGCCAAAGGGTCGATTCCGCGCAAGGCGATGCCTTGACCTACATCAAGAAAAGAGTATCCGTCAAAGAGTTAACTTCTTAAATTTGAATTCAAAAAAACCATTTTTGTTAGATATAAATATTATTATCTTTACATTTAACACTACTCCAAATAGGTGGATTTTGTATTTCATTTGCATGAAACCCGCCTATAATCTGCTATCTATACTTTTATTTGCTGGAGTAACTAATGACTAATTTGATTGATATCCAAGGCCAAATCGAAAAGCTGCAAAAACAAGCAGCTGATATTAAGTCCAAAGAATTCGCCGCTACCGTGCGTGATATTCAGGCGAAGATGCAGGCTTTCGGCATCACCATGAAAGACTTGCAGACGCGTAAAAGCGCCAAAGGTGCTGCTAAAGCAGGTCGCCCAGCCAAAGTAAAGGCGGCAAAAGCCCCCAAAGCGGCACGTAAAGCGGGCCAACCCGTAGCAGCCAAATTCCGTGGCCCCAATGGCGAAACCTGGTCCGGCCGTGGCCTCACGCCCAAGTGGCTCGCTTCCCTGGTGGCCCAAGGCCAAGCCAAAGAGTCGTTTGCGGTCGCTAGCCCCGCCGCTGAGTAATCCGACCTGTCTGAAACTGCCAAGCGCACCGCGTGCGCCTTGGCCAGTGCGCACTAAGCCAATTTCTTGGCTTCATGCGCACGGATTGAATGAGCCTAATTTGGGCGCGCTGTTCGCGTCCCAAACCCATGGGCGCTCCATTTTTCTTAAATGTGCCGCACAGGCGCGCGTCAGGGAGATAATCTCCATTATTTGACGCACTCGTACCGCCATGACTTCCACTAGCACCCATGCCAAGGCCGAAACCTTGGCGCGCGCCTTGCCGTATATCCGTAAGTACCACGGTAAAACCATGGTGATTAAATACGGCGGCAATGCCATGACCGATCCGGCATTGCAGGCGGCATTTGCGCAGGACGTGGTTTTACTCAAGCTGGTGGGTATCAACCCGGTGGTGGTGCACGGCGGCGGCCCTCAAATTGAGAATGCGCTACAGCGTTTAGGCAAAACCGGCTCCTTTATTCAGGGCATGCGCGTCACCGATGCCGAAACTATGGGCGTAGTCGAGTGGGTGCTTGCTGGCCAAGTTCAGCAGGAAATTGTCGGGCTCATTAACCAGGCAGGTGGCAAGGCAGTAGGCTTGACGGGTCGCGATGGCGGCATGATCCGCGCTAAGAAACTCAAAATGCTGGATCACGCGGATCCGACGGTTGAGCACGATATTGGCCAGGTGGGCGATATTGTGAGCGTGGACCCTTCAGTGGTGCGGGCTTTGCAAGATGATGCCTTTATTCCTGTGATCAGCCCCATTGGGTTTGGCGAAAGCAATGAAAGCTACAACATCAATGCCGATGTAGTCGCTGCCAAACTCGCCACCGTGTTGCAAGCTGAAAAACTTTTAATGCTCACCAATATCAGCGGTGTACTCAATAAAGCCGGTGAATTGCTTACGGACTTAAGCGCCCGTCAAATCGATGCCATGGTGGCGGACGGTAGTATCTCCGGTGGCATGCTGCCCAAAATCAGCGGTGCACTCGATGCCGCTAAAAGCGGCGTTAAGGCGGTGCACATCATCGATGGCCGCGTCGCCCATGTCCTGTTACTGGAAATCCTCAGCGACCAGGCCTTCGGCACCATGATCCGATCATCCTGACGCAAAAAATACCCAGAAATATCGGGGGATAAGCCACGGCACGGGATATCTGGTGCAAAATAGCACGACCGTTCTATTTTGTATCCTTGCTCTCCACTATGTCCTCTGCCGCGACGCTAAGCCTCCCGCCTGAGGCCTTGGAACCCAAAAATTCCGGGCGCGCCTTACTAAAAGGCCAGCAAACCAAGCAGGCGATTGTGCAGGCGGCGGTCACCCTCAGCACCCGGCTGGGCCTGGAAGGGCTCAGTATCGGCTTGCTGGCCGAGGTGATGCAGATGAGCAAATCCGGGGTATTCGCGCACTTCGGGTCCCGCGAAGAGCTGCAAATTTCAGTGATTGACGAGTATTTCAACTGCTTTAAGCAGGAAATATTTTTCCCCGCCTTGCAGCAGTCGCGTGGTTTGCCGCGCTTGCGCGCACTATTTGAAAACTGGATGAAGCGGGTTGCCGTGGAAATCCAGTCCGGCTGCATATTTATTAGTGGCGCCGTGGAGTTTGATGACCGGCCTGGCCCGGTGCGCGATGCCTTAGCCCACGCGGTGCGCCAGTGGCAAGACGCCTTATTTAGGGCGGTAGTACAAGCCAAAGAATGTGGCCACTTGGCTGCGCAGGCGGATGCCGCACAAATTGCCTTTGAGATCCACGGATTAATTTTGGCCTTGCACTATGAGGCCCGGTTTTTGCAAAAGCCCGGTTCATTGGCACAAGCGAACCAGGGGTTTGAAAATATTTTGCAAAGAAACGACCAAACCCAAGGCGCTGCGACACGCCAGGGTTGAGCAGATTCGCCCAACTCGATTTCCCTTTATTTATTGAAACTTAGGAGTTTTCTTTATGCCCAGCTATACCCCGCCTCTGCGCGATATGCAATTTGTCATGCATGAGTTATTGCACGTGGTAGATGACCTCAAGGCCATGCCGGCGCACGCCGATATGGACGCGGAAACCATTAACGCCGTGCTGGAGGAGGGCGGGAAATTTGCCTCCGAAATACTATTTCCGCTCAATATCACCGGCGATGCCGAAGGCTGCCATTTGTACCAGGCGACACACCAGGTGACAACACCCAAGGGCTTTAAAGAGGCCTATGCCCAGTATGTGGCAGGCGGCTGGCCGGCGCTGTCCAGCGATCCGGCTTACGGTGGCCAGGGCCTACCCCTGATCGTGAACAATTTTTTTTATGAAATGCTCAACAGCGCCAACCAGGCCTGGACTATGTATCCCGGCCTGACCCACGGAGCCTACGCGTCCTTGGCCACCCATGGCACCGATGCCCAAAAAGCCACCTACCTAGGCAAGATGGTCAGCGGTGAATGGACCGGCACCATGTGCCTGACCGAACCCCATTGCGGTACCGATCTGGGCTTAATGCGTACCCGTGCAGAAGCGCAGCCCGATGGCACTTACCGCATCACGGGCAACAAGATATTTATCAGCGCCGGTGAGCACGATATGAGCGAGAACATCGTGCACTTGGTGCTGGCGCGCTTAAGCGATGCGCCTCCCGGTATCAAGGGCGTGAGCCTGTTCATCGTGCCCAAGTTCTTGGTCAACGAAGACGGCAGCCTGGGCGCGCGCAATGGCATCTACTGCGGCGGCCTGGAACACAAAATGGGTATCAAAGGCAGTGCCACTTGCCAAATGGTTTTGGATGGCGCCGTCGGCACCTTGGTCGGCGCACCCAACAAAGGCATGAACGGCATGTTTGTGATGATGAACGCGGCCCGACTGGGCGTGGGCAACCAGTCGCTGGCATTGACCGAAGTGGCTTACCAAAATGCGCTGGCCTATGCCAAAGACCGCATCCAAATGCGCTCACTCTCAGGTACCAAAGCCAAGGACAAAGCCGCCGATCCGATCATCGTGCACCCGGACGTGCGCAAAATGCTACTCACTGCCAAAGCCTATGCCGAGGGTGGTCGCGCCATGCAAGGCTTTTGCACCATGCTCTTGCAGCAAGAGCACAGCCACCCGGACGAGCCAGTGCGTAAAGAAGCGGGCGAAATGCTGGCGCTGCTGACACCGATTGTGAAAGCTTTCATCACCGACAACGGATGGATTGCGACGTCGACTTGCCTCCAAGTGTTCGGCGGCCATGGCTACATCAAAGAATGGGGCATGGAGCAGTACGTGCGTGATGCCCGTATCAACATGATTTACGAAGGTACCAACACCATTCAGTCGCTGGATTTGTTGGGGCGCAAAATTTTGGGTAACAACGGCGCGACGCTGCGCAAATTCGGCAAGCTGGTGCTGGAGTTGGCGCAAGAAGAAGCGGCCAATGAAAAAATGGCCGAATTCATCAAACCGGTGGCTGACCTGGGCCAACAAATGACCCAGTTCACCATGGACATCGCCATGAAAGGCATGCAAAACCCCGACGAGGTGGGCGCTGCGGCGGTGGACTATTTGCGCGTGGCCGGGCATTGGACGCTGGGCTATTTCTGGGCGCGTACCGCCCAGGTGGCCTTGCGCCAGATCGCTGCGGGCAATTCCGACCCCTTCTACTTGGGCAAACTGCAAACCGCACGGTTTTACTTTGCCAAACTCTTTCCTGAAACCACCAGCCTGATGCAGACCGCCCGCCAGGGCAGCGCTGTGCTGATGGACACGGACGCGGCGCTGGTTTGAAGCGCGTTACAGTCACCCACTTTAAAACGAAACTAGGAGAAAACAGGATGAAAAAATTAAACGTATTCGGTCTGCTTGCTGCGTTCAGCGGCCTGACATTTGCCCAAATGAGCCCTTTGGGTTTGTGGAACACCATCGACGACAAGACCGGCAAACCCAAGGCGGAAGTGCGAGTTGTCGCCAATGCCGCAGGCGAGCTGTCTGGTGTGGTGGTGCGTGGTTTGGAGGCTAATCCTGATCCTGAACCCAATTGCGATAAATGCAGCGACGACCGCAAGGGCAAACCCAAAATCGGCCTGGAAATTATTCGCGGCGGCAAAAAAGTCGAAGGTAAAGATGTCTGGGAAGGCGGCAAAATTTTGGATCCCAACAACGGTACCGATTACCGCCTTAAGCTGACACCCATCGAAGGCGGCAAAAAACTGGAAGTGCGTGGTTATATAGGCACGCCTATGTTGGGTCGTACCCAAACCTGGGTGCGCGTGGAATAAATTGACAACGCTGCATCTTTTTGACCAAGCCCTGGTGCTAGAGCCCCAGGGCGATGGCATTCTCTTGGGTCACGCCACACCGGCCTGGGCCAATATGGTCGGCCCCTTTGGCGGCATCACGGCTGCCACCGTGGTGCGCGCCATCATGGACCATGCGCAGTGCCTAGGAACGCCGCTCTCCCTGACCATTAATTACGTGGCGGGGATCGCCCTAGGCCCCTACCACTTGCATCTCAAAGTAGCGCGCACCAACCGTTCTACGCAGCACTGGACTTTTGAAATTCACCAAGCGCAGGCCGATGGCGCACAGGCTTGTGTGCTGACAGGCACTGCTTTGACGGCGGCGCGTCGCACAACCTGGGGCGCGAACGACATACCCATGCCCACAGTGCGCCCGCCTCACGAAGTGCCGGTGGTGCAGATGCCGACCATGGTCGAATGGTTTTCGCGCTACGAAATGCGCAGCCTGCTTGGGCCGCTGCCGCAACAATGGGATGGTCAGGAAAGTACGCTGCCACCAGAGTCGGCCAGCACCAGTTGTTTGTGGGTGCGGGACAGCGCAGGCCGCGCGCTGGACTATCCTTCTATCGCTGCCTACGCGGATATATTTTTCCCACGCGTATGGCTGCGCCGCCCCAAGCACGTGCCTGCGGGCACCGTGTCGATGACGGTGTATTTCCATGCTGATGCAGAGCAGCTCACGCAAACGGGCGCCGGCTATTTGTTGGCGCAGGCGCGTGGGCAAGTGTTTCAAGACGGATTTTTTGACCAAAGCGGCTATTTGTGGAATGAGGCGGGCACCATGCTGGCCACAACGCACCAACTGGTGTACTTTAAGGAATAAGGTATCCCGCAGGGAGGGCATGTATGCACGACGTATTGAAAGATGTTTCCGAAGGCGTGATGACCTTGACCCTGAACCGGGTGGACAAGAAAAATGCGCTCACCCAGGCCATGTATGGCTTCATCGCCGATGCCCTCTTGGAAGCGGCTGCTGCGCCTAGCGTGCATGTGCTGGTGCTGCAAGGCGATCCGTCGATTTTCAGCGCCGGTAATGACATTGCCGACTTCCTGGCCCGCGCACCCTCAGCAGATTCGGCTGATTCCGAGGTATCGCGTTTTCTGCGCGGCATCGCTGCCTTTCCCAAGCCCTTAGTCGCAGCGGTATGTGGCCCCGCCGTGGGCGTGGGTACCACTATGCTGCTTCATTGCGACCTGGTCTATGCCGGGGACAACGCGGCTTTTTCCATGCCTTTTGTCAATCTGGGCTTGTGCGCCGAAGCCGCTTCGAGCCTCCTGGCGCCCCAATTAATGGGCTACCACCGCGCTGCCGAGGCTTTGCTTTTGGGCGAGCCGCTGTTAGCCGAGACGGCACTGGAGATCGGCTTGGTTAACCGCGTAGTGCCGCCATCGGAAGCCAACGCCTTGGCGCGCAGGCAGGCGCTCAAACTTGCGGCCAAGCCATTACCGGCCCTGATGGAAACCAAGCGCCTGATGAAAAAAGGCCAGTTGGCCCAGGTGCTGGCACAGATGGCTGAAGAAGGCGCCACCTTTGGGCGCTTGCTCCAATCGGCGCATGCCAAAGAGGCTTTCTCAGCATTTCTGGAAAAACGCAAACCCGATTTTTCTACGCTGTAATTGCACAGGCACAGTCTGCATGGGTTTGTCGGCGCGAGGACCGCAGCGACGTGGCGATCCATAAGCAATTGATTTATTTGCTGGGGTAAATCGCTTCGCTGCGCGTTCAATGACGCGTTTTGGGCAGATGCACAGGCTCCCCAGCAAAGGCCTGACCATCCTAGGTCGCAGCCCTTTTTGAGAATGTGAATGCCATACCTGTGACAATCCCGGTATGCCTACTTCTGACTTGTCCCCCGACAGCGCGACGAGCGCTTCCCTCGATCATCCATCGGCTGCAGCCGAAACCCCTAGCATGCAGGCGCTAGGTGCCGCATTCAAGACCGGTTCTGTAGCGGCGGCAGCGGCACGCAAGCGTGACGCCGTGCCCTTGGAGGATATTGTTTTTGAAGCAGAGTTTGTCAATGGACTCAAAAAAATATTCGAGGAAATGATTTCCTTCAACCGGGTGTTGGGGCTCAAAATCCACCACTTAGGCCCCGCCAAGGTGCGTGCGCGCATCGAGATGAAGCCCGAATTAGTGGGACATTTCAGCTACAACCGCATTCACGGCGGCGTCATCAGCGCCGGGCTAGACGCCATGGGCGGTCTGGCGGTGATGGCAGCCATCGGTGCCCGCCATATGGACGAGGCACCTATGCAAAGGTTGCGCCGTTTTGCCAACTTGGGCACGATTGACCTGCGCATCGACTATTTGCGGCCCGGCATTGGCGCCTATTTTGATTTGCACGCCGAGGTCTTGCGCCTGGGCTCGCGGGTCGCCTCCACGCGCATGGAGTTTTTCGGGCCTGACGGTACCTTGCTATCGACGGGCAGTGGCGCCTACATAGTTTCCTGACCAGTCGAGCCACATTGAATCGGACACACCAAGGAGCCCTCGGGACCCGCGTGAGGCCATAAAAAAAGGCCCTTGCAAGGGCCTTTTCGACGCAACGCGCAGGAATTACAAAGGTACTTTTTTCAGCATCTCGATACCGATCTTGCCCGCGGCAATTTCGCGCAGGGCAGTCACACCGGGTTTGTTCTTGCTCTCGATTTTTGGTGTGTGACCCTGGTTGAGCATGCGCGCGCGGTAGGTGGCGGCACGCACTAGTTGGACTCGGGTGGGGATCTGCTCTAGGCAGTCTTCTACAGTGATGCGAGCCATGCAATTCTCCGGAAAAACTAGGGGATGTTGAGCGCTTGGAAAGTGTCAGCTCGGCTGCGCGCCTGGGCTGCGAACTTGAGACGCTGCGCGTGAACAATAGCTTTGAGGTCGAACAGCGCGCGGTCAAATAACTCATTGATTATAACGAAGTCGAATTTTCCGGCCTGGGCGACCTCTATTGCGGCGTTTTTCATGCGCAACTCAATGGTTTGCGCGCTGTCTTCGCCCCGCCGCTCGAGGCGGGCGCGCAATTCCTCCCAGCTGGGGGGGAGGATAAAAATGCACACTGCATTGGCAAAAGCTTGCTTGATCTGGATCGCGCCTTGGAAGTCGATCTCCAAAATCACGTCCGCGCCTTGTTGCATGCGCTCGGCAATCGCTTTCTTGGAGGTGCCGTAGCGGTGCTGGTGTACATGCGCCCATTCCACAAAGGCATCGGCCTGCACCATGGCGTCAAACTCGGGCTCGGATACAAAAAAGTACTCGCGACCGTGCTTTTCCTGGCCGCGTGGCGCCCGCGTGGTGTGCGACACCGAGGGTTGCACATGGGAGTCGAGTTCCTGCAAGGCGCGTACCAGGCTGGACTTGCCCGCTCCGCTGGGGGCGGCGACAACAAACAAATTTCCCGGATAGTCCATGGCGGCGCTGGGCGAAGGTGAATTGCCAGTCATTCTATGTTCTGCACCTGTTCGCGCATTTGCTCGATCAGCACCTTCATGTCCACCGAAATACGGGTCAAGGGCAGAGCGGCTGACTTGGAGCCCATGGTGTTGGCCTCGCGGTGCAATTCCTGAATCAAAAAGTCCAGCCGCTTACCGATCTCGCCGCCTTTGCGAATCAAGGACTCTAGTTCGTCTAGGTGCGCCTTGAGCCGAGTCAATTCTTCGGCCACGTCGATGCGGATAGCAAAAGCCGTGGCTTCGGTCAGCGCCCGATCATGCGCGGCTTCGGGCGTAACCCCGCCGGTCGATAAAGCCATGGCTTCACGCCATTTTTCGACAAAACGCAGTCTTTGCTGCTCGACCACCTGGGGCACCAGCGGTTCGGCCTGGATGGCCAATCCGCGCAATTGGCTGATATGGTCCAACAGCATGTGCGCCAGCCGCTCGCCCTCCCGGGCGCGGGCCCCTGTGAGCGAATCCAAGGCTTGGCGCGCCAGGCTGATGACTTCCCCGCTCCAATCCTGCGTGCCTTGCGACTCATTGCCAGCCAGGCGTAGCACGTCGGCCACGCTCAGCTGTACGGCTTGGGGCAGCGTCGCTAGCACCCGGGCCTGCGTATGCCGCAGTTTGTGCAGCAGCGCGGTCGAGGGTGCCGCTATGCCCACAGACTTTTCCATTTCAATGGCGGCGCGCACTTCCACTTTGCCGCGCTTGAGTTTGGCGGTAAGCAGCTCCCGCAACGCAGGTTCACTGGCGCGCAGTTCGTCGGGCAGGCGCAAACTCAGGTCCAGGAAGCGGCTGTTGACTGAGCGGATTTCCATCCCCAAGCGCCCCGCTGGCGCGGCGCCGGTGTGCGCTGACAGTGCCCCGGCGACCGACTGACTTTGCACACTGGCGTAGCCGGTCATACTGTAAACTTGCATTGAATAATTCCTTTTTTGGGGGTCATTGGAGGACCCAAGAATAACCCGCTTCTCCGGACGGAGAACCGTGTTCCGGCGCCGTGCTAGGTGCCGGGATCGGTTGGCGGGAGCGATCCGACAAAAAAAGCCATGACACAGGATAGCGCCCGCATCGCCCCCGAGCCATTGCCCCCCGGCACCATGGTCGATGGCTACCGCATCGTCAGCAAAATTGGCGCGGGCGGATTCGGTGTGGTGTATCGGGCTATCAGCCCCACGGGGCAGGAAGTCGCGGTCAAAGAATATTTACCCGGTGCACTGGCGCGGCGCGAAGGTGTGAACGGTGCCGTCACCGTGGCCCCCGAAAAAAATGCTTTGTACCGCATGGGCATGCGCTGCTTTTTGGAAGAAGGTCGGGCGCTTGCGCAAATATCGCACCCCAGCGTAGTGAATGTGCTCAATTTTTTGCATGCCAACGACACGGTGTATTTGGTCATGAATTACCTAGAGGGTGCTTCACTACAGGAATTCATCATGACGGCGGTCGGCCTGAAAAATCCCAAGGTGTTCCGCGAAAGCACCATCCGGTCTTTGTTTGATGAGGTGCTCGGTGGCTTGCGCGTAGTACACCAACACACCATGCTGCACTTGGACATCAAACCGGCCAATATTTTTATCACGGAAGAAGACCGCGCGGTGTTGATTGATTTCGGCGCGGCGCGCAATGTTTTGCACAACGATGGTAAGTACCTCCAACCCATGTTCACGCCGGGTTTTTCAGGCCCTGAGATGCGCCAAAAAGGCAGCGCGATTGGGCCGTGGACGGATATTTATGCCATCGGTGCCTGTATTTTTTCTTGTATGAAAGGCCATCCCCCACCGGATACGGCGGTGCAGGATGGTGCGGTGCGGCTGCGCCAGTATTTGCAGGAGCTGCGCGCGGTGTATTCGGACAGTCTGGTGGATTTGGTGGCGGACTGTATGGCGATAACACCTACCCGACGCCCGCATTCGGTATATGCCTTGCAAAAAATGTTGGCGCCGCATGAGTTCGTTATGGAGGACTCCCCACCGCCGCCGCCCCCACCGCAAGTGGCTAACCCCTGGTCTGAGCGTATCAAAGCCTTCTCCAAGCGCTTGGCCTGAGGGATGCCAAAGTTATGAAATTTTCTGTATTCCAAACCAGCCAAATAGGTGGCCGCAAGCGCAATGAAGACCGCATGGGTTACACCTACTCCAAATCGTCGGCCATATTTTTGGTGGCCGATGGATTGGGCGGACATCCTGACGGGGACGTGGCGTCCCAATTGGGTCTGCAGGTCGTGATGTCAAAGTTCCGCACCCATGCCAGTCCCAAAATTGAGCACGTGTCGAATTTCTTGACCGAAGCCATGACCGATGTGCACGAAAGCCTGATCGCCTATGCGGTCAGCCATTCGATGGTCGACACGCCCAGCACCACCATGGTGGTGGTCATCGTGCAAGACGGCCTGGCCTACATGGGCCATTGCGGCGATTCGAGGGGGTATTTCATCCGCCAGACCGAGGTGCTGACGCGCACCCAGGACCATTCGCTCTTGGTGCGCGACGGTGGTCTTAGTGCTGACAGCGACTTGGAGCTTCCCAGCCGCCACACCCTTTTTAGTTGCCTGGGCGCTTCCAGCGTGCCTTTCATCGAGGTGGCCGAACCCGTTCCCTTGCGCTTTGGCGACCGGATGCTCTTGTGCTCGGATGGCTTATGGGGTTCGGTGACGGAGACCGACATTGTGCAAGCCATGCAAGACCCCAAGGTCTCGGAGGCCACCACGGCTTTGGTGAACTTGGCTTTGCACAATGGCGGACCCCGCAGCGACAATGTCACCGCACTGACGGTGCGCTGGGAAGAGACCGATAATCCTGCCCGCTAGCAGGCTTGGATCGTCCGGCCTGAGGCCGTAAGACAGGCTTGTTCTTTGCCTGCACCTCTTTCGAAAGTTTCCCATGACTGAATTTGTCCGCAGTGGCGCCCGCGCCGCCAACGCATTGCGTCCGGTACGCATTACCCGTGGCTATACGGTACATGCCGAAGGCTCGGTGCTGATCGAGTTTGGCGCTACCCGCGTGCTGTGTACCGCCTCCGTGGAAGAGCGGGTGCCGCCGCACAAGCGCGGCACTGGCGAAGGCTGGGTTACCGCCGAATACGGCATGCTCCCGCGCGCCACCCACACCCGCAGCGACCGCGAAGCAGCCAAAGGCAAGCAAAGCGGACGCACCCAAGAAATTCAGCGCCTCATTGGTCGCTCATTGCGCGCCGTATTCGACCTGAAGCTGCTGGGCGAGCGCACTATTTCCTTGGACTGCGATGTGTTGCAGGCTGACGGCGGCACGCGTACCGCTGCGATCACCGGCGCTTTTGTTGCCGCCCAGGACGCCGTGGCAGGTTTGCTGGCCAGTGGCAAGATCAGCCAATCGCCGATTGTTGCGTCGGTGGCTGCGATTTCCGTAGGTATCGTGCAAGGTGTTCCGCTCCTGGATTTGGAGTACACCGAAGACTCCGCCTGCGATACCGATATGAATGTTGTCATGACCGGCGCCGGGCATTTTGTCGAAGTGCAGGGCACCGCAGAAGGCGCGCCTTTTTCCCGCGCCGAAATGGATGCCTTGCTGCACCTGGCCGAGAAAGGCATTGTGGAATTGATGGGTTTGCAAAAGCAAGCGTTGGCGCAACCCTTACCCGGTGCGCATGGCGCAAATGTTTAACGCAGATGCTGCGCAGCCGAGTAGCGGACTTTGCGACACTCCAACGCAGTTAGTGGAACGCCGCAGGTCGTGTCAAGTTCGGTAGTGTTTTTTTTGGGAAGCCTACCCGGTCGCACACCTTATGAAAATAGTTCTGGCATCCAATAACCAGGGCAAGCTGCGCGAGCTGCAAGCCATGTTTGCGCCGCTCGATTGCACGCTGATTTGCCAACGCGATTTGGCTGTGCCCGAGTGCCCTGAGCCGCACCGCACCTTTGTAGAAAACGCTTTGGCCAAAGCGCGTAATGCAGCGCAGCATTCGGGCTTACCCGCCTTGGCAGATGATGCAGGTTTGTGCGTGGACGCCTTTGGCGGCCTGCCGGGTGTGGACACCGCCTATTACGCCACCCAATTTGGCTACCCCAAAGGCGATGACAACAATGTCTTGGCCTTGTTGGAGCAAATGCAATCGATTACCAACCGTCGCGCTGCGTTGGTCAGCACATTGGTGGCGGTACGCTCTCCGCAAGACCCCGAGCCTTTGATCGCCGTAGGCCGTGTGGTCGGCGAAATCACCCGCACACCCGTGGGCAGCAACGGTTTTGGTTTTGACCCGGTGATGTGGATACCGCAATTCGGCCAAACTTTTGCGCAGCTTCCGGAGGCGGTGAAAAACGCCAACAGCCACCGTGGCCGGGCAGCATCAACCATGCTTGCGCTGATGCGTGCCAATTGGTTCCCCGCATGATTCCCATCGTCGCCAGCGATGCCGCCGCCGATGGCGACCCGGTAGGCGAGCAAGCCTACGACGCCGTGCATCTCATGCGCCCCGGCGTGTTGCATTTGACCAGCCTGCCGCCGCTGTCGGTTTATGTGCACCTGCCCTGGTGTATTCAAAAATGCCCGTATTGCGACTTCAATTCGCATGCCGCGCCGCAAGGTGCTTTGCCTGAAGAAAACTATATCGATGCCCTGGTGCGCGATCTGGAAGCCGCTTTGCCTTTGGTTTGGGGCCGTCCCGTCCATTCGATATTCATTGGCGGCGGGACGCCCAGTTTGTTCACGCCAAAAAGTATTGACCGGCTGCTAGGCGCTATCCGCGCCCGCTTGCGCCTGGTGCCCGATTGCGAGATAACGCTGGAGGCCAATCCGGGTACGTTTGAGAAAGACCGTTTCCGCGCTTTTGCACAAGCCGGCGTCACACGTTTGTCGGTGGGCGTGCAAAGCTTTGACGACCAGCACTTAAAGACGCTGGGTCGGGTGCACGACAGCGCGCAGGCAAGCGCAGCACTCGTCGAAGCGGCCCGCAGCTTTAGCACCTTCAACCTCGACCTGATGTACGCCTTGCCCGGCCAAAGCCTGGCGCAACTCGACCAGGACTTGGACCAGGCGCTGGCCTTTAGTCCTCCGCATATTTCCATCTACCACCTGACGCTGGAGCCCAATACCTATTTCGCCAAGTTCCCGCCGACTTTGCCTTCTGACGATATGGCCTACGCCATGCTCGACCGCATTACCGAGCGCCTGAGCCTGGCGGGCATGGATCGCTACGAAGTCTCGGCCTATGCGCGCGCGGGCATGCGCTGTGGGCACAACCTCAATTACTGGCAGTTCGGCGACTACCTAGGCCTGGGCGCAGGTGCGCACAGCAAAATCAGCTTTGCCCATCGCGTGGTACGCCAGACACGTTTTCGCGAGCCGCGCCTGTACATAGAGCGGGCGCTGGCCGGACGTCCCCTGGCCAGCAGCGAGGAAGTGCGCCGTGCAGACCTGCCTTTTGAGTTCATGCTCAATGCCCTGCGCCTGCGCGACGGCTTTGCCTTACAGGGCTTTGCCGACCGGACTGGCATGCCGCTCAGTGCGGTACGCGCCACCTTGGATGAGGCGCAGCGCAAAGGGCTCATCGAGCAGGACGCCACCTGGGTGCGCCCCACGGTGCGTGGTTTTGATTTCCTGAGTGATTTGCAGTCCCTGTTCCTCAGCGGGGACTAAGCGCAAGGGCTGCGCAAGATGCTGCCGGGCCGGGGCAGTGGCCCGTCCCGGCAGATCTCATTTTTTATGCGTACCTTTGCGGCACGTCAACGAAGTCGCCCCATGGGGCCGGGCCGCTTTGGCATACGCAAATGCCGCTTGCGGTATGTTGAGAGTCTAACGCAAATATCGCAAATAAATAGCTTTATTTGTTTATATTGTTAAAAAAGATGTTTAATTGCGACTTTATTTAATCGGTTTGCGCAGAGGGGGCTTCCCTCGTGGTTCTGCCTTGGGCACTTTAACTTCCGACAAGCGGCACATCACCCTCCTGGGTACGCAACCATGCGCGCTTCGCCTGGCCCATTAGAATGCGGGCTCGGGCCTATAGCTCAGTTGGTTAGAGCAGAGGACTCATATTTTTCAAATGTGCCTTACGTCTGGAAACTGCGTAAGGGATGGTGTCAAAGTCGGCGAACGCTACGTGCAGCAATGCATAGGCCAACGCCGAGCCAAGCTTGGTGAGCAATCACTTTGAAGGTGTAGAGACTTGACGGCACCCGCCTAAGTGCAGCAATGCATACGGTGAAGGCAAAGTCCAGGGAGTTGCGAAAGCAACACAAACCGGAATCCTTTGGTCCCAGGTTCAAGTCCTGGTGGGCCCACCAAATCGTTCGGGATAGTACGCGGCAAGGTGTGTGCGCCTTGCGGGAGCGCTGCTGTAGCCAAGCGCGCGCGGGCAGACGCCCTGCGCGCTGGCTTGTGGGTGTTAGACCACGCTTTGCAGTTTCATGGCGACACTCATATCGCCTTCGACCTTGATTTTGCCGCTCATAAAGGCGCTCACGCCATTGAGTTCGCCGTCGAGCATGGCTTGCAGGTTTTCCATGCTGATGCCGATTGTGCAGTCGGTTTCACGATCTTCATTGGAAATGGTGTTGGGTACCACGCTGCCGTCAATCACGATGATGCCGTCGGCGCCGCAATCGAATTTCAGGCTGGCGCCCAAACCACTGTCCTCGCCCATTTTTTGACGCATGGCTTCGGTGATGGATTGCAGGCTCATAGTAGGTTCCTTCCGTTGTGTTGGTGATGACAGATTCATTCTAGTTTGGCAAACAAGCCCAGATTTTGATAACGGTTGCATTGGCGTCACAGCGCGCTGCCATTAAGCGCGCAGCAGTGCCGGATCTTCTTGCGCAAGGCATGCGGATCGATAGGAAACAGGGGGCCTATGCTAGAATCTTCGGCTTGCGGCTGTAGCTCAGTTGGATAGAGTACTTGGCTACGAACCAAGGGGTCGTGGGTTCAATTCCTGCCAGCCGCACCAAATAGAAACCCTCGAAACCTCGTTGTTTCGGGGCTTTTTTCTTGCTTTGCGACGATTTTGGTCG
>CAJBBZ010000131.1 GCA_903951445.1 uncultured beta proteobacterium
ATCGCGTCATTGGCGCTGGCGCGTACGCTGCCGGGCAGCAGGCTTTCGTCCGCTTGCAGGCGCAAGGAAGAGCCTTCGTTAAGCCCCGTGCGCTCGCGCATGCTTTGCAGACGTTCGACGTCGCTGGGGTGTAAATGCACGGTCACCATCGATTCGTCGTGTTGCCCCAAATCATCCACGCAGCGTTGCACTAGGCGTTCGATAGCGCTGCCATCCATTTGTAATTCAGCTAAGACCAGTTGCTCGGCTAAATGCAGGGACAGACGTTTGAGGGGTTCGAAAAAACTTTGCGGGCTTTGTTGCAGGTCGGCCAATGCGGCTTGTAATTTTTCTACCAGCGCATGGTCCTGACCCAAGGCTGCTTGCGCATCGCTCTGGGCCTGCGCCTGCAATTGGGCGCGCGCTTGGGCCATGCCTTGGGCATGGCCCTCGGCACGGGCTTGTTCTAGTGCCTGGGCGTCTATCGCTGGGCTCGCCGGTGTACTTGGGGCGGACGGACTGTGCGCTGCCTTAGCTTCTGCGGCTGTGTCTGCATCATCGCCATCTGGGGCCGTGTTGGGTGCGTCGCTTGACGCCGCCTGGCTGTTTCCGTGCGAGCCGTCTTGTGATTCTTCCTGGGAATGGTTGGCTGCTTGCGCCGCTTGGGCTTTGGCCGCAGCCTCGCGCGCCATGGCTTGAAGGTCCAGCACCGGGGTCACAAAACCTTGGGGGTCAAAGCCTATCGCTTGCGTGGGTTTCCAGGGATTGGGCAAAAAGCCGCCCGCAGGCGCAATCGGGTGCAGCAGGTCGGTAGGTTGCCAGACCCGCGCGGGGCGGACCTCGGGTTTGCGCGCTTCGGCTTGCGCCGTGTTAGACATAGTCGGCCCCGCCGCCTAGCACCAAGTCGCCGGCATCTGCCAGTTTGCGGGCTGCGCGCATGACCATTTTCTGTGCCATCTCCACATCGGAAAGACGCATCGGAGGCAAGGCTTCCATATCGTCGCGGAACATGCCGCGCGCACGTTCGGACATGCTGCCCAGGAATTTTTCTTTGACTGCTTCGCTGGCGCCCTTGAGGGCCTTCATCATCAAATCGGGCTCCACATTGGCCATGATTTTGGCAATGCCTTTGTTGTCCACACCCACCAGGTTTTCGAAGGTGAACATATTGTCCTGAATCTGTTGCATCAGGTCCGGGTCGATATCGCGCAAGCCGCTCATCACGGCGGCTTCCAAAGTCGTTTTGGTCTGGTTCAAAATATTGGCGGCTGCTTTGACGCCGCCCAGGCTGGAGGACTTGGAGGTGGAGTTGGTGGAGAACTGTTTCTTCATGATGGCTTCGAGCTCGTCCATCGCCGAGGGCTGCACTTGTTCCAGGCTGGCCACGCGTTGCATGATCTCGGCCCGTGCATCGGGCGGCAAAAAATTCAGCACTTCAGCGGCCACGCCGGTTTCCAGCACCGAAAGAATAATGGCCACCACTTGTGGATGCTCGGCCTGGATCATGTCGGCGATCGAGCGCGCATCCATCCAAGTCAGGATCTCCAAACCTTTGCTGCCGTGGCCGGGGTTGATACGGCCCAGCACCGAAGCGGCTTTGTCGTCGCCCAAAGCGCGGCGAAATACCTTGTCCACATAGTCCGAAGTGCCCAAGCCCAGATTAGTTTGGCGTTTGATTTCGGCCAAAAATTCGTCCAGTACGGCGTTGACGGCCTCTTGCGATAGTTCGGCCACTTGCACCATAGCAGCGCCCAAGCCCTGAACTTCTTTGGGGCTCAGAAAGCGGATGATGTTGGCGGCCTGCTCTTCGCCCAATAGCAGCATCAACACGGCAGCGCGCTGCGTGCCGGTGAGTTCCGACATCTCGCGGCGCAGCGCGTCGCTGTAGCCCGCAGCGCCTGTTGCTTTGTTGTCGTCTGCCATGGTCGTTAACTTCCTGGAAATCTAATTTTGCGCAGCCCCTTAATTGGGCTTGATCATGTTCTTTAGTACGCTGGCCACGCGGGCCGAGTCGTCGCCCACGATCATGCGGATCAGGGCCACTTTGTCGTCGTAGGTGTTGGCAGTATCCATCATCTCGGCGGAGATGCCCGACTTCTTGGCCTTCATCTTTGCTTTCATCTCTTCCAGCGTCTCGGCCGCCGATGGCTCGCCAGGTTCGGCGCCCGCGGCTGCCGCTTCTTCGGCTTGTGCGCGCTCTATCGCCAAGGCCTGTTCCTGGGCTAGTTGTACTTTCTCGGCTGCATCCAAGGCGGCTTGCTTGTCGCGCTCCATCATGTGGACCACCACCGGGCGCACCACCGCCATCAGGAAGGCCACAAACATCAGCCCCAGCATGGCGGACTTGAGGTTGGTCAAGACCGCATCGTCTTTGTGCCATGGAATCGACAGGTCTACGGGCACATCAGGCTCGAACTTGGCGGGGATCACGCTCACCACGTCTTTGCGCGCTTCATCAAAGCCGACCACGCCGCGCACCAACTGCTGTATGCGTTCCAATTCTTCTGGCGTGTAAGGATTGGGTTTGGCCGGCTGGTCTTCGCCTTTGTCGTTTTTGGGTTGCGCGATGGGCGCGCGTTCGTTGATCACCACGGCCACGCTCACGCGCTGGATGCCGCCCGAGGCTGTTTTGGTGTGCCGCACTTGGCGGTCAAATTCGTAATTGCGGGTGGCACGTGCTGCTACGGTGCTGCGCTCGTCCGTGGCGGCGGCCGGGGCGGTTGCGGTTGTGTTTAATGTGGTGGTGGGCGCGGGCGGCGCCGTGTTGGCCAAGGTGCCGGGAATGCCTGAGGCTTCTTTGGCGCTGTTGCGGTCTTCACTGGTGATTTCGGAACGCGTCTTGGGCCCTTTGCCGGTGGGGTCAAAGTCTTCGGAGGTAATTTCGGTCTGGCTGAAGTCAATGTTGAGGTTGACCTGCGAACGCACGTTAGCGTCGCCCACGATGGGCACCAAAATCTCCAGCACGCGCTGGCGGTACAGGTCTTCGAGCGATTGTTTGTATTTGGATTGGGTGGCATTCAGGCCCATGGCCGCATCGGAGGCGGCGTCGGTCATGAGCTTGCCCACGTTGTCCACAATCGACACGTTTTCCGGCAGCAGCAAAGGCACGCTGGACGCGACTAAATGCACAATGGCCTGCACTTGCGTCGGGCTGACACTGCGCCCCTGGTGGGGCGTTACCACTACCGATGCTTTAGGCGGTGTTCGGTCGCGCACAAATACAGACGGTTTGGTGGTCGCCAAATGCACACGGGCGGTTTGTATCGAATCGATTTGCTGAATGCTGCGCGCCAGCTCCTGCTCAATGGCGGCGTTGTAACGCACTTGCTCCATAAACTGGCTGGTAGTCATGGCCGACTGGTCTTTGAGCGTATCCAAGCCAGTCGATGCGGTCTTGGGGAGGCCTTTGGAGGCCAGGTAAATGCGGGCTTCGTGGTAGCGCGTCACCGGCACCGTCACCTGGCCGTTGCTGCTGTCAATCACGGGTTTGAAGTCGGCTGTCTTGAGGGCTTCAAAAACCGCTTGCTGGTCGCCTTCGGTAATGCCGGACATGACCGGACGGTAGTTAGGTTGGTTGACCAGGGTATAGACCAGAACAAAGGCCAAGATGGCTACCGCGATAACCATCAGCGGCAAAGACTTCTTTACCGAAGGCTGGTCCAGGATTTGTTTGATCGGGCCAAAAGGGCCGGAGTAGTCGGCCAGGGGCATACCGTTGTCGCCCAGGCTGATCGCGTTATCACCACCGACCGTGGCCATCGCGTTGCGCCCGCCGGGCCGGGTTGCCAGCGCGCCTGCGTCTGTAGCGCCGGGAAGCAGGGTGCCGGTGGGTGCGGTTGCGGTTGCCATAGGGGTTCTCTTTCAGCGCAGGGTTTGAGTCAAGGTGTGTCGGGCTTTGCTTAAACCGGCATATTCATCACTTCTTCATAGGCTTTGAGTACTTTGTTGCGCACCTGCAAGGTGGCTTCAAAGGACAGCGAGGCCTTTTGCATCTTCATCACCACTTCGGTCAGCGGCACCGCCTCGCCGCTTTCAAATGCTCGGACCGTGTTTTGCGACTCCACTTGGGCGGCATTGGTCTGGCTGACGGCTTTGCCGATGATTTCGGCAAAATTAGTTTTCGGTACGCCGCTGGCGCTGTCTTCGCTCAGGCCTTTGGCCTGGGACGAATGCGCTTCCAGGGTGCGCAACATCGATGCAATGCTGGCGGCGGAAGTGGCTTTTTCAATCATGGCGTGGGCTCCGGGTCGGGTGGCGTTATTTAGGCGTTAGCCAATTCGCTGAGCGAGTTATCGCGCAGGCGGGCCAGCTTGTAGCGCAAGGTGCGCGGGCTGATGCCCAGTTTTTCGGCGGCTTCGAGACGGCTGCGCGAGGATTCCAAGGCGGCGCGGATCAAAGTGTGTTCGTTGTGTTTGACTGCGGCTTGCAAGGGCATGTCGGCGCTGTCGTCCTCATGCACCATCGCCAGCAGTTCGGCGATGTTGGCCGGTACGCCCTGAGCCAGTTGCAGATCAACAGCGGGTGGCGCCACCGGTGCGGATGCCGCTGGTGCGTGGTAGCCGCTGGCCAGCAGCGACTCGACGGACATGTCGTCAAACATCAGGTGCTGGGTGTCAATTTGTTGGTCAGCGCAGAGCACCATGGCGCGTTGCACCACGTTTTCGAGTTCGCGCACATTGCCGGGCCAGGGATAGGCCAACAAAGCGGTTTGGGCCGCGGGGCTGACACTCCAGCTTTGGCCGTTGCGGCCATGACGACCCAACATACGGGCCACGATGGGCAAAATATCGCCAGGGCGCTCTGCCAGCGCGGGTACGCGCAGCTTGAAGGTGCTCAGGCGGAAATACAGGTCTTCGCGGAATTCGCGCTGGGCAATCGATTCACGCAGGTTTTTGTTGGTGGCAGCGACTACGCGCACGTCCAGCCCAATAGTGCGTTCACCACCCAGGCGCACCAGGGTGCGCTCTTGCAGCACGCGCAGCAGCTTGGCTTGCAGCGTTAGTGGCAGTTCGCCAATTTCGTCTAAGAATATGGTGCCGCCCTGGGCTTGTTCAAACAGGCCGCGGTGGTCTTTGACAGCGCCGGTAAACGCGCCTTTTTCATGGCCAAAGAGCATGTCTTCAATCATGTGCTCAGGCATGGCGGCGCAGTTAAAGCCGACAAAGGGGCCATTGGCGCTGGCTGAGGACTCGTGCAACACGCGCGAGAGCACTTCCTTACCCGAACCGGTGGGTCCTTCAATCAGCACCGCCACGTTGGCCAGGGCCACACGGTGGGCTAATGCCAGTAAATTGCGGCTGATGGGGTCCACATAGACCACGCTGCGTACCGACTCTTGGGCGGGGGCGGTGTGGTTATGGTGTGTGTTGTTGGCGGCGGCGGCGCTCACGATCGCACTGGCGGCTGCGTTGACGGCGATGGTTTTGGCGGCCTGACTGGCAGCGCGGGCACGGCTGATGGTTTGGACCCACGCGGCAGTGCTCCAGTCATCGGCAGCCAGCGCATGGCAGGCACCTTGGTGGATGGATGCAATAGCGGCTTCCAGGTGACGGCGTTCGGTGCGGCAGACCAGGGGAATGTTGAGGCGGCTGGCTTTGACCAGCCCGGCGCTGTCTTCTAGCAAGCTGGTATCGCCGCCCAAACCCAAGACGAGCATGGCGTAGGCGGCTTCTTCGTCGGCCAGCGCTTCTTGCAAAGCGTCTAGCGTGCTAACGGTGGTGACAACCAGACCTGCGCCGGCCAAAGCCTGCGCGTTCGCCGCGCTCAGCGGGCGAAACGGGTCCAGCCAGAGGGCTGAAATGGGCAAATGGGACGCGGACATAAGTGGGTAGGGTCAAAAAGGTGTCAATGGAGTCACCCTATCCGCAAATCCCGTGCCACGAGTTTTCTGGCGTTTATTGACGACTTACCGACACCCCGGGCTTGGGCGCTGCTTTGGCGGGCTTGGCGTCAAAGCCTTGGCAGGGGCGGGCGTCGATCTGCACTATCTGAATAGAAGGCAGCATCTTGGACTTAAAGCCCATCAGCTTGCATAGATAAGGCAGCGCCGGGTCCCAACTGGTGGCGAAATGCCGGCATTGCCAGCAGTTGATGGCCTGGTTGGCGGGCGTGGCTAGGGTGGGGATGTTGGGGGGCATGGGCTG
Source organism: uncultured beta proteobacterium (assembly GCA_903951445.1). Lineage (GTDB taxonomy): Bacteria > Pseudomonadota > Gammaproteobacteria > Burkholderiales > Burkholderiaceae_C > Allorhodoferax. Next base: position 6,123 of record CAJBBZ010000131.1, read on the forward strand.
CATTAAGCAAAAGTAATGCCTGTAACCAAACTTGGCGCCCGCATTCGTACATAGCAGCGTACGTTGACAGCGCGCGAAGTGCGCCCTG
>CAJBBZ010000132.1 GCA_903951445.1 uncultured beta proteobacterium
ATTCCAAAAACTCGGTGGCCGTATTCCGCGTGGCCTGTTGCTGGTGGGCCCTCCAGGCACCGGTAAAACCCTGTTGGCAAAGTCGATTGCCGGCGAAGCCAAAGTGCCTTTTTTCAGTATTTCTGGTTCTGACTTTGTGGAAATGTTTGTCGGTGTGGGCGCATCCCGTGTGCGCGACATGTTTGACAATGCCAAGAAGAACGCACCTTGTATTATTTTCATCGACGAGATTGACGCCGTGGGCCGCCAGCGTGGCGCCGGCCTGGGTGGCGGCAACGATGAGCGCGAGCAGACGCTCAATCAGATGCTGGTCGAGATGGATGGTTTTGAGACCAATGTCGGTGTCATTGTGGTGGCTGCCACCAACCGGCCCGATATTTTGGATGCTGCTTTACTGCGTCCCGGTCGCTTTGACCGCCAGGTTTATGTCACGCTGCCTGATATTCGTGGCCGCGAACAAATCCTTAATGTGCACATGCGCAAAGTGCCGCTGGGGCAAGATGTGAACGCAGGCATCATCGCCCGTGGCACGCCTGGCATGTCGGGCGCGGATTTGGCGAATTTGTGTAATGAAGCCGCCTTGATGGCCGCGCGCCGCAATGCCCGTTTGGTGGACATGGAAGACTTCGAAAAGGCCAAGGACAAAATCCTGATGGGTCCGGAGCGCAAGAGCATGGTCATGCCCGAAGGCGAGCGTAAGAACACGGCTTACCACGAGTCCGGCCACGCGCTGATTGGCAAGCTATTGCCCAAATGTGATCCGGTCCATAAAGTCACCATCATTCCGCGGGGCCGTGCTTTGGGTGTCACCATGAGCCTGCCTGCACAGGACCGCTACTCGTACGATAGCGAATACATGCTCAACCAAATCAGCATGCTGTTTGGTGGACGTATCGCCGAAGAAGTGTTCATGAACCAAATGACCACGGGTGCCAGCAACGACTTTGAACGCGCTACCTCTATTGCCCGAGACATGGTGATGCGCTACGGCATGACCGATGCTCTCGGCCCCATGGTGTATGCGGAGAATGAGGGCGAAGTGTTCCTGGGCCGCTCGGTGACCAAGACCACCAATATGAGCGAGCAAACGATGCAAAAAGTGGATGCTGAAGTCCGCCGCATCATCGACCAGCAGTACCAGTTGGCCCGCAAGCTGATTGAAGACAATAAAGACAAAATGCACGCGATGGCCAAGGCCTTGCTGGAATGGGAAACCATTGACAGTGACCAGTTGGACGACATCATTGCGGGCAAAGATCCGCGTCCACCCAAAGATTGGACGCCCCCGAGCACTACGCCTGGCCCGAGCGATGGTGGTGGTAGTGCGGCGCCTGCGGCAACGCCCGAACCAGCACCCACGGCGGCCTGAGCGCACCAGTAATTCGCTATACGGCAAACGGGGCTTCAGGCCCCGTTTGCACGTTTAACGCAGCTTTTATTTAATCCATCGGCAATCTCGCGCATGACTATTTGGCAAACCAGCCGCTTTGACATTGATTTGTCGCAGCCCCGCATCATGGGGATTGTGAACGTCACGCCGGACTCGTTTTCTGACGGCGGTTTGCACGCAACAAGCAGCGCCGCGATGGGCCATTGCGAACAATTGCTGGCCGAGGGCGCTGACATGCTGGACATCGGCGGTGAATCGACGCGTCCGGGCGCGCAGCCGCTGTCGCAAGCCGATGAGTTGGCCCGCATTCTGCCGGTGGTGCGCCATGCCCTGACCCTGGGCGTGCCGGTGTCGGTCGATACCTACAAGCCTGCGGTGATGCAAGCGGTATTGGACCTGGGTGTGGACATCATCAACGATGTGTGGGCGCTTCGCTGGACTGCCCCTGGTTCTGCGCGCAGTGGCGTGGATGTAGTGGCTGGGCATGGGCGTTGTGGTGTGTGCCTCATGCATATGCATGGCGATCCGCAGACCATGCAGTTGTCGCCCATGGAGGGGGATGTGCTAGCCCCGGTGATCGAGTTTTTGCGCCAGCGAGGGCAACTGCTTCTGGCGCGCGGGGTGCTAGCGGCGCGCATATGCATTGACCCCGGCATCGGCTTTGGGAAAACCGTGCCGCAAAATTTCAGCTTGCTGGCGCGCCAGTCGGAGCTATTTGCGCTGGGCTTTTCGGTGCTGGCAGGCTGGTCGCGCAAGTCATCACTGGGCGCGGTGACTGGCGCTTCTGCGGCGGATCGGGTGGTGGCCAGCGCCGCTGCGGCGCTGCTGGCGGTGCACAATGGGGCGCGCATTGTCCGGGTGCATGATGTGCTGGCCACGGCGCAGGCCTTGAAGGTGCTTGGTGCAATGCAAGCGGCGGCAAAACCCTTGGCGTCGCGGATTTTCTAAGTTTTTACAAGAAGCAATAAGGCATGACACGTCAATATTTCGGAACCGACGGCATTCGCGGTACGGTAGGTCAGGCACCGATTACCCCGGACTTCATGCTGCGCCTGGCGCATGCGGTGGGGCGGGTGCTCAAGCGCACAGAGGCGCGCCCCACGGTATTGATTGGTAAAGACACCCGCATTTCGGGCTATATGCTGGAAAGCGCCTTGGAAAGCGGGTTTAACTCTGCGGGTGTGGATGTGGTGCTCCTGGGCCCGTTGCCCACCCCGGGCGTGGCTTATTTGACGCGGGCGCAGCGCGCGTCCTTGGGCGTGGTGATCAGCGCCAGCCACAACCCTTTTGAAGACAACGGCATCAAGTTTTTCAGCGCCCAGGGCAGCAAACTGCCCGATGCGTGGGAGAAAGCGGTCGAAGAGGCCTTGGCCCAAGCGCCTGTGTGGGAAACCTCGGCCCAATTGGGCAAAGCCAAACGGCTCGATGATGCGGCGGGCCGCTATATCGAGTTTTGTAAGAGCACGTTTGCATCCGACCTGACGCTCAAGGGCATGAAAATGGTAGTCGATGCGGCGCACGGCGCGGCCTACCAGATCGCGCCTAAAGTGTTTCATGAATTGGGTGCTGAAGTCATCGCCATTGGCTGCACGCCCGATGGTTTGAATATCAACAACGACGTGGGTGCCACCCACCCTAAGTCCCTGGTGGCTGCGGTAAAGCAGCATGGCGCGCATTTTGGGGTTGCACTCGATGGCGATGCCGATCGCCTGCAAATCGCCGATGCACAAGGGCGCTTGTATAACGGCGACGAGTTGCTGTACCTGATGGCCGATGAGCGCCTGGCACGCGGCGAAGCGCTGGGGGGCATAGTCGGCACCTTGATGACGAATATGGCGGTGGAGCTGGCCTTAAAGGCACGTGGCTTGGAATTCGTGCGTGCGCGCGTAGGTGACCGCTATGTGCTGGAAGACTTGCAGGCGCGCGGCTGGATTTTGGGTGGCGAAGGCTCGGGGCATTTGCTGGCCCTGGATAAGCACACCACCGGCGATGGACTGGTTTCTGCTTTGCAAATCTTGCAAGCCTGTGTGCGCTCAGGCAAAACTATGGCGCAATTGTTGGATGGGGTAACGCTATTCCCACAAACATTGATCAACGTGCGCCTTGCACCTGGCGCGGACTGGAAGTCCAACCAGGTGATGCAGCAAGCGATTGCGCAAGTGGAAGCGCAATTGGCCGATCAGGGACGTGTGCTGATACGTGCCAGCGGCACCGAGCCTGTGGTTCGCGTGATGGTGGAGGCGCGCGATGCGGCGGTCGCCAAAGCCAGCGCCCAGCGTATTGCGCAAACACTGCAATGACTACGCCCAAGCCCCCGATTCATATTTGCCGCGTTGACTACGCGGACCCGGTGCACGCCAGCGCCTTGGTCGCCTTGCTCGATGCCTATGCCCATGACCCCATGGGCGGCGGCTCGGGTCTCAGCGACTATGCCAAAACCCATGTGGTGGCGGGCTTAGCCACGCGCCCGCAGGCTTTTAGCTTGCTGGCGTTTGCGCAGGATGCGGGCCAAACGCCGGTCGGATTGGTCAATTGCATAGAAGGATTTTCTACCTTTGCAGCCAAGCCCTTGGTCAATATCCATGATGTGATCGTGCTACCAGATTGGCGTGGGCAAGGAGTGGCAGGCGCCATGATAGAAACCGTGATTCAAATAGCGCGTGATCGTGGCGCTTGTAAATTGACTTTGGAAGTGCTTTCGGGCAATAAAAAGGCAATGCGCGCCTACGCTAAGTTAGGTTTTGATTCCTACCAACTTGACCCCGAGGCAGGGACGGCGCAGTTTTTGCAAAAGTGGTTGGACGCGGGTGTTTAAGCTATGCCGAAGACCGCTATATTGGCGGTAATTTATTCACCAAAAAATGACCACCCGAAGGTGGTCATTTTTTTACTAAACACTAGGTCGAATTTTCAATGCATGAGCAAATTGCTTACAGGCACATCGCGGCATCAAAAATCAGACACTAAGCCTGCTTAGAAGTTGTAGCGAATACCGAAAGTAATGGCTGTCGGGTCGTTACCTGCTGCCGCTGCCTTGACCTTGCTGTCAGAACCAACTAACTCTCCCTTACCTTTTGCGCCGTTGGTAATCTGTGCGTAGCTGCCATAGATTATCGTTTGCTTATCCAAAGCATAAGCGGCTTCCAGGGCCATCATGGTCAAGTCGTCTTGCGCATTGGAAGCAGACTCTCCAGACATGCCATAGTTGAACTTGTAGGTCAGAGCGCCATCTACGTAGTTAACCACAAACAATGTGTTGGTGGTCTTGCGCACATCGGTTACCAAGAATGCTTGGTTATCCAAGGAACTAACAACGATCGCACCGCTCAGGTTGTCCATTTTGGCGCCCACGGAAAATTTGGTTGCTGTCATGCCGTAACGTGCCGCAGTAGCAGTTGCTGCCGCAGTAGCGCCCACGGTTTGCGTTGCGATACCTGCGTTGTAGGTTCCGTTATTCCACTCTAAAGAGGCTGAGTAAAGTGGAATGTCCTGCGTGGCGGATTTTCCTTCATCGGGAGCGTATGACGCTTTTACCACCATATCAGCAAACTTCGGGCTGATGTACACCAGATTGTTCTTCTGACGCGTGTGCACATTGCCAAAGTTCACTGCTGTCGGTACCAAAGCTGCTGTACCCTTGCCGTGAATGATGACTTCCATAGCCTCACCTTCGCCATACAGCGTTCCGGCATATCCGCCTGCATCCAAGGACTTCAGCGGTGTATCGTGGTTGCCCATCAACAAAGTACCGAATGAAGCGCTCTTCAGGCCAACAAAGCTGTTGCGGTTTGCGAGTGCATCGGCGCCAGTATTGTCGTCTGGCCGGAAATTGGTTTCGACTTGAAACACACCGGACAAATCTTTACTAAATCCACGCTCACCTTTGATGCCGAAGCGCGAGGAGAAGTTTTGCAACATAGTTTTTGTCAGAGCGCCGTCATTCGCGCTTTCAACGCCCACGTCCAAGCGACCATACAAGGTCACGGCAGGTGCGATTTGAGCGAAGGCAGAGGTAGCGAGCAACATGCCGGTGGCCAGTGCCAACGCGGTTTTCTGGGCTGTCATTTTCATAAAGTACTCTTTCTGTTAGTGTTTGAACTTATTGCCAAAATTCAAAAATGCTTGAATTGACGAGGACGAGTGTTGTGTTTTCATATTTCAATTCAGTGAAATAAGGTGGTTTTTGATCTTTTGTATTATTTTTGCAACGACTTTTTTCTGTCTTTATTTCGTCATACCATCGTCATGCAAAGCGCTTAAATTGATTTAGTTACTTATATTCGGAGTGTTTATGTTTTCTAAAGCTGTTTGCGTTGCTGCCCTCTTGGTAGCGCAGGTTTCATTGGGTTGGGCGCAAAGCCCAGCCAAACCCTTTAGCTTCGGCCTGTGGGGCGATATGCCCTACAAAAAGGCGGGCGACGATGCCAAACTGCCAGCGGTTTTGCAAAGCATTAACCGGTCTGATATCGCGTTCTCTATTTACGACGGTGACATCAAGGATGGAAGCTCCAAGTGCACTGACGATGTCTACGCGGACGCACTGAAGATGTTTGCCACCATGGTGAAACCGGTGGTCTATGTGCCCGGCGATAACGAATGGACTGACTGCCATCGCACCAACAACGGTGGCTACGATGGTTTAGAGCGCCTTAGCTACCTGCGCAAAGTGATGTTCCCCAACCTCAATAGTCTGGGCCAAAGCACGATGGCTTTAGAGCACCAAGGCAAGCTGGGTGAAAAATTTGTCGAGAACACGCGCTTTGTGCATGGCGGCGTGGTGTTTGTGGGTGTGAACCAGCCCGGCAGCAACAACAACCTGATCATGAGCGAGAAGGAGTGCAAAAACAAGAGCGCCCGCGATAACGCGCAATGCGACGCCTCTAACGCCGAGTATCTGGAGCGCGACGCTGCCAACGTGGCGTGGATGCAAGCTTCGTTCACTGCTGCTAAAGCACAGAATGCAGTGGGAATCGTGGTGGTAACCCAGGGCGACCCGGGCTTTGATTTGCCTGAAACCGAAGAGTTCGATGAAAGCAAGGAGCCGGCAGTTAGCGGTTATCGCCATTTCATGTCCAAACTAGTGGAGCAAACTGAGCAATACGCCGGTCAGGTCTTGTTTGTCCATGGCGACACCCATTACTTCAAATTAGACAAGCCCATGTATAGCCCCACCAAGTTGCTTCCTAATTTCACCCGTTTACAGACTTTCGGCAGCCCTAGCCTGCATTGGGTTCGCGTGGTAGTGGACCCCACCAGCGCTAATGTGTTTAGCGTGCATCCGGTGATCGTGAAGTAAGACGGCAAGCCCTCAGATCTACTTTCTGGGGTACCAACCGAATCGTTGCACTGGTGAGATGAGCTTGCAATCGACAGGCCTTGCTTTTTACGGGAATCGGGCAGGGGGAATGTCACAAATTTGTAATTTTTTTGAAGCAAACTGCCTCAGCGCAATATTGCTTCGCCTAAGAGGCGCATACTGCTAGGTTGCCGTATTGCTTGAAATAGAGGCTTGCTAGCTTCTCGCCTTGCCATTACGCTACGTTCTACAAGTCGAAAACCACGGATTTCAAGGAGAACGTCCCGTTGGAACAAACGAGCAAAGCCTTTCACGACGCGGCGCACCACGAGCTGCTGGATCGCGACCATAGTCTGGTCGCGTTCAATGAGCGGGTCTTGAGCTGGGCCGCGCGTGAAGATGTTCCTGTTTTGGAACGGCTGCGCTATCTGTGCATTGTTTCGTCCAATTTGGATGAATTTTTTGAAGTCCGCTCCGAGCCGCACCTCACCGCCAAGCGCAGTGGTGACAAGCAGGGCAGCTATACCGAAAAGTCGTTTGATCGTTTGTCGGAGTCTTTGCACACCTTGGTGGAGCGACAGTACGGTCTGTACAACGACGCGATCTTGCCCGCACTGGCCCATTGCGGAATCAAAATCGTGTCGCATGGCGAACGCAACGCCGAACAACGTCTGTGGGTGAAGCAGTATTTCGAGCGCGAGGTGCGACCGCTCCTCATCCCGGTTGGCCTAGACCCCGCCCACCCCTTTCCCCAGGTGGCCAATAAGGCCTTGAACTTTATTGTGCGTTTGGGCGGCAACGATGCGTTCGGGCGCAGTAATGAAATTGCCATCGTCAAGGTGCCGCGCGTGTTGCCGCGCATCATCCGCATGCCCGATAGGGTGTCCGGCACCAAAGTGGTGTTTGTGGCCTTGACCAGCGTCATCCGCGCCCATTTGTCTGAATTGTTTACGGGTCGCACGGTGGACCAGTTTTCGCAATTTCGGGTAACGCGCCATTCGGATTTGGCAGTCGATGAAGACGATGTGCAAAACCTGCGTATGGCCTTGCGCCAAGGTTTGGTGCACCGCCATTACGGCGAAGCCGTGCGCCTGGAAGTGTCCTCCGGCTGCTCGGAGCATTTGTCGCATTTCCTTTTAAAGCAATTTGATTTACCGGCCATGGCTTTGTACCGCGTCTCAGGCCCGGTCAATTTGGTCCGGCTGACCCAGATGATCGATCTGCTGGATAGACCCGATTTGTGCTTCCCCGCCTACAAAGCAGCGCCGCCCGTGCAATTGGATTTAGGGAGCAACGTTTTCGACCAGTTGAAACAGGGCGATGTGATTTTTCACCAACCGTTTGAAAGCTTTGAAGGTGTGCTGCTATTTTTGCGTGCAGCGGTGAATGACTCCGATGTGCTGGCGATCAAGCAAACGATTTACCGGGCAGGCGCGGATTCGACCATCATGGACTTGTTGCGCGAGGCCGTACGCAAAGGCAAAGAAGTGACTGTGGTTGTCGAGCTGAAGGCGCGCTTTGACGAAGAGGCCAATATCAATTGGGCAGAGATGCTCGAATCTATTGGCGCCCAAGTGGTTTACGGCGTGGTGGGGCTGAAAACCCACGCCAAGATGCTGCTGGTTACGCGGCGTGAAGGCAAGGGCCTCAAACGCTATGGCCATTTGTCCACGGGTAATTACAACCCGCGTACAGCACGCCTGTATACCGATATCAGCCATTTAAGCGCTGACCCGGACTTGACTCGGGACATGGAAAATGTCTTTGTCCATTTGGCTAGCCAAAGCAGGCTGCCGCGCTTGAAAAAAATGTGGATGGCGCCGTTTTATTTGCATGACAAACTCATTGCAAAAATAGAGATGCTGGCCTTGGCGGCTGCCAAGGGCGAATCGACGCGCATCGTCGCAAAAATGAATTCTTTGACTGATCTGGAACTGATCCATGCGCTGATTGAAGCGGGGAAAAGCGGCGTCCAGATTGATTTGATTGTGCGCGGTGCTTGCATGCTGCCGGCCCGGGTCAAGGGATTGACAGACAACATCCGTGTGCGCTCGATTATTGGCAGGTTTTTGGAGCACTCCAGGGTTTATTATTTTCGTCAAGGCGACGACGATGAACTGTATTTGTCCAGCGCAGATTGGATGAATCGCAATATGGTCCGCCGCGTCGAATTGGCCTGGCCAGTGACCGATCATGTGCAAAGGCAGCGACTCATAGATGAATGTCTGTTGGCCTATTTGCACGACAGCCAGGATGCGTGGGATATGCAGCCGGATGGAAGCTACCTGTCGACCCGTGGGACCGGCGCCCACCCAGGCCATTCCGCGCAGGCAGCGCTGATGCTGCGCTACGGCATACACAACGCAAAGGCGGGTGAAAATTGAGCACGATGGATTTGGTGTTTTGGCGCCATGCCGAAGCCATAGACCTGGAACTGGTCGGCGACGACATGCTCAGGACCTTGAGCCCGCGTGGTGAAAAACAGGCGCAGCGCATGGCCGCTTGGCTGGACCGCCAACTACCGGCGGGTACCAAGGTGTACAGCAGCCCCGCGCTGCGGGCTGAGCAAACGGCGAAGGCCTTGGACCGCAAATACAAGGTCAACGCGGCGCTCGCACCTTTGGCCGGCGTAGAGGATCTTCTGAATTTGGTGAACTGGCCGCATGCCAGCACCTGCGTTTTGGTCGTGGGGCATCAACCCACTATCGGCCAAGCCATTGCCCAGTTGTTGGCCATGCCAGGGCAGACCTGCGTAGTAAAAAAGGGTGCCGTTTGGTGGTTGAGGTACCGAGAGCGCCACGGCGAAGTGGAAACCACCGTGCTCAGCGTGCAGTCGCCGGATTTGCTCTAAGCCCTCACCCGTCTTGCACGCTGCTTTACGTGTCCAAGAACTCCATGGGCCAACCCGTCTTTTGCCAGGCCAGCGCTTCTTCACGTAGTAAATAGGCCGACTGGGGAAACTCTTCGGCCCAGCCGGGGTCGCAACGCACTTTCACCACGCCCTTGCTTTGGGTGACTTGCACGCAGTCCGGTCGCGGGTCGCGCCGGGCGTGGCACAAAATTACGGCAATTCGCAGCGCCATTAATTGCGCCCGCAAGTCGTCTAATACTAAATCCGCTTCGATTTTTCGCAATTTGCCACGATGGCCTAGCACCAGCAGGCTCAGCCGCTGTAGTTCATCCAAAGAAAAACCCATAGCGTCGGCGTTTTGCAAAATATAAGCGCCGTGCTTGTGGTAATCGCTGTGTGAAATATGGCTGCCGATCTCATGCAATTCGGCAGCCCAGCGCAGCTTGCGCATGCTGCGGTTGGACTCGTCGCTAGGGTCCGGTGCCTGGTCGCCCAAAATTTGAGCCAGCAAATGGGTAGCCCATTTGCCGACGCGGCTGCCATGGGCGCGATCCACATTAAATTTATTGGCCAAGCGCTCGACCGTCTTGCTACGCAGGTCACTCGCGCTTTCGCGCGAACCTTGCATTTGGCATAAAAGACCGTGGCGCAATCCGCCGGAAGTGGGGCTCAGGCTTTCAATGCCCAGCAAGTTGAATAAAGCGCGTGTAACCGACAAACCACCGGCGATGATGGCCTTGCGGTCTTCGCGCAGGCCGGCTATTTTGGTGCCTTCAGACTGACCGGTTTCTATGAGCACTTCTTTAAGCCAGTCCAAGCCTTCGGTAGTGACAACGCCATCGGTCCAGCCACCGGCTGCCAAGGCTTCACTCACCGCGCTGACCGTGCCCGCCGAGCCGTAGGCGATGTCCCAATTGCCGGGGTGGTAGGCTTGTAATGCGCCATCCAAGACCGCTTTGGCTGCGATTTCGGCCGTTTCAAATGATTTGCGCCGCCACACGCCGTCGGGAAAATAGCGGGTGGACCAGGCAATACTGCCGACGCGAAAGGACTCCATCACCCGTGGTTGTTGGTTCTGACCCAGGATCAGTTCGGTGGACCGTCCGCCAATGTCCACCACTAGACGCCGCTCGTCGGACGGCGGCAGTAGGTTTGACACGCCTTTATAGATGAGTCGGGCTTCTTCCCGGCCTGAGATGACGTCTATGGGGAAGCCCAATACCTTGACGGCTCGGGCCAAAAATACATCGCGATTGCGCGCTTCACGTAACGTTTGGGTAGCTACGGCGCGCACCTGCGAGGCTTTGAATCCGGCTAGGCGTTCGCCAAAACGGGCTAAACAATCCCAGCCGCCTTGCATGGCTGAAGCGGTGAGGTTGCGCTCGCTGTCCATGCCTGCGCCTTGGCGGATGGATTCTTTCAGGTACTCCGTACGCTCAAATGCGCCGTGGGAGATGACACCAATTTCCAGGCGGAAACTGTTGGAGCCCAGGTCGATGGCGGCCAGGCGGGTGGGAGAGGACATGGGAAATTGTAAAAAAAGCGAATCCACTCAAGGATAGCAGCACCTTGGATGCACGAGGGCTACCCGCAAGGGAGTAGCGTCTGAGGACTTGCCTGGACCAAACTTGCGTCGCTAAGCGGACCGGTCTGGCGGGACTAGAGGCGGTGGGGCGGCCGAGGCGGCCACCCCTCTGCATGTTGTCTTATTTTTTCGGCGGGGTCAGCACGGTATCGATGATGTGGATGACACCGTTGCTGGCCATGACGTCGGCCTTGATGACGAATCCGTTTTCAACGGTCACAAAGTCACCCGACTTTGCAAGTGCCAAAGCGTCGCCGTTGACTGCCTTGGCGTTGCTGTTTTTTACATCTTTAGATACCACTGCACCCGAGACAGTGTGGAACAGCAAGATGTCTTTGACTGCTGCAGGGTTCTTGCTCAGGCTTTCCAATGTTCCGGCTTTGAGGGCCTTGAAGGCAGCGTCACTGGGTGCAAATACGGTGAATGGACCGGGGCCTTGCAGTGTCTCGGTCAAGCCAGCGGCTTTCACGAGGCCATTAAGGGTGCTCAATTCGGGCGTCTTTGCGATCGTTTCTGCCAGGCTGACGGGTTTCTGCAGGCTCGCGCAAGCGCTAACCAAAGTAATAGCTGCGCATGCCAGCGCGGCGCGGCGCGCCAAGCGCACAGTGAGTAAGTAAGACATAAATTACCTCCGGTTAAAAGTTTGAGGATAAGAATAAATAATGTCAATTTAATGACAAAATGCCTCGGCATTGACGTACAGAGTACGGAATTTTGCAGGGGGAAAGCGTTCTTTTGTCATTCTTCTGTCATATTTGATACTTAGAGTCTGCCGCATCCCCCAACCATCAAAAAGGTGTTCCATGCAGATCGTTTCTACCCGTTCCCTTCTCGCGCTGGCCTCGGCATGCGCTTTCATTGCCACGGGCGTTCAGGCCCAGGAAATCACCGGTGCCGGAGCCTCGTTTCCAGCACCCCTGTACGCCAAGTGGGCGTCCGATTACAACAAACAGACTGGCGTTAAAGTGAACTACCAGTCGGTCGGTTCGGGCGGTGGTATCAAGCAAATCGACTCCAAGACCGTCGATTTCGGCGCTACCGATATGCCTTTGACCGATGAGGTTCTGAAAACCAAGGGACAAATGCAATTCCCCACCGTGATCGGTGGTGTGGTGCCCATCCTCAATGTTGCAGGTATCGCGCCCGGACAGTTGAAGCTGACAGGCCCATTGCTGGCGGATATTTACTTGGGCAAAGTGGCGCGTTGGAATGATCCGGCGATCAAGGCCATCAATCCTGGTGTGAATTTGCCCGACACCGCGATCGCCCAAGTGCGTCGTGCCGACGGTTCGGGTACTACCTTTATCTTTACCAATTACCTCAGCAAGGTCAGCCCCGATTGGAAAGCCAAGGTTGGCGAGGGCACCGCAGTGAACTGGCCCGTCGGTGCTGGTGGTAAGGGTAATGAGGGTGTTGCCGCTTTCGTGGCTCGCTTGCCCAATTCCCTGGGCTATGTGGAGTACTCCTACGTAAAGCAAAACAAATTGAACTATGCCTTGGTGCAAAACGCTGCTGGCAATTTTGTGAAGCCTGAAGACGACACCTTCAAAGCTGCTGCGGCGGGCGCCGATTGGGCTAAGTCTTTTTATCAAATCTTGACCAACCAGCCTGGCAAGGATTCTTGGCCTCTGAGCGGCGCTACCTTTATCTTGATGCACACTAACCAAGAAAAGCCCTCGAACGGCAGCGAGACATTGAAGTTTTTCAATTGGGCTTACGCCAATGGAGAAAAAGCAGCCACTGATCTGGACTATGTGCCGATGCCTACAGCGGCGGTAGCGGCCATCCATAAGGCCTGGGGCGAGATCAAAGACACCTCTGGAAAAGTCATTTCCTACAAATAATTGGCATCGCTTGCCGTGTCTTTACCGGGTCAAGCGCAGGGATGCCGTTTTGCGGACAGCGCTTGCCCGGATGTATAAATCAGAACGCTAGGGCATTTTATGAACCAAACTACCAGCCCCAAGCGGGCGCTGAGCGGTCCGCTTGCCGATCAAGTTTTCGGCGTACTGGCAAAAGCCGCAGCCTTGCTGACGATGGGATTGTTGGCGGCCATCCTGCTGTCCTTGGCTATCAGTGCTTGGCCTGCTATTCACAAGTACGGCTTTTCCTTTCTGACGAGCACCGTGTGGGACCCGGTCCAAGAGGATTTTGGTGGCTTGGTGATGATTTACGGCACCGTGGCGACCTCCTTGATTGCTTTGCTGATTGCGGTGCCGGTGAGTTTTGGGATTGCGCTTTTCTTGACGGAGTTATCGCCGGCATGGCTTAAGCGTCCTTTGGGAACTGCTATCGAGTTATTGGCGGCGGTCCCTTCCATCGTATACGGCATGTGGGGCTTGTTAGTGTTTGGTCCCGTTCTGGCGACCTACGTTCAAATCCCGCTGCAAAGCGCGTTCAATGGCGTGCCCTATCTGGGTGCGTTCGTGTCCGGGCCGCCTGTTGGAATTGGCATTCTTTCGGCAGGCATTATTTTGGCCATCATGATCATCCCGTTTATTTCGGCGGTGATGCGCGACGTGTTTGAAGTCACGCCGCCACTGCTCAAAGAGTCTGCTTATGGTTTGGGTGCGACCACTTGGGAGGTGGTATCCCGAGTGGTATTGCCCTACACAAAAACAGGCGTCATCGGCGGCATTATGTTGGGTCTGGGGCGCGCTATTGGCGAGACCATGGCGGTTACCTTTGTGATTGGTAACTTCAACCAACTTGACTCGCTCAGCCTGTTCCAAGCTGCAAACAGCATTACTTCGGCACTGGCCAACGAGTTTGCTGAAGCGGGCGAAGGCCTGCACCAAGCTGCATTGATGTACCTGGGCCTGGTTTTGTTTTTTATTACTTTTGTAATCTTGTCGCTGTCCAAGATCTTGCTGGCACAGTTGCGTAAAGGCGAGGGGACCAAAACATGAGCACGAACTCTGCATTGGAGGCCCGCCAGGCGCGGTTCGCCAGCCGCAAACGCGTCAATTTGCTGGCCATCGCTTTAGCCATGTCGGCTATGGTATTTGGACTTTTCTGGCTATTTTGGATCTTGTTTGAAACCGTCCGCTTGGGCATTGACGGCTTGACTTTTGCCACCTTGACGCAGATGACGCCGCCACCCAATGAAGAGGGCGGTTTGGCTAATGCGATCTACGGTTCCTTTGTGATGGTCACCTTGGCAACCTGCCTGGGGGCGCCCATTGGGATCATGGCGGGCATTTACTTGGCCGAGTTTGATTCCAAAGGTTGGCTGGCCGAGACCACGCGCTTTGTCAACGACATTTTGCTGTCTGCGCCTTCCATCGTGATCGGCCTTTTTGTCTATTCGGTGGTGGTGTCCAGCTTTAGGTCATTTTCGGGTTTTGCCGGGGTGGTGGCGCTGGCGCTGATCGTTATTCCTGTGGTCATTCGTACTACCGAAGATATGCTGCGACTGGTACCCGCTGGTCTGCGGGAGGCCGCTTATGCCTTGGGCGCGCCCAAATGGAAAGTGATTGGCAGTATCACCATGAAGGCGGCGCGCTCGGGGGTAATTACCGGCGTGCTGCTGGCGGTAGCAAGGATCGCGGGGGAAACGGCCCCCTTGTTGTTCACCGCTTTAAGCAACCAATTCTGGACTTCCAGCTTGAGTGAGCCGATGGCCAGCCTTCCGGTCACTATCTTTAAGTTTGCTATGAGTCCTTATGAAAATTGGCAAAAGCTGGCATGGGCAGGCGTCTTCCTGATCACCCTGGCGGTGCTCGGCCTCAACATAGTTGCGCGCGTGTTGACGCGCCAAAAAACCTAACTTTTCGGGAGCACAATTACCATGCAAAACACAGACACTAGCGTTGCGCGCACCAAGATAGCGATTAAAGACTTAAATTTTTATTATGGAAAATTCAAGGCATTGAAAGATATCAATTTGAATATCCCAGAGGGACGTGTGACCGCCTTCATTGGCCCTTCCGGCTGCGGTAAGTCCACGCTCTTGCGCGTACTCAATCGTATGTTTGAGTTGTATCCGGAGCAGCGCGCAGAGGGGCAGGTATTGCTTGATGGTGAAAACCTGCTCAAAAGCAAAGACGATGTGGCCTTACTTCGTGCGAAAGTGGGCATGGTCTTTCAAAAACCCACACCGTTCCCTATGTCGATTTATGACAACGTGGCTTTTGGCGTGAAATTGTTCGAAAACCTGAGTACCAGCGATATGGAGGAGCGGGTCGAATGGGCCTTACGCAAGTCTGCATTGTGGACGGAGGTCAAGGACAAACTGCACCAAAATGGCTCTAGTCTGTCGGGCGGGCAGCAACAACGCCTTTGTATCGCGCGTGGCATTGCAATTAAGCCTGAGGTACTGTTGCTCGATGAGCCATGTTCTGCGCTGGACCCCATATCCACAGCCAAGGTGGAAGAGCTGATTGTGGAACTGAAGGCTGATTACACTGTTGTTATCGTGACCCATAACATGCAGCAGGCAGCCCGTTGCAGCGATTACACGGCCTATATGTATTTGGGTGACTTGATCGAATTTGGTGATACCAATCAGATGTTTTTCAAGCCACAGCGAAAAGAGACAGAGGACTATATAACCGGTCGTTTCGGATAAGCCGACGCCTGGTCCTGTTAACTAATTTTGTATCGATTTAACTCATGAGGAAATCCCATGCCAGATAAACATCTCTCAACCCAATTTGACTCTGAATTGACCTCGGTGTCATCGCAGGTCATGGAAATGGGTGGACTGGTTGAATCCCAGATACTTGGCGCTATGAAGGCGCTTGCCCACTTCAGTTTGGAATCGGCCGATGAAGTCGCAGCAGCGGAGGCTCGCGTTAACGCGATGGAAATCGAGATTGATCGAGATTTGTCCTCGATCATTGCCCGGCGCCAACCTACCGCGCGCGACCTTCGCTTGCTGATTGCCATCTCCAAGACGACGGCTAACTTGGAGCGGGTGGGTGATGAGGCCGCCAAAATCGCGCGCATGGTCCGCTCCATCATTGAGGCCGGTGCGCCGCGCGCTTTGCCTACTCTGGAGTTACGTTACGCTGGAGAGCTGGCTTCAGGCTTGTTGAACAAGGCGCTAGATGCATTTGCCCGCTTGGATGTCAATGCTGCATTGAGCATTTTGAAAGAGGACGATGAAATCGACAGGGAGTTTGATGGCTTTGTTCGCATACTTATTACCTACATGATGGAAGACCCGCGTACGATTTCAGCCAGTCTTGACCTCCTGTTCTTGGCCAAGGCGATCGAGCGAATTGGTGACCACGCGAAAAACATCGCGGAGTTCATCATTTATGTAGTCAAAGGCGAGGACGTGCGCCACAGCAGCATCGACCAGGTGGAGCAGGCCATCCAATGAGGAATACGCCCACGGTGCTGCTAGTCGAGGATGAGCCCTCGATTGCCGAACTCATCGCGGTCAATTTACGGCACAACGGTTTCCGCCCGATTTGGGCGATGGACAGCGTTAGTGCGCAACGGGAAATCGACGCGGCCCTGCCCGACTTGATCTTGTTGGACTGGATGCTGCCCGGTGAGAGTGGTCTTTCTCTGGCCAAGCGCTGGCGCGGGAATGAGCGGACCCGTGCGGTGCCGCTGATTATGCTGACGGCGCGTGGCGACGAGGCGGACCGGGTGGCGGGCTTAGATGCGGGCGCAGACGACTACATTGCCAAGCCTTTTTCCACCAAAGAATTGTTGGCCCGTGTACGTGCGGTGTTGCGCCGCCGGGCGCCGCAGATCAAAGATGAAGCGATTTTGATTTCAGGCTTGCGGCTTGATTCGGCAACACACCGGGTGTCGTTCAACGACCAGGCGATCAAGCTGGGACCCACTGAATTCAAGCTTTTGCAGTACCTCATGGGCCACGCCGAGCGCGTACATAGTCGTGGTCAATTGCTCGATAAGGTGTGGGGTGACCATGTTTATATCGAAGAGCGCACGGTGGATGTGCATGTGAAGCGCCTGCGGGAAGCCTTGGGTGATGCGTCCGCCATGGTTGAGACGGTGCGCGGTGCGGGTTATCGCTTGACGGCCAAACCACAGCTGCAAGCGCAGTCTGGCGACTTGGCCGGCCAAGCGGGCTAACTGCCTCCAGTTTTACATGCTAATTCGCCTGCTTAGTTTTGCCTTATTCCAAGGCCTTGGTGCCATATTAGCGGCTATTTTTATGCAGGTTTTTGCGCCATCCCACGGTGGCGTCGTAGTCTCTTCGCTTGTTGGCGCGTTGGGGGCTACGTATTTTTGGTTGTTGTGGGATTTGTCGCGCGGATTGCGCGTCATGCGCTGGTTGCGCAGCGAGGAGACCCGCGAGGTCGCTGTGGAATCTGGTTTATGGGGGGAGTTTTCCATCCGTATTCGTCGATTACTTCGCAACAACGAACGCGCTGTGCAGCAACGCGACGAGCGGCTACAGGAATTCTTAGCCGCTATGCAAGCTTCGCCCAATGGCGTGGTACTTCTGGATAGGGAATTCCGCATCGAATGGCTGAACGAGTCGGCGGAATTGCATTTTGGTTTGGATGCGCGGCGGGATTTGCTGCAACACTTTGCAAATTTAGTACGCGATCCTAGCTTTGCGGCCTATTTTTCTGCCAAAGACTTTGATAGAGATGTGCTCATGCCGGGCCGCGCTAGCTCGGCGTCCTTGCCAGTGCGCTTGTCGGTACATGTGCATCCCTATGGCGATGGACGCAGCCTGTTGCTATCGCGTGATGTCACCGCAGTGGAGCAGGCCGAAGCGATGCGTCGCGATTTTGTAGCCAATGTGTCGCACGAAATCCGTACTCCGCTAACCGTTCTGGGTGGCTTTGTGGAAACGCTGCAAACTCTGTCGCTCACTGACACCGAGCGCGCGCGCTATCTGGATTTAATGGCCCAACAGGCCTCGCGCATGCAGTCCCTTGTCAGCGACCTGCTAACGCTTTCACGCTTGGAGGGCAGTCCGCCACCTTCCGTTCATGAGTGGATCGATGTCGGCCTCCTGGTGGACCAATGCCGCCAAGAAGCAGGAGAGTTGGCCCGCTTATTGTGGGGCCAAACCCATAGCCTGATTTTCGAAATTCAGAGCGGTTTGTCGCTGGCGGGTTCGGCTGCCGAGTTACACAGTGCATTTTTCAATCTCATTGGCAATGCGGTGCGCTACACACCGGCGGGTAAGTCCATCCGAGTCATTGTCAGAGCGATGGACGACGGGGGCGCTCTCTTTGCCGTCTATGACCAGGGCATGGGTATTGCGCAAGAGCATATTCCGCGACTGACCGAGCGTTTTTACCGGGTCGATCGCAGCCGCTCCCGTGACACGGGCGGCACCGGCCTGGGGCTGGCTATCGTCAAGCACGTGGTGCAGCGCCATGGCGCCGAACTGTCGATTGCCAGCGTTCCAGGGGAGGGCTCCAACTTTCAGATCCTGTTCCCACCGCACCGGGTGCAATTCCTGCCTGAGCCAGCGCCCGCAGAAGCAATCGCCGCCTAAGGTGGCATCGCTACTGCCGCCGGTTTAGGCCTGAGGCGCGATGGGCCTTGGCGCCTTGATGTGTACTTGTGCAAGGCACAATAGCGCCCGCTATGCCAGTGCTTGATTACTACCGCAAAGAATTGTCGTCCAGAGGGTTCCAAAGCGATCCGGCCCAATTGCGCGCGTTGCAGGCTTTGGATGTGTGCGCCAAGGAGTGGGCGGTTTACAAGGAAAAACGTGGCACTTCCTTCAAAAAGCTGATCCACCACCCCCCGATTCCACGGGGCGTGTACCTGTATGGTGGGGTCGGCAGGGGCAAGAGTTTCTTGATGGACTGTTTTTTTGAAGTCGTGCCACTGCAGCGCAAAGTCCGCTTGCATTTTCATGAATTCATGCGTGAAGTGCATCGCGAGCTGCATGATTTGCAGGGCACGGCCAACCCGCTGGACGTGCTAGGTGAACGCATCGCGCACCGCTACAAGTTGATTTGTTTTGACGAGTTTCATGTCGCAGACATTACCGACGCACTGATATTGCATCGCTTGCTCGTCGCCTTGCATACCCATGAAGTGGGCTTTGTCACCACCTCGAATTTCAAGCCCGATGATTTATACCCCGGCGGTATGCACCGAGACCGGATGCTGGGTGCAATTGAGTTCTTGAACCAGCACATGCAGGTGATCAATGTGGACAACGGCGTGGACTATCGCCGCCTGGCCATGGGCGCTTTGGACCTTTACCATGTCCCCAACGGGCCGGCTGCAGACGCGGCCATGGCCCAGGCCTTTGCGAAGCTTGCCGAAGCGCAGGACGGTGAGCGCGTATTGCGCATCGAGCAGCGTAGCATCGTGGCGCGTAAGCGTGCCGGTGGCGTAGTGTGGTTCGACTTCAAAGAACTGTGCGGCGGTCCGCGCTCTCAAAATGACTATCTGGAAATTGCCAGCCAGTTTCACACCGTGCTCCTGAGCGATGTACCCAATATGCCGGTCAACCGCAATGCAGAAGCCAGGCGCTTTACCTGGTTGGTAGACGTGCTTTATGACCGGCATATCAAGCTGATTCTTTCCGCCGAAGTGCGGCCCGAGGCGCTGTATACCGAAGGCCCGCTGTCCCATGAGTTTCCGCGCACGGTATCGCGCCTCAATGAAATGCAAACCCCGCAGTTTTTGGACCTTGAACGCCGCAAAGTCGATACGGGCCTGACGTGAAGGTTTCCGCGTTATTTTGGTTTGAGCGCATAGATAGGCGCATTTCAAGCATTTCTGCGCCTGGGAGTGCGGATTGATCGGATGCCCATGACATCCCAGCGGGTGGTACCAAATCGGAGCGTGCGCGCGTGACATCCTTGGTGCACGCTGTCGAATCCGCGTTTGCTGAAGGCGGTGTATTGGCACGCAAGCTCGATGGGTTTCTGCTGCGGCCGGGCCAGCAAGCCATGGCCCATGCCGTAGCAAAAGTCATACAAGAGGGTGGCGTACTGGCGGTGGAAGCGGGTACGGGAGTGGGCAAGACCTTGGCCTATCTGGTGCCGGCCTTGCTAAGCGGTGAAAAAATCATCATCTCTACCGCCACCAAGACGCTACAAGAGCAGTTGTTTTTGCGCGATCTGCCACGGGTGGTGCGGGCCTTGGGCTTTCCCGTTCGCATGGCGCTACTGAAAGGGCGCAGCAGCTACCTGTGTGCGCAGCGTTTGTCCACCGCACACCAGGCGGCTTATGATTTTTCTGTACAAGATTTAGAACTGCTGGAGACGGCGCGGCAATGGGCCCAGAGCACGGTTGAAGGCGATGTTGCTGAGCTGGGTGCTTTGCAAGATCACAAAGTGCTGGCTGGCTTGGTGACGTCGACCCGCGAAAACTGCCTGGGTGCCAGCTGCCCGCAGATTGGCAACTGCCATACCTTGCAGGCGCGTCAGCGTGCAATGCAAGCGGAGTTGGTCGTTGTCAACCACCATTTGTTTTTTGCCGATGCGGGCGTACGCACATCGGGCGTGGCCGAACTGCTGCCCAGCGTGCGTACCGTCATATTGGACGAGGCGCACCAACTTAGCGACATTGGGGTGCAGTTTTTGGGGCAGCGCTGGAGTACGGCGCAAGCGCGCTCTTTGGCCCAGCTACTGGCCGCGCAAAACAGCGGCCCGGCACGCGGCATGGCTGATTGGCAGGGGTTGGCCGCCGACCTTGCGCAGGCGACAAAAACTTTGCAAGCGCTGGCAACCGGTGTTGGCCATCAAGCCCGACATTCCTGGATGGATGCCAGCCCCGACATGCTGCCAACCGCCGCATGGGATGCAGCAATGAGCGACTTATTGCGAACCGTGGACCGGGGTTTGCAGGCTAGCCATTCGCTGGACCAGGCCTGGCCCGAGTTGGCAGCGCTGGCGCAGCGCTGCCAGGATATGCATGACAGCCTCAGCCTATTTACACAAACACGGCAAGGCGATCAACTGCGTTGGCTGGAATGTGGTGCCGAACTAAATTTGCACCAAGCACCCCTGACCATTGCGGGGCATATGCGCGCGCTTTTGCCAAGTGCGGATGCGCAAGATACACAGCGTGGCACCTCCTGGATTTTCACGTCGGCCACCTTGGGTACGGATGCCCAACTCAGTTGGTTTGTAAATAGCTGTGGTTTAGAGGAGCACACCGTTTTGCAAGTCCCTAGCCCGTTTGACTATGCCCGGCAAGCGGCCCTGTATGTGCCAAGCGAAGGGCAGGCGGCCGCAGCGCTAGACCACAGCGCCGGAGTCGCCGCGCTGGTTGCCAAAGGCGCCCGGATTTTGGGTGGCCGCACGATGGTGCTGACCACCACGCTGCGCGCTATGCGCGCCATTGCCCAGGCGCTGACCGCTGACTTGGCGGGCACAGACATCGAGGTACTGGTGCAGGGACAGTATGCCAAGCGCTTATTGATTGAAAATTTTTTGCGATCGCACGGTACAAGTGCGGATGGTGGGAACCAGGCGGAGGCTGGGAGCGTCCTGGTCGCGACCGCCTCGTTTTGGGAAGGCGTGGACATCGCGGGCGACGCTTTGCAAATGCTGGTGATTGATAAATTGCCTTTCGCCCCGCCCGATGATCCCCTGGTGCAGGCGCGCGCGCTGGCAATAGAGCAAGCCGGCGGAACGCCGTTCAAAGAACTGCACCTTCCCCAGGCAGCTCTAGCGCTCAAGCAAGGCGCAGGCCGTTTGATACGCAGCGAAAGCGACCGGGGCGTGCTGGTGGTGTGTGATCCGCGCTTGGTGCAAAAAGGCTACGGCAAAAAACTATTGGCGGGCTTGCCACCGATGCGTCGATTGGCCGATCAGGCGCAGTGGCTGCAGGCTTTAGAAGCCTTGCGCCAAGAGCGTTGACCGGGGGCTGCCGAAAACGTCGTGGCCCCTGCAGTATTGACTAGTTTTACTTAAACCAATTGAAGTTGGGAAAACTCCAATCCAGCTTGGTGGGATTGAGTTTATTGAGGTCCAGCCAGCTTTGCGTGTCTTTCTTGCCATTCGGATTTAGAAATTCGCTTCCCGGATAAGTGGCTTCCAAAACGCGTTTGGCGTCCTGGCCCAGTTGGGTCATGCCCAGCGCGTCGTAGGATTTGTAAATCAGGTAGAGCGCTTCTTCCACCGACGGTACATCGCGGTAATCCGCAACGGCGGTTTGCGCCCGGTTCAGGGCCGCCACATAAGCACCGCGCTTAAAGTAATACTTGGCTACATAGACTTCGTTTTTCGCGAGCATTTGAACGATGTAGCGCATGCGCAAAAGGGCATCCGGCGTGTAGCGTGATTGCGGAAACCGGTTGCTCAATTCCTTGAAGGATTCAAAAGACTCTTTGGCTGCCTTCTGATCACGCTCGGCCAAGTCCTGTCCGGTGTAGGCGCCAAAAATGCCCAGATTTTCATTGAAATTGGACAAGCCTTTGAGGTACAGCGCATAGTCCAAGGCCGGGCTAGCCGGGTGTAGCCGCAAAAAACGGTCTAGTGTCGCCATGGCTTGGGCTTTATCGCCCGATTTAAATTGTGCGTAAGCTTTGTCCAGCTGGGCTTGTTGGGCTAGGGGAGTTCCAGCGGCGCGAGATTCCAATTTTTCCAAATAGGGAATGGCTTTGTCCCATTGGCCCGAATCCATGAGGTCTCGCGCCTCGCTGTACAGCTTGTCAGGGCTTAAACCCGCTGTTTTGTCTTCAGGGGTGGTGGAGCAAGCGCTCAATAAGCCGAATGTCAGAGCCAAAAGCACCGAGTAAACAACCGATAATTTGACTCTCAACATAGTAAAAACTTTCGTGGAACACGCCAATCCTATTATATCGAGCACCCCTGCCGAGGCCGCTGATCACGAAGATGGTGAAGATCTCATAGCCACTGGCGCGGAGCTACGCCAGCTTAGCGTCGCGCTGCATCTGCATGGTCAACGACTAGACAAAGCGCTGGTGCAAGTTGCGCCGGAGTTTTCCCGCAATTACTTGCAACAATTGATAGACGCAGGTGGCGTTTGCGTCGACGGTGTACAAGTTTTTAAACAGTCTGCCAAGCTGAAAGCGGGCGACGCTTTGCAGTTGGAGTTGCGCCCAACAGCGCAAAGCCAGGCCTTTGCGCCGCAAGCGATGGACTTGCAAGTGGTTTATCAAGATGCGCAGGTGTATGTGCTGGACAAGCCGGCGGGTCTGGTGGTGCATCCGGCGCCCGGCAATTGGAGTGGCACACTACTTAACGGGCTTCTGGCTATGGACCCCGATTTGGCGGCGGTGCCGCGTGCGGGTATCGTCCATCGTCTGGATAAAGACACCAGCGGCCTGATGGTGGTGGCACGTACGCGCCAGGCCATGGACGCTTTGGTGCAGGCCATTGCTGTGCGCAGCATGCACAGGCAGTATTTGGCGCTGGCCAAAGGCCCCTGGCGCGGCAAAGCGGAGCAAAACGTCAAAGCACCCATAGGCCGCGACCCGCGCAACCGCCTGCGTATGGCCGTGGTCGATTTGGCCACCACGCCGGGTAAAACCGCACAAACCGATATCTATTTGCTGGGGCAGACCCCGCAAGGCTGCCTCGTCCATTGCGTGCTGCACACCGGGCGCACCCACCAAATCCGGGTGCACATGGCCTCTCTGGGCCATCCCTTACTGGGGGATGCGGTGTATGGCGGCCCAGCCGTGACGGGGCTTGCCCGGCAGGCGCTGCATGCCTTCAGGCTGGCTTTTGCCCACCCGATTACCGGTGCGCCGCTGGCCTTTGAAAGTCCCTTGCCTCCTGATTTGGCCACCCTGCTGGCCGATTGGGGCCTTCGGTACAATGTCCCTTCGCTCTAGGCGCCCCGGCGCCTGAACCCTGGCTGCAGTTTGGAGCAGCCGCTTCGGGGTTCCAGAACATGCGACTTTCGCGCTTCTAGCGCAAGCACTATCCGCCCCGCTATTTGAATAATGACTATGGCCCAAGCTTTGCGAATCCTGGAAACCGCGCTTTTGTGCGGACAACAAGCCTTGAGCTTGCGCGATATGGCAACTTTGTTTCAGGACAGCTTGGGCGAAGAGGACATCCGCGCGTTGCTGGCCGAATTGGAAACCGAATGGGAGTCCAAGGGCATTGAACTGGTGCAAGTGGCCACCGGTTGGCGTTTTCAAAGCCGCCCGGACATGCGCGAATACCTCGATCGTCTGCACCCGGAAAAGCCGCCCCGCTATACCCGCGCCACTTTGGAAACGCTTGCCATCATCGCCTACCGGCAACCGGTAACCCGTGGCGACATGGAAGACATACGCGGCGTCACTATCAATTCGCTATTACTTAAACAACTCGAAGACCGGGGCTGGGTTGAAGTTATCGGGCACCGCGAGGCACCTGGTCGCCCCGCCTTGTTTGCCACCACCAAGCAATTTTTAGACGATTTAGGCCTCTCCAGCCTGGGGGACTTACCGCCCTTGGAAGCCATGGGTCAGGCCAATGTCGAAATGCTGGCCGATGCCGTGGCAGGCGCCAGTCCGAATGCAGAGCTGCTATTGGCAGCGCCCGAAGCGGCAGGTGACGACGCGGACCCGGCCACTACTGACTTGGCATTGCGTGCGCCCGACCAGACCCCAGAACCGGACCTTGCCGACCCCGCAAGCCCTGCTTGAAAACTCCCAAGGAAAGCCCAACACTGTGACACACCCCAAGGCCGATGAGGCTTCGCCTGCCCAGACTGTTGAAGCGGCACAGCCGTCTGCCGATGCCCAACACGTGGTCGCTCCAGTGCCCAGTGAGCCGTCAAGCCCGAGTGACGATGCCTTAGCCCCGCCGGGAGACGCCGCTCCGCAGGCCGCCAGCCTTTTTGATGCAGTCGTGTCCGGTGCGTTCGATCTGGAAGATGCCAATACGACCGGGCCAGAGCCCCGACGCATATTGCAACCCCAAGCCGAAACGCCCAAATTGCACAAAATTTTGGCCCAATCAGGCATGGGGTCCCGCCTGGAGATGGAGCGCCTGATCTTGGAAGGGCGTATTTCGGTCAATAACGAACCGGCGCACATCGGCCAGCGGATTCAGTTTGGTGACCATATCAAGGTCAATGGCAAGCCGGTACGCTTTCGTATCGACCCGCCACCTGCGCGCGTAATTGCGTACCACAAGCCGGTGGGCGAAGTGGTCACCCATGACGACCCGCAAAACCGGCCCACGGTATTTAGACGCTTGCCTAAGCTGCAACAAGGTAAATGGCAATCGGTAGGACGGCTCGACCTCAATACCGAAGGTTTGTTGTTGTTTACCAGCTCGGGCGATCTGGCCAACCAACTGATGCACCCACGATTTGGCCTAGAGCGCGAATACGCGGTGCGGGTTTTAGGCTCGCTGAGCCGTGACGAAAAGCACCTCTTGCTTGACGGGGTTCGCTTGGACGATGGTGTAGCCCAATTTGGGACTATTCAGGATGGCGGCGGGGAGGGCAGCAATTGCTGGTACCGCGTCACGATTTCCGAAGGCCGCAACCGCGAAGTGCGCCGCATGATCGAGGCCGTGGGCCATGCCGTCAGCCGCCTGATCCGTATCCGTTACGGCGCCATGCTGCTGCCGCGCGGCCTCAAGCGCGGCGCATGGATGGAGTTGGAAGAATCCGATATCCGCGCTCTAACCCAGGCTGCTGGTGGCCCTGCCGGTGCGCCAGGGCAGGCCGCCTCCGGTCGTCCTGAACGCGCAGGCCCAGGGACTTCCGATCGCGCAAAACTGCGTGGCCCAGGCTCCTCCAGAGGGCCCCGAAGCGGTCGTGCCCCGACACCTACCAATAAAAAATTCGCTAGCCCGATGGGCGGTGCGCGTACAGCCGGACCGAAGGCGCCTGCGGGTCAGCCCGATCCCTTAAAAACATCGGTCGGCTATATCGGCGCCGACAGCTTGACGCGCCAGCGCAAACAACAGGGCGGCAAGCTCGGCGCTATGCCCTTTGGCCCCAGGGGAAAAGGGCGCCCCCGCTAGGAGCCGGGTGCTAAAATTAGGCGCTTTGCCACGCAGGGTGGCGATACTATCCAAAACGAAGGTTTACTTAAGACTATGGCAATCGAACGCACTCTCTCCATCATCAAACCCGACGCTGTGGCAAAAAACGTCATCGGGCAAATTTACGCCCGCTTCGAAGGCGCTGGACTGAAGGTGATCGCGGCCCGTATGGCCCATCTCTCGAGCGCTGAGGCGCAAGCTTTTTACGCAGTGCACAAAGAGCGCCCTTTTTTCAAAGACTTGGTGGGTTTCATGATCTCCGGTCCCGTGATGATCCAGGTGCTGGAAGGCCCCAATGCCATTCTCACCAACCGCGACCTGATGGGCGCGACCGATCCCAAGAAAGCCAACCCTGGCACCATCCGCGCCGACTTCGCAGCCAGCATTGACGCCAATGCCGTCCACGGTTCGGACGCTGCGGAAACAGCCGCAGTGGAAATTGCCTTCTTCTTCCCCGGCATGCAAATTTACGCGCGCTAAACCCGACTATGCGGGCCAATCTACTCGACTACGACCTCGAGGGTTTGGCCCTTTTTTGCGAGCGCTTGGGCGAGAAGCGTTTTCGGGCGGTGCAGTTATTTCGCTGGATTCACCAAAGAGGCGCGAGCGACTTTGACGCCATGACCGACCTGGCCAAGGCCTTGCGTGAAAAGCTCAAGACCAGCGCCTTGGTACAAGCGCTGCCGGTAATTTCGCAGCATGTGTCGGCAGACGGCACGATTAAATGGCTGTTTGATGTCGGCGCTGGTGATGCGATTGAGGCGGTGTACATACCCGAGGCGGACCGGGGCACTTTGTGTGTTTCATCCCAAGCTGGTTGCGCCGTGGCCTGCCGCTTTTGTTCCACCGGCCACCAGGGGTTTAGCCGCAACCTCACAGCAGGCGAAATCATTTCTCAGCTGTGGTTTGCCGAGCATTTTTTGCGCAAACACCTGGGGCGCGATGAACGCATCATCTCCAATGTCGTGATGATGGGTATGGGTGAGCCGCTGCAAAACTATGCCGAGTTGCTGCCCGCCTTGCGCACTATGCTCGATGACCACGGCTACGGTTTGTCGCGCCGCCGCGTAACGGTATCCACCTCCGGCATGGTGCCCATCATGGACCGCTTGGGCCAGGATTGCCCGGTAGCGCTGGCGGTTTCCCTGCATGCGCCGCAGGACGCGCTGCGCGATGACTTGGTCCCTTTGAATAAAAAATACCCGCTTGATGAACTGATGCGCGCTTGCGAACGCTATCTGGCCGTGGCGCCGCGCGATTTCATCACCTTTGAATATTGCATGTTGCAGGGCGTGAACGACACGCCCGCCATGGCGCAGGAATTGATTGCCCTGTTGCGCCGCTATGGCCAGGGCCGCGCCGGTTGGTGCAAGCTCAACCTAATTCCTTTCAACCCTTTCCCAGCCTCTGGCTTGCAGCGCTCCACCCAAGCAGCCGTGGCAGCTTTTGCCCGCGGCTTGAATGATGCGGGCATCATCACCACGGTGCGCAAAACCCGTGGCGACGATATCGACGCTGCTTGCGGGCAACTGGCCGGTGAGGTGCGTGACCGCACCAGCGTCATGCTGCGCATCGATAAACGTAAAGCGCG
Organism: uncultured beta proteobacterium; assembly: GCA_903951445.1. GTDB lineage: Bacteria > Pseudomonadota > Gammaproteobacteria > Burkholderiales > Burkholderiaceae_C > Allorhodoferax. Next base: position 27,593 of record CAJBBZ010000132.1, read on the forward strand.
CGAAGCCGGGCATTCTGTTGTGGCGTCGAACATGGAGGCCCTGGATGCGGTTTGATGCGCGGGCTTTCGCGGCATGTGTGTTGGGCCGTGCCGGTGCCCATGGCTTGGCCTTCGGGCGTCTTTTTGCAGGCTTGTGTTTGGTCGCCATGCTGGCGGCGTGCACCAGTATGGGCAAAACCGATCTGAGCACCAGCGCCGACGATACCGAAGCGCGCAAACGCGCCCGCGTGTACCTGGAGCTGGCATCCACCTATTTTTCCGATGGCAAAAACACCTATGCGTTGGACGCGGTCAAGCAGAGTCTGGCGGCGGACAATGGTTTGTTTGAAGCGCATAACCTGCGCGGCCTGATTTATATGCGTATGAACGAGCCCACGCTGGCGGAGGATGGTTTTCGCAAAGCGCTGGCCGTGCAGCCGCAGGCCGCTGCGGTGCAACACAATTACGGATGGTTTTTGTGCCAGCAAGGCCGTATGGGTGAGGCCATGGCCCAGTTTGCTGCGGCGCTGGCCAACCCCAACTACGATGCCCGCGCCAAAACCTGGATGACGCAGGGCATGTGCCAGGCTAAAGCTGGGCAGGCGGCTAGCGCTGAAAAAAGTTTGCTTATGGCCTTTCAATTGGAGCCCACCAATCCGGTGATCAGCTATAACTTGGCCTTGCAATTGTTTAGGCAAGCAAATTACGCAAGGGCCCAGGCTTTTATCGCACCGGTCAATGCCTCGCAATGGGCCAATGCCGAGACCTTTTGGCTGGGCATTAAACTGGCGCGCAAGAGCGGTGACGGCGCGCAAGTAACGGCCTTAAGTGCCACTCTGCGAAAGCGCTTCCCCCAATCCCGTGAGGTGAGCTTGCTCGACAAAGAGGTGTTCGATGACTGATGCGGACGAAGCAACCATCGGCCTGCGTGTGCCGTCCGAATTTGCTGAGACGCCCGTCGCGGCGAAAACGCTTAGCGTGGGGCAACAGTTGCAGCGCGCGCGCCTAGACGCCGGCCTGTCTCTGGAGAATGTGTCGGCGCGCCTGAAAGTATCGGTGCCGCGCTTGCGTGCCTTTGAGAGCGACCAGTTTGAACAAGGCCCTGATTTGCACATAGGCCGGGCCATGGTGGCCAGCGTTGCGCGTTTTCTTGGCTTGGATGCACAGGCCCTACTGGCGCAATTGCCGCAGCCCAAGCCCCAGGTGCCAGCGGCTGCTATGCATGATGCTGCGGGGGGCTTTGGAAAGCAAACCCAGCTGACGATGCGTGGCGATGAACGAGGGCCGATTTCTCCAGTCTGGTGGATCGCCTTGGCTTTGCTCGTGCTCGCTGGCGTGGTGTATTTTTACCCGCAAATCGCACAACTCACCCACCGCGCGCCGGTTGCGACTCCGCAGGAGGCTGCGGTCACGGCAGCCCCAACGTCCCAAGCCGGGCTGGATGATGGCGCTCAAACCGCGCCTGCCCCATTTCTAGCGGCGTCCATGCCCGAAGTGCCTGTTGTGCCTGCAATGTCCGCTGCATCGGATCGCAGCGCATCCGCCACCAAGGCGGTGCAGTCGGTGTTGCTGTTCAAGGCGCGCGGCAGCACCTGGATTGAAGTTACCGATGCCAAAGGCGTGGTATTGCTTCGACGTACATTGGCTGCTGCTGAAACCGCCGAAGTGGGCGGCGACTTACCGCTTGCAGTAGTAATAGGGCGGGCCGACCACACCGAGGTATCGGTGCGCGGCGCGGTGTTCCCTTTGGAGACGCATACCCAGGACAATGTTGCCAGATTCAAGGTGCCATGATGACAAGCCAGACTGTTTTGAATTCCAATGGCGTCGCTGCACGCCAAGGCCTGCAGGCCATCGTGCGGTGGGGCAGTAACGTAGTGACCATCGGCGGCGGGGCGCCAGTGCGCATCCAGTCCATGACCAATACCGATACCGTGGACGTGATCGGCACCGCTATCCAGGTTAAGGAGTTGGCGCTGGCCGGTTCCGAGATGGTGCGTATCACCGTCAATACGCCGGAAGCGGCGCAGGCGGTTCCACATATCCGTGAACAATTGGACCGTATGGGTATCGCCGTGCCCTTGGTCGGTGATTTCCATTACAACGGGCACCGACTACTCACAGACTTTCCGGATTGTGCGCAGGCGTTGTCCAAATACCGAATCAATCCCGGCAACGTGGGTAAGGGCGATAAGAAAGACCGCCAGTTCGGGCAAATGATTGAAGCGGCCATGCGCTGGGACAAGGCAGTGCGCATTGGCGTGAACTGGGGCAGCCTGGATCAGGAGTTGCTCGCTGATTTGATGGACGCCAATAGCAAACTGCCTGAGCCGCGCAACTATAAGCAGGTGATGTACCAGGCCTTGATCAGCTCGGCGGTGGGTTCGGCGCAGTTGGCGCAATCCATGGGTATGGCGGCTAATCAAATTATTATTTCCTGCAAAGTCAGCGGCGTGCAGGATTTGATCGCGGTTTATCGCGAGCTGGGCCGCAGCACCTCTTATCCCCTGCATTTGGGCCTTACCGAAGCGGGCATGGGCACCAAGGGTACGGTGGCTTCTGCGGCAGCTTTGTCGGTCTTGCTGCAAGAGGGCATTGGCGACACCATCCGCGTGTCCCTGACCCCGGCGCCCGGCGAGTCGCGCAATCAAGAGGTGGTGATCGCCGCCGAAATTTTGCAAGCGCTGGGCTTGCGTGCTTTTGTGCCCAGCGTGACCGCCTGCCCCGGTTGTGGCCGCACTACCAGCACTACGTTCCAGGAGCTTACGCAGCAGATCGACAATTTTTTACGCGACCAAATGCCGGTCTGGCGCAAAGAGTTCCCGGGCGTGGAGAGCCTCAAGGTCGCGGTCATGGGCTGTATCGTCAACGGGCCGGGCGAGAGCAAGCATGCCGATATCGGCATCAGTCTGCCGGGTACTGGCGAGGCACCTGCCGCGCCGGTATTCATTGACGGCGAAAAACGCATGACACTGCGCGGTGACGCGATTGCTACCGAATTCCAAGCGGTGGTGGAAAACTATATCCGGGAGCGTTTTGGCGCACCGGCTCTTAAATAAAACCAACGCTATGAATCAAGCACCATCGCCACGCAAGGCGGAACGCCTGGTGGCCGTCAAAGGCATGAATGACATCTTGCCGCCGGAATCGGCGCGCTGGGAAGACTTAGAGGCGCGCGTTCGCGCGCTGATGCGCCGCTATGCCTACGAGAGCATCCGCACCCCTATCGTGGAGCCCACTGCTTTGTTCGTGCGCGGCCTGGGCGAGGTGACGGATATTGTGGAAAAGGAAATGTATTCCTTTGAAGACCGCTTAAATGGCGAGCAACTGACGCTGCGCCCCGAAAACACGGCCGGTTTGGTGCGCGCGGTGGTGGAGCACAACCTTTTGTACAACGGCGGCAAACGCCTTTTTTATATCGGCCCGATGTTCCGCCACGAGCGCCCGCAGCGCGGGCGCTACCGCCAGTTTTACCAAATCGGCGCCGAAGCCCTGGGCTTTGCCGGGCCAGAGCTCGATGCCGAACTGATTTTGATGGCGCACGCGCTTTGGAAAGAGCTGGGCCTCCAATGCGTGCAGTTGCATATCAACAACTTAGGCCAACCGGACGAGCGCAAATTACACCGCGCGGCTTTGATTGCCTATTTTGAGCAGCATGATGCGGTGCTGGACGCCGACTCCCGCCGCCGCTTGCACCTCAATCCATTGCGCTTGCTCGATAGCAAAAACCCGGCGATGCAGGCACTGATTGAGGGCGCCCCGCGTCTTATGGATTTCCAGGGCGATGCATCGCGCGCGCATTTGGACGCGGTGCTGGACATCTTGAAGGCCAATGGCGTGGATTACGTCATCAATCCCCGTCTGGTGCGCGGTATGGACTATTACAACCTTACCGTGTTTGAGTTTGTCACCACCGAGCTGGGCTCACAAGGGACGATATGCGGTGGTGGCCGCTACGACTATTTGGTGGAAGAAGTGGGTGGCAAGCCTGCGCCGGCCGTCGGCTGGGCGCTGGGTATGGAGCGTTTATTGGAGTTGCTAAAGACGCAGGGCGTGCAGGCCGCGCCAAACGTGCCGGATGCATTTGCCGTGGTCACCGATAAAAATTTCCTGCCCGATGCGGTGCGCACCCTGGAGCAATTGCGCAGTGTGGGTGTGGCGGTGCAGTTGCACGCTAGTGCGGACGGCACCATGGCGAGCATGAAATCGCAGTTCAAAAAAGCTGACGCTTCGGGCGCGCGATTTGCCTTGGTGTTTGGTACGGACGAAATGGCAGGCGGCCATCTCAGCATCAAAGACTTGCGTCATGCATCGACCCCGCAGCGCACGGTGGCGCTGACAGACTGGGCGCAATGGGCGCAAAGCCTACAATCCAACGCTTAATCACGTATCGCCATGGCCAACCAACTAGACCTCGAAGAACAAGAACAGCTTGACCAACTCAAGCATTTCTGGAACCAATATGGCAACCTGATCACCGGGCTGCTCATCGTCGTACTCGGCGCAGTGGCTGCCTGGAATGGCTATCACTACTGGCAGCGCAGCCAGGCGGCCCAGTCGGCGGCTATGTTCGATGAAATGAGTAAGTCGGTGGCAGCGGGTGATATGGCCATGGCCCAGCGCACCTTCTCGGATATGAAAGAGCGCTATGCAACTGCCACCTATACCCAACAGGCCGCCTTGGCCCTGGCGCGCCAAGCCAGCGATAAAGGTGATAACGATACGGCGAAAGCCGCCTTGCAGTGGGTGGTGGATAAATCAGGCGACGAGGGTTACGCGGCGATTGCCCGCCTGCGCCTAGCCAATATGTTTTTTGACGCGAAAGATTACGCGCAGTCCTTGGTGCTGCTCGATGGCGTGAAAGGCGAGGCCTTTGCCGCTTTGGTGGCTGACCGCAAGGGCGATATTTTTGCCGTGCAGGACAAGCGTTCGGAGGCCAAAGCAGCGTACCTGCAGGCCTACCAAAAATTAGAAGAGCGTTCGCAATACCGGCGCGTGGTGCAGGTCAAGCTCAATGCGCTAGGCGTGGATCCTGAGGCGTCCAATGCGCCCAAGGCAACCGAGGGGCAGAAGTAATGGCGCAGGATCGCTCTCCTTTGCGCAGACTGTGGGCCTTATGGGTCTGCTGCCTGGCGATTGCGCTGAGCGCCTGCGCCAGTTTTGAGAAACCCAAACCCGAGCCCTTGGAAGCCAATCCCGCCACACTGGCCGTTAAGGAAGTTTGGCGTGTCAACTTAGGCGCCACGGCATCCCCCCTAGAGATGCGTGCCGTCGGTGCAACGCTGTGGGCTGCGGCCACCCAAGGTGATTTGAGCCTGATCGATGCCGCCACCGGCCAAGTGCGTGCGCGGTCCAGTGCAGGACAGTCGCTTAGTGCCGGTGTCGGTGCGGACAAGCAGTTTGTGGCGGTAGTGAGCCGCGACAACCAGCTGATTGTGCAAAGCGATCAAAAGGAGCTTTGGCGTCAGAAAATCCCATCGCTGGTAGTTACCCCGCCTCTGGTAGCTGGTGAGCGGGTATTTGTTTTGGCAGCGGATCGTACAGTCTATGCTTTTGATGCCGCCAACGGGCGCAAACTGTGGACGCAACAGCGTTCCGGTGAATCTTTGTTACTCGCCCAGGCCGGTTTATTGACGGCTGTAGGCGATACCCTGCTGGTCGCCCAAGGCGGGCGCTTGCTCGGTTTGAACCCACAAAACGGATCGCTGCGCTGGGATGTGCAAGTGGCTAGCGGGCGGGGCGTTAACGAGGTGGAACGCCTGGCCGATTTGGTATCGGGCGTCAGCCGAGTGGCAGATTCGGTTTGTTTACGTGCTTTTCAGTACGCCGTCTCCTGCGTGGACACGCGAACCGGTCGCAGTGTTTGGAATAAATCCGCCTCTGGCGCTTCGGGTATCGGTGGCGATGCCCAAACCGTCTTCGGCACCGAGAGTGATGGCAAAGTGATCGCCTGGCGCCGTGCCGATGGCGAAAAACTATGGACCAACGAAAAATTGCGCTTTCGCAGCGTGACCGGCCCCACTTTGGCGGGCGGCGCTTTGCTACTGGGCGATGGCGATGGCAATCTGCACTTTCTCTCTCCCACCGACGGCAAGCTCTTAAACCGTCTTAGCACCGATGGCTCACCGATTGTTTCTGCGCCTGTGTGGCTTGCTTCGACCTGGGTGGTAGTCACCGAGCGCGGTAATGTCATCGGGTTCAGGGCGCAATAGGCCTTCGGGGCCTGCACTGCATGAAACCGGTTATCGCTCTGGTGGGTCGGCCTAATGTAGGCAAATCCACGCTTTTCAATCGCCTGACCAAGACCCGTGACGCCATCGTTGCCGACTTTGCCGGATTGACGCGGGATCGCCACTACGGCAACGCCAAGCACGGCAAGCAAGAAATCATCGTGGTCGATACCGGTGGTTTCGAGCCCGATGCGACGACCGGCATCTTCAAAGAAATGGCCAAGCAAACCCGCCAAGCCGTGGCCGAAGCCGATGCCGTGCTTTTTATCGTGGATGCCCGTGGCGGCGTGTCTGCGCAAGACCACGAAATCGCCAAATACCTGCGCCGTCTGGGCAAGATCAGTTATGTGGTCGCAAACAAAGCCGAAGGCTTGACCGATAGCTCGCAGTTTGGTGAGTTTTATGAATTGGGGCTGGGCGGGGTGATTGCGGTGTCGGCAGCCCACGGGCAAGGCATCCGCACCTTGATGGACCAGGTGATGGCGCCATTTGCGCCAGACCCGGATGCGCCTGAGCCCGAAGAAGCTAATCCTGGGGCGATCAAACTGGCGGTAGCGGGGCGGCCGAACGTGGGCAAATCCACGCTGATCAACACATGGCTGGGCGAAGAGCGCTTAGTCGCTTTTGATTTGCCAGGCACCACGCGCGATACGATTTCCATCCCGTTTGAGCGTAGCGGCCAAAAATTTGAACTGATTGATACCGCAGGTCTGCGCCGCAAAGGCAAAGTCTTTGAAGCGATTGAAAAGTTTTCAGTGGTCAAAACCTTGCAGGCGATTGAATCAGCCAACGTGGTGTTGCTTCTGATCGATGCCATCGAAGGCGTGACCGACCAAGACGCCCATATTGCCGGGTACATCCTGGAGTCGGGGCGGGCGGTAGTCGTGGCGGTGAATAAATGGGATGCGGTAGATGAATACCAGCGGGAGCTGGTTAAACGTTCGCTGGAAACCCGTTTGGGATTTTTAAAGTTTGCTGCCTTGCATTTGATATCTGCCCGCAAGCGCCAGGGCCTGGGGCCGGTGTGGGATTCGATTGCGCAGGCCCACCGTGCAGCCAATTGCAAAATGCCCACGCCCGTGCTGACGCGTTTGCTCCTTGAAGCGGTGCAGTTTCAGACGCCCAAGAAAACCGGCATGTACCGGCCTAAATTGCGCTATGCGCACCAGGGCGGTATGAATCCGCCGATTATTGTGGTCCACGGCAATTCGCTCGAACATGTCACAGAGGCTTATAAGCGCTTTCTAGAAGGGCGTTTTCGCAAGGAATTTAACTTGGTAGGTACACCTTTGCGTATCCAAATGAAGTCCGCTGCCAACCCCTATGCCGATAAGGACTGAGCGGATTGAAGCTGGCTGTAAGGCCCAAAATTGACACCGGGCGCCAAGAATCCCTTGCCAATGTGGTATCTTCAACCGTTCTTACTACTTTCAACACGGAAAATATCGTGAACAACAAAAGTCAACTTCTTCAAGACCCTTTTCTTAATGCGCTTCGCCGGGAACATATCCCGGTGGCGGTTTACCTGGTTAACGGTATCAAGCTGCAGGGACAGATTGAATCCTTTGACCAATACGTGGTTTTGCTGCGTAACACCGTGACCCAAATGGTCTACAAGCATGCAATATCCACTATCGTGCCGGGGCGTGCAGTGAATTTCGCACTCAGCCCTGCCGACGGTGCTGAAGCCCCCTGATAACGTTACCGAGCGGCCCTTTCGGGCTGCTGCGTACGCAGACCTGATTTGACCTCGCAACAAGCTGACCCGAGCGTGCGCACTATTTTGGTGGGCGTCGATTTAGGCCTTGCGAATTTTGATTCCACATTGGATGAATTAGGTCAATTGGCGCAAACCGCGGGCATGGAGCCGGTAGCCCGGGTCGTTTGCAAGCGCCGCGCCCCGGATGCGGCCTTGTTTGTAGGCACCGGCAAGGCCGACGAAATCAAACTGCTGGCCCAAAGCTTGGGCGCCCAGGAAATACTTTTCGACCAAAGCCTTAGCCCCGGCCAGCAGCGCAACCTGGAGCGGCGGCTGGAAATGCCGGTGAACGACCGGACTTTTTTGATTCTCGAAATTTTCGCTCAGCGAGCGCGCAGCCACGAGGGTAAGTTGCAAGTGGAATTGGCGCGGCTGCAATACCTAAGCACCCGTTTGGTGCGGCGCTGGTCGCATCTGGAGCGCCAGCGTGGCGGCATCGGTACCCGTGGCGGCCCTGGTGAGACGCAGATTGAACTGGACCGGCGCATGATCGCCAACAACATCAAGCGTACCAAAGAGCAATTGGACAAAGTCAAGCGCCAGCGCCAGACCCAGCGCAAACAGCGCGACCGGCGAGGCGCTTTCAACATCTCTCTAATCGGATACACCAATGCGGGCAAATCCACGCTGTTTAATGCACTGGTCAAAGCGCGCGCCTATGCGGCGGACCAGTTGTTTGCCACGCTCGATACCACCACGCGCCAACTGTATTTGGGCGAAGCGGAGCGTTCGGTGTCGCTGTCCGATACCGTAGGCTTTATCCGCGACCTGCCGCACGGTCTGGTAGACGCGTTTCAGGCCACCTTGCAAGAGGCTGTGGACGCTGACTTGCTGCTCCACGTGGTGGATGCGTCCAACCCGGATTACATGCTGCAAATTGAGCAAGTGCAGCGCGTACTGGTGGAGATCGGTGCCGACAAAGTGCCGCAAATATTGGTTTTTAATAAGATTGACGCCATGCCCGAAGCCCGGCTGCCTTTGCAAAGTAGGGACTACTTTGAGCTGGACGGCAAGCAAACCCCCCGCATTTTTCTCAGCGCGCAGGCCGGCACCGGGATCGCGCAGTTGCGCAGCCTGCTCGCACAAACGGCTGCCGCCAGCCCGGTTTTGGCGTCCGGCCAGCTCCAATCCCCCGTGGTCTATGAGGCCGACTCGTAATTGTGGACAATCGGGGGTTGCTCATCGCAAGGTATAACAATGAAATTTTCAATGCCAACGCTCAGTTTTGTCGGAATCGTGGGGCGCTTGCGCGGCATGTTCAATCTCAATGACAGCCGCTGGGGCCGTTCGGATGATGCCAAGTCTCCCGCAGGCAGTGCGCCAGATGGAGCTCCCAATTCGCAGGATCCCGCCGGGCGGCCTGAAGCCACGCCCGATCGTCGGCCCGAAGCGCCACCCCCTAACAACCCCGCCAATGATCGCCCCAGCGCAGGCCAACGCCCCGGCGCCAACTCGGGTCCGCCGGATTTGGATGAACTGTGGCGCGATTTCAATCGCAAGCTCAACGGTTGGCTGGGCAGCGCTAAGCGCGGTGGTGGGGGCGGACGCGGAACCGGTAGTCCCATTCCGCCGGATTTCAAGAATATTCAAATTGGTGGCGGACTGATAGCGGGCGTTCTGCTCCTGATCTGGTTGGCAACCGGCTTTTTTATTGTGCAAGAGGGCCAGCAGGCTGTCATTACGCAGTTTGGTCGTTACAAATCCACGGTCAATGCCGGTTTTAACTGGCGTCTGCCGTATCCGTTCCAGCGCCATGAATTAGTTTTTGTCACGCAAATCCGTTCTGTGGATGTGGGCCGCGACAACGTGCTCAAAGCCACCGGCTTGCGTGAGTCGGCCATGCTGACCCAGGACGAGAACATTCTGGACATCAAGTTTGCCGTGCAATACCGCTTGAGCGATGCACGCGCCTTTTTGTTTGAAAGCAAGAACCCCACAGACGCGGTGGTCCAGGCAGCCGAAACCTCGGTGCGTGAAGTACTAGGTAAGATGAAAATGGACGCGGCGCTTTCCGAAGAGCGCGACCAAATCGCCCCGCGCGTGCGCGCCATGATGCAAGAGATCCTGGATCGTTACAAAGTGGGTGTCGAAGTGGTGGCCATCAACTTGCAGCAAGGCGGCGTACGCCCGCCCGAGCAGGTGCAAGCCTCGTTCGACGATGTGCTCAAAGCCGGACAGGAGCGCGAACGCGCCAAGAACGAAGCTCAAGCCTATGCCAACGATGTGATACCGCGCGCGGTGGGTTCGGCGGCCCGCTTGAAAGAAGAGGCGGACGCCTACAAGGCCCGGGTAGTGGCCCAGGCCCAGGGTGATGCGCAGCGCTTTAGGTCGGTGTTCAACGAATACCAAAAAGCGCCCCAGGTCACACGGGACCGCATGTACCTCGATGCCATGCAGCAAATCTACACCAACGTCACCAAGGTGCTGGTGGACACACGCCAGGGTGCGACCTTGTTAAACATGCCGCTGGAAAAAATATTACAAATGAACGCTATCGGTGAACCCCTGGCCTTGCCCGCTGCTGCAGCCAATGCAGCGACTGCGCCCCCGACCCCCTTGCCCGCAGCCAACGCGGTGGACCCACGCAGCCGCGAAGCGGCGCGCACCCGTGAGCGCGATGCGCGCTAGGAGAACAGCATGAACCGCATTGGATTTATTGTTTCTAGTTTGTTGGTGGTCTTGGCTTTAGCCAGTTCCACCTTGTTTGTCGTGGACCAGCGCCAGTTTGGTGTGGTCTATGCCCTGGGCCAAATCAAGGAAGTGATTACCGAGCCGGGTCTGAACTGGAAGCTGCCGCCGCCATTTCAAAACGTCTCTTACATCGACAAACGTTTGTTGACTTTGGACAGCAGCGATACCGAGCCCATGCTGACTGCAGAAAAGCAGCGGGTGGTGATCGACTGGTATGTGCGCTGGCGTATTTCCGAGCCGAGCGAGTACATCCGTAACGTGGGCTTGAACGAAGCGGCGGGCGCCAACCAGCTCAACCGCGTGGTGCGCAATGCCTTCCAAGAAGAGATCAATAAGCGGACCGTCAAAGAGTTACTTTCGTTGAAGCGCGAGGCCTTGATGTCTGATGTCAAGCGTGAAGTTTTGGAGAAAGTCAAAGGCGCCAAGCCTTGGGGCGTGGACGTGGTGGACGTACGTATCACCCGCGTGGACTATGTGGAGGCGATTACCGAGTCGGTCTATCGCCGTATGGAAGCGGAGCGTAAACGGGTGGCCAATGAATTGCGGTCCACCGGTGCCGCCGAGGGCGAAAAAATCCGTGCTGATGCCGACCGCCAGCGTGAGGTAACGATTGCCAACGCCTACCGCGACGCCCAAAAGATCAAGGGTGAGGGCGATGCCGAGGCGGCGCGTATTTACGCCGAGGCCTTTAACCGCGACCCCCAATTCGCCCAGTTTTACCGCAGCCTGGAAGCTTACAAAAACAGTTTCGCCAACAAGAGCGACGTGATGGTGCTAGACCCATCGTCCAGCGAATTCTTCAAAGTCTTCCGCAACGGCGGCTCGGGCTCGGCACCGGTAAAAAAATAAGCGGCAGCGCGCCTGCGATTCCCGCTCCCCAAGGGGGCGGGGCCCGGGTTTGGCCGGTAAAATCGCATTTTTAACCGCACCCCACTTTATTCATGTCCGCCTGGGTCCTCCCGGATCACATTGCCGATGTGCTGCCTTCTGAGGCGCGCCACATCGAAGAAATCCGTAGAAATTTGCTGGACATGGCGAGGTGCTATGGCTACGAACTGGTCATGCCGCCGTTGTTGGAGCACCTGGAATCGCTGCTGACGGGTACCGGCGAATCGCTCGATTTGCAAACTTTCAAGCTGGTGGACCAGATTTCGGGCCGTATGCTGGGCCTGCGCGCTGACAGTACCCCCCAGGTTGCGCGCATTGACGCCCATTTGCTCAATCGCCAAGGCGTAGCTCGCCTGTGCTACTGCGGCCCCGTGCTGCACACCCGCCCGGCCGCGCCCCATGCCACCCGCGAACCCTTGCAATTAGGTGCCGAAATTTACGGCCACCAGGGCTTGGAGGCAGACCTGGAGATTCTGACGCTGGCGCTCGATTGCCTGCGCGCGGCCAAGGTGCAAGACTTTATGGTGGACCTGGCCGATGTGCGCATCGTCAACAGCCTTTTATCGCTGGCCGCGCTCAGCCCTGCTGAAACTAATGAAATTCAGGCCGCTCTAGCGGTCAAGGATGCTGCAGCCATTGCTTCCATTGCCCGCCGCTCGGATGCGGCGGTGCGCCTCGGCTTGCAAAACCTGACGCGTTGCTATGGCGATGTGCAGGTACTTTCACAGGCGCGCTCCCTCTTACCCGATCTGCCTGCTATTTCCCAGGCTTTGGACCAGCTCCAATGGCTGGCCGGCCATCTGGAAGGCACACCGGTGTCATTTGACCTGGCGGATTTGCGCGGCTACGCCTATTACAGCGGCGCGCGCTTTGCGGTCTATGCCAAAGGCGCGCCCGATGCCCTGCTGCGCGGTGGGCGTTATGACGCAGTGGGCTCGGTATTCGGGCGTGAGCGTCCGGCGGTGGGCTTTAGCCTGGACATCAAGGCCTTGGTGGGTGTGCTTAGCGGCCCGCCTTTACGCGCAGCTATCCGTGCGCCCTGGGGTGAGGATAAAGGCCTGCGCAGTGCGATCGCCAAACTGCGCAGCGCCGGTGAGACAGTGGTCTGCGTTTTGCCGGGCCACGAAAGTGAAATCGATGAGTTCCATTGCGACCGTGTGCTGGTAGCGCAGGGCTCTGAATGGCATCTTGTTCCTGTTTAAAAAAAGCAAATTCATGAATACACGCGCAGGCAGAAATGTAGTGGTCGTTGGAACCCAGTGGGGCGATGAGGGCAAAGGCAAACTGGTCGATTGGCTCACCGAAAGCGCCCAAGGCGTGGTGCGCTTTCAGGGCGGGCACAACGCCGGACATACGCTGGTGATTCATGGCGTCAAAACGGCCTTGCACCTGATTCCCAGCGGCATCATGCGCGCGGGTGTGAAGTGCTATATCGGTAATGGCGTGGTCTTGTCGCCGGCGAAATTATTCGAAGAAATTGAAGGACTGGAAAAAGTTGGAGTGGACGTGCGTTCGCGTCTGCGCATCAGCGAAGCCTGCCCGCTGATTCTGCCGTTTCACGCAGCGCTCGATGTGGCCCGCGAAGCCGCCCGTGAAAAAGGCGGCAATGAAAAAATAGGCACCACTGGGCGTGGCATTGGCCCGGCTTACGAAGACAAAATTGCACGCCGTGCCTTGCGCGTGCAGGACATGAAATTCCCCCAGCGCTTTGCTGACAAGCTGTGCGATTTGCTGGCGCTGCACAACCATGTGCTGACCAGCTTTCTGGGTTCTACATCCTTTGATTTTGGGCCTGGTCTTGCGCCCTATATGAAAGGCGGCGAAGTCCAGTTTGAACCGGTTTATGCCCAGGCGATGGAGCATGCTAAGTTGCTTACGCCCATGATGGCCGATGTTTCGCGCGAACTCAATGACGCGCACCAGGCTGGCGCTAATTTATTGTTTGAAGGCGCGCAAGGCACGCTGCTTGATGTGGACCACGGCACCTACCCCTTTGTCACATCCAGCAACTGCGTGGCGGGCAATGCCTCGGCGGGTGCCGGCGTGGGTCCCGGCATGTTGCATTACATCTTGGGCATCACCAAAGCCTATTGCACGCGCGTGGGCAGTGGCCCGTTCCCGACCGAGTTGGAGTGGGAAGTGCCTGGTACGCCGGGTTACCACATGAGCACCGTGGGCGCCGAAAAAGGTGTCACCACCGGGCGCTCGCGCCGCTGCGGATGGTTTGACGCAGCTTTGCTCAAGCGTTCGGCCCAGGTCAATGGCCTGAGCGGTTTGTGTATCACCAAGCTCGATGTGCTCGATGGTCTGAGCGAGCTCAAACTTTGCACTGGCTATACGCTGGACGGCGTGCTCACCGATATTTTGCCCATGGGCGCGGACGAGATCGCACGTTGCGAGCCGGTGTATGAAAGCATGCCCGGCTGGACGCAAAGCACCGTAGGCGTGACCGACTATGCGCGACTGCCCGGAGAGGCGCGCCGCTATTTGGAGCGTATTGCGCTCTTGACCGGTGTGCCAATTCATATGGTGTCCACCAGTCCGGATCGGGACCACACCATCTTGATGCGTGACCCCTACCAGGCACCCTAAAAGTGGCGCTTGCAAGGTCTTCGAAATTTGTAGCAGCGGTATCAGCCGCACAATCGTATTTACCAAGGAGCTGGGTATGTTGACGGAAGACGGCAAACATTTGTACGTGAGCTATGACGAGTACCACAACCTGATCGAAAAGCTCGCGATCAAGGTGTTTCAGTCGGGCTGGGAGTTCGACACGATTTTGTGTCTGGCACGCGGCGGCATGCGCCCGGGCGATATTTTGTCCAGGGTGTTTGATAAGCCGCTGGCCATCATGTCCACCAGTTCTTACCGCTCTGACGCCGGTACGGTGCAAGGGCATTTGGACATCGCCCGTTTCATCACCACGCCCAAGGGCGAGATCGCTGGAAGGGTCTTGCTGGTCGACGATTTGGCCGACTCGGGCCATACGCTCAATGCGGTGATTCACCAGTTAAAAAATAATTACGCTCCCATCACCGAGTTGCGCAGTGCGGTGATCTGGACCAAAGCCTTGTCTACTTTCACGCCAGATTATTCGGTGGAATTTTTACCCACCAACCCCTGGATTCATCAGCCTTTTGAGAGCTATGACGCGATGCGTCCGGCGCAGCTCATCCAAAAATGGAGCGTTTAGGCGGGGCACGCGCATGAAGCCCATAAGCACTACGCTGATCCACCACCCCTACGAAGCACCGGGCGGTTTTGAGTCGCCCGCTGTGGGTGTTTTCAAAGCGTCCACGGTGTTTTTCCCTTCGGTGGCTGCTATGCGCAGCCGCCAGTGGAAAGACAAAACGGCTTACACCTATGGGCTGCACGGCACGCCGACCACTTACACGCTGGAAGAAAGGCTGTGCAGCCTAGAGGGCGGCCTGCAATGTGTGCTCACGCCCAGCGGCCTCTCGGCTATCGCCTTGGTAGCCTTGGCTTTGCTGCAATCGGGTGATGAGGTTTTGCTACCTGACAATTGCTACGAGCCCAACAAGACCCTGGTCGAGGGGGAGTTTGTCGGCTGGGGCGTACGCCACCGTTTTTACAACCCCATGGACCCGCAGGACTTGCAGTCCAAGCTCTCTGAGGCCACGCGGCTGGTCTGGCTAGAAGCGCCAGGCTCGGTCACCCTGGAGTTTCCCGACCTCGCTGCCTTGACCCGCATTTGCAAGCAGCATGGGGCGCTGGTGGCCCTGGACAACACATGGGGCGCCGGTATCGCATTTGCGCCCTTTGATCTGACGCCAGGCATGCCCTGCGCGGTGGATATTTCTATTCAGGCGCTGACCAAATACCCCAGTGGCGGCGGCGATGTGTTGATGGGTAGTGTGATCACGCGCGATGCGGATTTGCATATGCGCATCAAGCTTTGCCATATGCGCATGGGTTTGAACGTGGGCCCCAATGATGCGGAGTTGGTCTTGCGCGGCTTGCCGTCCATCGCCATGCGCTACCAGGTACAAGACCAGAGCACGCGGGCTTTGGCCGCCTGGTGCCAGACGCAGGCCGCTTTTGTGCAGGTTTTGCATCCGGCGCTTGAGGGCTCTCCTGGCCATGACCATTGGCAGCGCTTGTGTGCGCCACAAGGCGCTGGTGCGGCAGCCTGCCTGTTCAGCTTGGTGATCGATCCCGCCTATACCCAAGACCAGGTGGATGCTTTTTGCGACAGCTTGCAGTTGTTCCGACTGGGTTACAGCTGGGCCGGGCCGGTCAGTCTGGTCGTACCCTACAACTTGGCGCGTATGCGGGGCGGTTGGCCTGCCGGTATCGCCCCTGGCACGCTGGTGCGCTTTGCTGTGGGCTTTGAGGCGACAGAGGATTTACAGGCGGATATCGCACAAGCGTTGCGCGCCTTAACGCCCCCATAGGCCGCTGCCGCCTGCGTCCAGATAGGTCAGGTACACACGCAGATCAAATTCCAGCTGGTGGTAGCGCGGCTCCATGTGTTCGCACAGCTGGTAAAAACCTTTGTCATGGTCTTTCTCGCGCAGATGCGCCAGCTCGTGGACCACGATCATGCGCAAAAAGTCTTCGGGCGCCGTTTTGAAAATACTGGCAATGCGCAGCTCGTGCTTGGTCTTGAGCTTGGCACCTTGCACCCGTGAAATGCGCGTATGCGTTCCCAGCGCGTGGGCAATTACCTGCAATTTGCTGTCGTAGGCCACTTTGCTTAAGGAGGCAGCGCTGCGCATGTGGCTTTGGCGGATGTCCTGCACATAGGTGTACAAAGCCCCATCGGTGCGCACTGCATGGGCTTGCGGGTATTTGTTTAATAGCCAATCGCCCGCGGTTCCCCGAGCGAGCATGCGCAGTACTTGGGAAACCGTGTCTGGTGGGTAGGCGCGCAAATAAGGCGCTGCCACTGGCAGTGGCGCAGCGGCGTTCATGTTGGCACCGGCCTAAGCCAGCTCAGTGTTCCCGGCGCAGGGCAGGGAACAAAATCACGTCACGGATGCTAGGGCTGTCGGTCAGCAGCATCATGAGGCGGTCTATGCCGATGCCGCAACCGCCAGTGGGCGGCATGCCGTATTCCAGCGCCCGTACAAAATCGTGGTCATAAAACATAGCCTCGTCGTCGCCGCCGTCCTTGGCACTGACTTGCGCCTGAAAACGCGCCGCCTGGTCTTGCGCATCATTGAGTTCGCTAAACCCGTTGCCAAATTCCCGTCCGGTGATGTACAGCTCAAAGCGTTCTGTCACTTCCGGGTGGGTATCGCTGGCACGGGCTAAGGGTGAAATTTCGACCGGATGCTCGCAAATAAAAGTAGGTTGCCACAGCTTGTCTTCGACATGCTCTTCGAAATACATCACTTGCAAGCCCGCCAGGCTGCGCTTGGACAACTTATTTTTCGCGTCACTGAGGCCGGCCTTGCGCAAGTCGGTGCGCAGCCAATCGGCATCGTTCACATTGGCGCCCGCATCGGTGTATTTGTCGATGGCTTCCAATATCGTTAAGCGCTCGAAAGGCGCTGCCAGGTCTACCGGTTTGCCGCCATAAATCAAGTCTAATGTACCCACCGCTTTGAGCGCCGCGTCACGCACCAAAGACTCTGTGAACGCCATCAGGTCGCGGTAATTCCAATAGGCCGCGTAAAACTCCATCATGGTGAATTCGGGGTTGTGGCGCACCGAGATGCCTTCATTGCGAAAGTTACGGTTGATTTCAAACACCCGGTCAAAGCCGCCGACGATCAAGCGTTTGAGGTAAAGCTCAGGCGCGATGCGCAAAAACATTTGCTGGTCCAGCGCGTTGTGGTGCGTGGTAAACGGTTTGGCGTTGGCGCCACCGGGTATCGGGTGCAGCATCGGCGTTTCGACTTCGAGAAAGCCGTGATCCACCATAAAGGCGCGGATGCTGCTCACCGCCGTGCTACGCGCGACAAAGCGCTTGCGGGCCGCCTCGTCGGTCATCAGGTCAATATAGCGCTGGCGGTATTTCACTTCCTGATCGTGTATGCCGTGGAATTTGTCTGGCATGGGGCGCAGGCTCTTGGTTAGCAAGCGCACTTCGCTGGCGTGCACCGACAGTTCACCGGTCTTGGTTTTGAACAAGCGCCCGGTGGCGGCCACGATGTCGCCCAAATCCCAGTGTTTAAAGTCTTCGTAGCGTTCGGCACCTACTTCTTCGCCTTTAACATAAATCTGAATGCGCCCATTGCTCGGCCCAAAGGACGCATCCTGCAAAGTGCAAAAGCTGGCCTTGCCCATAACGCGTTTGAGCATCATGCGGCCCGCGACTTTGACTTCTACATGCAGGCTTTGCAGTTCTTCGGCGCTTTTATCGTCGTAGAGCGCAAACAGATTAGCCGCCACATGGTCTGGCGCAAAGTCGTTCGGGAAGGCGGGGCCTAGGCCTTGGGCTTGGCGTTCGCGCAGGGTTTTCAGCTTTTCGCGTCGTTCCACCAGCAGTTGGTTTTCGTCAGTAGGGGCTGCGGGCGGCGAGGTGGCTTCGGACATGGATGTGTACTATTTAAATAAAAAATGCGGGCCTTCAGGGAAGGACTGCATAGATTGTCATCGCGCGGAGCCCGGCGACGTGGCGATCCATAAGTACTTGTTTTACAAGCGCAAGTGGATTGCTTCGCTGCGGTCGCAATGACGGGTTGGGGCTCATGTAGGGATTCCTTGGGTGCTGTAGTTCAGCTGCGGGCGAAGCTGGGATTCTAAGAGCCTGCCGCTGGCGCTTATCATCCCGCTTATTTCTTGGTAATGGCGCGCTGTGCGCGCTGCTTATTCGCATGCCCTACCAAATTATCTCGATGGTGTTGGACTTGGTCGTCGGAGTCATCGGCGGGGCCTGTTTGTTGCGCTTGTACATGCAGCAACAACGTATCCCCATGTCGGCACGGGCGGGTAACCCGATTGGGCCTTTTTTATTCGCTGTAAGTGATTGGATTGTGTTGCCGCTGCGGCGCGTGTTGCCGGGTTTGGCACTTCTTGATCTGGCCAGTTTGCTTGCCGCATATCTTTTGGAATTAGCGCAATATTCACTGCTTTGGTTAATTCAGGGCATGCCCTACGGCTATGGCGCAGTGGCTGGGCTGGCAGGGGTCGGGCTGCTGCGTTTGGCGATTTCGGGCGCTACGATTCTTGTCTTTGTTTATGCGCTGTTGTCCTGGGTGCAGTCCGCCTCGCCGGTGTCCGACTTGCTGGACCGCTTGGTGGCGCCTCTGTTGGCGCCGATCCGCCGTTACCTACCTTTGGTGGGCGGGGTGGATTTATCGCCCTTGGCTTTGCTGCTGGCGCTGCAAATTGCTGGCCTACTGATTCATCCGCTTGATGGCGCAATTTTGATGCTGCTCGCCTGAAGGCGCAGCCCTGCCAGTCCCCGCTTTAGATCACCGCGTCGGTGGGATGGCGCTGCAACATAGCCAGCGCTTCGGCCACGGTTTTGCGCATTTCGCGCCGGTCGCAGATCAGGTCAATCGCACCCTTGGTTTGCAAAAACTCCGAACGCTGGAAGCCTTCGGGCAGCGTGACCCGTACCGTGGACTCAATCACGCGCGGTCCGGCAAAGCCGATTAAGGCCTTGGGCTCGGCAATCACGATGTCACCCAGGAAGGCGAAACCTGCGCTCACGCCACCCATGGTCGGGTCCGTGAGCACGCTGATATACGGCAATCCTTTTTTGGCTAGGCGCGTGAGCGAGGCATTGGTTTTGGCCATTTGCATCAGGCTGAGTAAGCCCTCTTGCATGCGGGCACCGCCAGTCGCGGTAAAGCACAGAAAGGCGGATTTTTGCTCCATAGCCGCCTCTACGCCGCGTACAAAGCGTTCACCCACGACCGAGCCCATGCTGCCACCCATGAACTCAAATTCGAAGCAGGCGGCCACCACGCCAATTCCGTGTACCGAGCCGCCGATGACGACCAGCGCATCGGTCTCGTTGGTGTTTTCCAGAGCCTCTTTCAGTCGCTCGGGGTATTTGCGGCTGTCTTTGAATTTGAGTGCGTCCACAGGTAGCACTTCCTGACCGATTTCAAACCTGCCTTCATTGTCCAAAAACGCATCGAGCCGGGCCCGCGCGCCGATGCGGTGATGGTGGCTGCAAGTAGGGCAGACATTGACGTTTTGCTCCAGGTCCGACTTGTACAGCACGGTTTCACAGCCAGGACATTTGACCCAAAGCCCTTCGGGCACCGTGCGCCGGTCCGCTGGGTCGGTTTGCTCAATTTTGGTGGGTAGCAGTTTTTCAAGCCAGCTCATAGTCTTACTCCGTGTTTCGCTTGTCTAAGGCCTGCGGGTTCAAGCTGGCCTCAAGCATCCATGGCGCTGCGCACTTCGGCCAAGAAGGCTTGCGCGGTAGGCGCCACTGTATCGCGGGCTGCATTTTCAATCAATTGGATCATTTTGCTGCCGATCACTACCGCATCCGCCACTTTGGCAATGGTCGCGGCGGTCGCGCCGTCGCGAATGCCGAAACCGACGCCTACAGGAATCTGGATGTGGCGGCGTATGCGCGGCAGCATGGCGCCCACGGCATCGGTGTCCAGCGTGCCCGCGCCGGTCACGCCTTTGAGGGATACGTAATACACATAACCGCTGGCGACCGCTGCTACCTGCGCCATGCGCTCGTCGGTGCTGGTTGGGGCCAGCAAAAATATCAAGTCCATATTTTGGGCGCGCAACTGGGCGGCAAAGTCAACGCATTCCTCGGGCGGGTAGTCCACCACCAGCACGCCATCGACTCCGGCTTGCGCGGCATCGTGGACAAAGGGGCTGTCCACGCCGGGCGCGGCATGGCGCTGGTCATAGCGCTCTATGGGGTTGGCATAGCCCATCAGCACCACAGGCGTGTCGCGGTTGGTTTGCCTAAATTGGCGCACCATCTCCAGCACCTGCACCATACCGATGCCCATGGCCAAGGCTTTGTCGCCCGAGCGTTGGATAACCGGGCCGTCGGCGCTAGGGTCGGAGAAAGGGACGCCTAGTTCAATGACGTCGGCCCCGGCAGCCACCATGGCATGCATCAGCTCCGGCGTGACATCCGCATAAGGGAAGCCTGCGGTGACAAATGGAATCAAGGCTTTGCGGCCCTGGGTGGCCAAAGCGGCAAACGTGCCTTGGATGCGGCTCATGCTTTTACTCCCAGGCCGTGCAGCGTGACCGGGTGCTCGATAGCCCCTTTGACGCTCTGCCCTTGGCAGCTCGGGCGGCAGAAAAAGTCACCGTTACTCAAGTCCGCAACGGTGCCGATGTCTTTGTCACCCCGGCCCGAAAGATTGACCAATATCGATTGGTCAGGCCGCATGGTCTTAGCCAAATCCATGGCATAGGCCACTGCGTGGCTCGACTCCAGGGCCGGAATGATGCCCTCGGTGCGGCACAGGTAGTGAAATGCCTCCAGCGCCCGTTTGTCGGTGATGCCCACGTATTGGGCACGCCCGATGTCGCTTAGAAATGCGTGCTCCGGGCCAACGCCGGGGTAGTCCAGGCCGGCACTGATGCTATGGGTCTCGGTGACTTGGCCGTTATCGTCCTGCAACACATAAGTTCGGTTGCCGTGTAACACGCCCGCGCTGCCGCGCTGGATCGATGCCGAATGCTTGCCGCTGTCCAGGCCTTCCCCTGCCGCTTCCACACCGATCAACTGCGTCTTCTCAAAAGGGATGTAGGGGTAAAAAATACCCATGGCATTGCTGCCGCCGCCCACGCAGGCGATCACCGCGTCCGGCTGGGTGTTGGCCGCATGTTGGGCGGCCAGCATGTCGGGCATTTGGGCAATGCATTCGGTGCCGATGATGCTTTGGAAATCGCGCACCATCATGGGGTAAGGATGCGGGCCGGCCACAGTGCCGATGATGTAAAAGGTGTCGTCCACATTGGCCACCCAGTCGCGCATGGCTTCGTTGAGCGCGTCTTTGAGGGTGCGGCTGCCGGACTCGACCGGCACCACGGTGGCGCCCAAGAGCTTCATACGGTAGACGTTGGGGCTTTGGCGCTTCACATCTTCACTGCCCATGTAAACCACGCACTCCAAGCCATAGCGGGCGCAGATGGTTGCGGTGGCCACGCCGTGCTGACCGGCGCCGGTCTCGGCGATGATGCGCGGCTTGCCCATGCGCTTGGCCAGCATGGCCTGGCCTATGGTGTTATTGATTTTGTGCGCGCCGGTGTGGTTTAGGTCTTCGCGCTTGAGGTAAATCTGCGCGCCGCCCATTTCCCGGCTCATGCGCGCGGCGTGGTAGATCGGTGAAGGGCGGCCTACAAAGTGGGCTAATTCGGACTTGAATTCGGCCACAAATTGCGGGTCGTGTTGATAGCGCGCGTAGGCGGCTTTGAGTTCGTTGATAGCGTGGGTCAGCGTTTCGGAGACAAAGCTGCCGCCGTATTTGCCGAAATGGCCGCGGACATCGGGTTGTTGGTAATCAAGCATGTTCAATGTAATCCTGCAAGGCGCTGGTCGGCGGCGCGAACGGCGGCGACAAACTGATTAATTTTTTCGGGGTCTTTGATGCCCTTGAGGGTTCCGCCCCCAGGCGCATCGACTTCCACTGCCGAACTGACGTCCACGGCCAGCGATTTACAGCGCGGCCGTAGCAGGGCGATGCCGTCGCCCACGTTTGCAGCATTGAGTCCACCACTCAAGACGAGGTGAGCGTTGACGCTTGGAGGAAGCAGTGACCAATTGAATGCCTTACCGCCGCCGCCGAATCCCTCGACATGGGCGTCGAGCAGGATGGCTTGGGCTTGGGAATAATCGAGCGCGTATTTTACGAGGTCAAAATCCGCCCCCGCTGGGCCGGTGGGAATACGGGCTGCGCGCAAAAAGGGGCGCTTCGCGGCTGTGGCCAGCATTGCGCAGGTTTGGGGACTTTCGTCGCCATGCAATTGCAGCAGCGCCGTGGGCAGCAGGGCGCAGGCTGCGGCCACATCGCCGGGTTCGGGGTTGACAAACAACAGCACCGGCGTGACGAAAGGCGGCAGCAGGTGGGCCAGTTCGGCGGCCCGCTCCGGGCTGACGGCACGCGGGCTTTTGGCGTACAGCACAAAGCCGATGGCATCCACGCCCGCTGTGACTGCGGCTTGCACGTCTTGCGCGCGCGTCAGGCCGCAGACTTTGATACGGGTACGTGGGGCGGTGAGTTGCGGGTTCATGGAAGCCAATCATACGCAGGCGTGTGCTCGGGCATGCCAAAGTGGGCCGCATACCGGGGCCCTAGAAAATACAGTCCCGCCGGGGAAAAAGTAGGCGCGGCCTGCTTGCGGTCGCGCGCCTGCAAGACGGTTTCCATCCACTCGGGCGCCTCCAGGCCCTGCCCAACCCGTACCAGCGAGCCCATGATGTTGCGGATCATGTGGTGCAAAAAGGCGCTGGCCTCGAAGTCAAAGCGCCAATACGCGCCGCGCTGCACCATGTCGATGCGCAGCAGATTTTTGACTGGCGAGAGTGCCTGGCATTCCGAGGCACGAAACGAGCTGAAATCGTGTTCACCCAGCAGGTAATCAGCCGCCCGGCGCATGGCCGCGCCATCAAGTTGCCGAAAGCTCCAGCCTACGCGGCCCGCTTCTAGGGTGGGCCGTACTTCGGATTGGCGCAGCACATAGGCATAACGTCGGCTGGTAGCGCTGGCACGGCAGTGAAAATCAGGCGGCGCGGGCAGCGCCCATTCGACGGCGATATCGCTGGGCAACTTGCTATTGGTGCCGCGCACCCATGCATGGTTGCTTCGGTCAACCGGGCTTTCAAAGTGCACCACTTGCATGAGGGCGTGCACGCCAGCGTCGGTGCGTCCGGCGCACAGCGTGGAAACGCGTGTGCCGGTAAACGAAGCGAGCGCGGCTTCCAGCCGGTCCTGCACGGTAAGCCCGGAGGATTGACTTTGCCAGCCTTGGTAGGGCAAGCCGTTGTAGCTTAGGCCCAAGACCATTCGCATGCTCAGGCCCTGATGCGGCGCACCGCGGCGCGCATCACTTGAGTTTTGCCAACATGGCCTGTGCTCTATGGCGTTGCTCGTCCGAGCCGTTGGCTATCACTTCATCGAGCATGCTGCGTGCACCTTTGAGCTCGCCGATTTCTATAAATTGTTTTGCTAATTCCATGGAGGTTTCCAACTGCTCTGAAATGCTTTGGGTCTGCGGAGAAGGGCTGGCAGCCAAATCCAGTGACAGCGAGTCCATATTAAAGGACATGGCCTTGGGCGACTTGGCTTTAGCGCTCGCTGCAGCACTGTCTCCGCCCGGCACGAAGGATAGCACGGGGTCCAGTCCGGGTGCCGCGCTGGCCACCCTGACTGGCGGACTTGCGGCAGGCGTCGCTTGCCCATTATTGCCCCCGAACATCGAATTTTCAAATTCCAGCATGCCGCCTTTGGGACTCGCTGCTGGCGTCGCTGCGATCGTATTTTGGTAGCGTGGGTTACCCGGTTCCATGGACTGGCCTAGCGACTGAATTTGGGCCCAATCTGCACTATCAGTGCCTGCAAGCACTTCC
The DNA here is from genome assembly GCA_903951445.1 of uncultured beta proteobacterium. Classification (GTDB taxonomy): domain Bacteria; phylum Pseudomonadota; class Gammaproteobacteria; order Burkholderiales; family Burkholderiaceae_C; genus Allorhodoferax. Next base: position 51,621 of record CAJBBZ010000132.1, read on the forward strand.
ACCTGGTCGGCGCAAATGGCGAAATTGCTGGTGTCCTGGCGCGCGGCGTAGATTTCCGCTAGCTTCAGATGAATTGCGACGCGTTTGGGGTCTTGCATCAAACCTTCGCGCAATATCTCTTCGGCCGGTTCGTCCTTGCCATAGGCCAAGTACACATCTGCTTCTGCCACCGGGTCTAATTCGGCAGCAAACACCGTGTTTTCTGCTGGATTGCGCGCGTTGGACATACTGGTATCCACTTGATCGCCGCTATACGCTGTATTGTTAACTTCTGTGTTGGTAGTCCAGGGAGCCTCGTTTTTATCGGTGGCAGCCACTGCCGCAGTTGCCGTTTTCTTATCTTTGCGTTTACGTGCCCAGATAATTCCAGCAGCTCCCAAGCCAAGCGCTCCCAATCCGATCAAGAACAACTCTATCGAATTGGCTAAAGTTTCAAGTACAACTTCCAAAAAATCAGGCTCGGCAATAACCGGGGCAGGGCTAGACGCGGGTGTTGCTGGGGCTTTGGCTACCGGTGGCGCCGAGACCGGCGGCGCGGGCGCCACGCTTGTCGCGCTTGCAGTGGGCGCCGCTGAAGCCGCATTAGCAGGGGTTTGCGCCATTGCGACACCGACAGGGGCGGACAAAGTGCCGACATCTGTTGCCGCGCCAGGGGCTGCAGGTTGGGGGGAAGCCGGGGCGACTGTCGGCGCGGTGCTGGCCTTGGCTAACGCATTTAATTCCTGAATATTCTTCGCTAACTCTGCGGCGCGGTCCAACTCGCTTTGTTTATTTTTTTCCTTGGCGATTTGGTCCAGCTTTTCAACTTCTTTTTTATCCTGCTGTGTGTTTTTGCTGAGCTTTAATGCATCGCCGCCTTTTTCAGCAGTGTTTTTCGACTCTATAGTGCTGAGTGGCTTGACATTGGAAGAAGCGTATTCCTTACCCGAGGCCGGATATATTTGTTTTTTGCCGGCGCGTTGAAGGGTGTTAAATGCTTGGGCCTGTGCCGCCAATGTGGTGCGCGCCTCTTTTTCATTGATCTGGTACACCGTTTCTGCCGGGGGCACTGCAATTGATGTGCCAGACTGAATTAAATTGACGTTGCCACGGATAAATGCTTGCGGGTTAGATTGCAATAAGGCAATCAGCATTTGTTCTGTGCTGGCCCCATCGGGTTTGAGACGCTTGGCTATATTCCCGGCGGTATCGCCCGGCCGTACGCTGATGTTTTTCGTGTCATCCTGCGGTTTTTCTGTGTACTCTTCAGTACGTTTTTTTGCCAGTGCTGCGGATATTTTGGCTGTGCTTGCAGGCGGCAGGGGCACAGCTTCTGCGGACGCAACTGGACCGATTGCTGCGGTACTCGTTACCGTGCTGCGCTCCGCTAGCTCAGGCGCCGCCACCAGGCCCTCATTGAGTGGTGGCGGGTCTAGTAGCAGGCGGTAGGGGCGTACGAGTTTGGAAGCGCTGGAAGATACTTCAATAACCAGATCGACAAAGGGCTCGCCAATGGGGCGCGCGCTGCGTAGTTTTATAAAGCGCGTGCCATTGGGGCGCCGCAGCAATTCGATTTGTGCATCGCCAATGGACTGGCTGTAATCCATACTCAGGTCCACAAAGGCTTTCGGCTCGGCAACGCCCGCCTTCAGGCTGGCCTCTTCCTGTGCTGTAACGTTTAAAACGTCGATTTCAACTACTAGGTTTTGTCCGAGGTAGGAGCGCACTGCGATCGGCGCTAGGGTAATTGCGTTGGCAAAACCGGCATACAGCGAGCCGCTCAGCCAGAAAATGGCCAGCGGCAGCCTCACTGTCAAAGAGCGCGTCCAACCCATATTCACCCCCAATATTCGATTGTCACGATATTATCATTAAAAAATATGATAACAATATTAATAATCAAAATTGGCTAATAAATTTGATGAAAATTGGGTTTTGGACGCCTTTAAGGTTCTTGGTTTAAGGATGGAATACGGCTTGCGCAGTGGCCTGATTAGTGTTCCAGCAGGATGCGCAACATGCGCCGCAGCGGCTCGGCAGCACCCCAAAGTAGTTGGTCGCCAATCGTAAAGGCGCCCAGATACTGCGGGCCCATGACGAGTTTGCGAACCCGGCCAACCGCAATATCCATAGTGCCAGTGACCGCCACGGGTGTCAGGTCGCGCACGCTATCCATACGGTTATTGGCGACAAAACGCACCCAGGCATTGTCATTTTTCAACATATCCTCAATATCGGCCAAGGGCACATCGCGCTTCATTTTGATGGTCAGGCTCTGGCTGTGGCAGCGCATGGCGCCGACACGTACGCAAATGCTGTCTATGGGCACGGGATGGTTCTGGCGCCCCAAAATCTTATTCGTCTCGGCACTGCCTTTCCATTCTTCTAGGCTGGTGCCATCGCCTCGGTCGCTGTCGATCCAGGGGATAAGGCTACCGGCCAGGGGGACCATAAAGTTTTTGGTTTCTTCCTTTGAGAGGGCGCGCTGGGTGGCGGCTACCTGGCGGTCAATCTCCAAAATCGCGCTGGAGGGATTGTCTAAGTGGGTGCGCACCGCGTTGTTGAGCGTGCCCATTTGGGTCAGCAACTCGCGCATGTGCTGCGCGCCGCCGCCGCTGGCTGCTTGGTAGGTAGTGGCCGTCATCCATTCCACCAAATCGGCCTTGAACAGGGCGCCTAGGCCCATCAACATACAGCTCACGGTACAGTTGCCGCCGATATAGTCTTTCACGCCGCGCGCCAATGCGGCGTCTATCACAGGCCGATTCACCGGGTCCAAAATAATGACCGCATCGTCTTTCATGCGCAGCGTTTTGGCGGCATCAATCCAATAGCCTTTCCAGCCAGCCGCGCGCAGTTTGGGATAGACCTCTGTGGTGTAGTCGCCGCCCTGGGCGGTGATGATGATGTCGCAACGTTGCAGGGCAGCCAAGTCGAAGGCGTCTTGCAAGGTGGTTTCGTTCTTGGCAAAGCTGGGGGCTGCGCCACCGCTGTTGGAGGTGGAGAAAAACAGGGGTTCGATCAGGTCAAAGTCACCTTCTGCCTGCATCCTGTCTAACAACACCGAGCCGACCATGCCGCGCCAGCCGACCAATCCTACTAACTTACTCATTGCTTTGCCCTTTCAAAAAAACAGTGTGTGACCTGACTGTTTTCCCGGCTCGTCTGGCCGGGGGGCGCACGACGAACCGGGCTGTGTCAGCCGGTCGTGGTTTTGGTAATGATTGCGCGCGCCCCGGCACGGGCCGTAATGGCCGTGGCGGGGATCAGAGTGAACAGGTGGGCGCAAAACATAGAAAAGATTGTAGCCTCACTCGCTGAGGGCTAGCTTTCAAGCTTGTCCGAACCATTCTTCAGGGGGTACACCAGCACGCGAAGGTCTTGTCGTGGACTATTCACTTGGGTGCTGATTGCTTGTTAATATGGAAATAAATGTCGGAAAACTTGGCTGCTAGAAAAGCATTTTGGCAGTGACATTTCACCATTTTTACTTACCGAGTCACCATTGAACGAAACCATTATGCTTAGACCTGAAATCCTTGCCTCTGCCCAAAAAAGCGTCCTGTGTTGGCTTGCCACAGTAGATGCCCAAGGCCAACCTAATGTGTCGCCCAAAGAGATATTTATGTTTTATGACGCCGAGCATTTGCTGATTGCCAACATTGCCTCCCCCCGCAGTGTCCGCAATATCGTAGCCAACCCGCGCGTGTGCGTGAGTTTTATAGACGTCTTTTTCCAAAAAGGTTTTAAGGTCTCAGGAGTTGCCCAAAACATTGTTAAGCAAGATGCAGATTATGAAAAATGGGCTGCGCCATTGAATGCCATGGCAGGTCCACGATTTCCAATTCGCAGTGTGATCTTGATCCAGGTCACCGCGTGTGAGCCTATTCTCGCTCCCAGCTATCAGTTCTACCCGGACCAAACCACAGAGCAGGCGCAAACTGCTTCGGCGATGCGGGCCTATGGCGTGCAGCCCTTAGGCGATCGCATTTAGCCCAAAGCCTTCACCACCGCATCGCCCATCTCGCGCGTACCGACTTTGGATGTCCCGGGGCTGTAGATGTCGGGGGTGCGCAGGCCTTGCGTGAGTACAGCGTCCACGGCTTTTTCTATACGGGCGGCGGCCTCGGGCTGTTGCAGGCTAAAGCGCAGCATCATGGCGGCGCTCAGAATGGTGGCCAGCGGGTTGGCCACGCCTTGGCCGGCGATGTCAGGGGCGCTGCCGTGGCTGGGCTCGTACAGGCCTTGATTGCGGCTATTGAGGCTGGCCGAGGGCAGCATGCCGATGGAGCCGGTCAGCATGGAGGCTTCGTCGCTCAGGATGTCGCCAAACATATTGCCGGTCACCACCACGTCAAAGCGCTTGGGCTGCTTGACCAGTTGCATGGCTGCGTTGTCCACATACATATGGTCTAGCGCGATGTCCGGGTAGCTTTGGCCCACTTCGGTAACCACGTCTTTCCAGAACTGGAAAGTTTCCAGCACGTTGGCTTTGTCCACGCTGGTGACGCGACCTTCGCTTCCCGCAGCTTTGCGGGTGCGCGCGGCCTGGAAGGCGACATGGGCGATGCGCTCAATTTCGGGCTTGCTGTAGCGCATGGTGTCGAAGGCTTCTTCGGCGCCAGGGAAGTGCCCATCGCTGGCGGTGCGCCGTCCGCGCGGCTGGCCAAAATAAATGTCGCCCGTGAGTTCACGAATGATCAGGATATCGAGGCCGGAGATCAATTCGGGCTTAAGGCTGGAGGCATTGACCAGTTGCTCGTAGCAAATAGCGGGGCGGAAATTGGCGAACAAGCCCAGGTGCTTGCGCAGGCCCAAAATGGCCTGCTCGGGACGCAGGGCGCGCTCCAAGGTGTCGTATTTCCAGTCGCCCACTGCGCCGAACAAAATCGCGTCGGAATCTTTGGCTAATTGCAAAGTCGAATCGGGCAACGGGTGGCCGTGCGACTCATAGGCGGCGCCACCGACGGGTGCGCTTTCCATGGTGAAAGACAGGTCCAGCGCTTGGAGCACTTTGATGGCCTCGGCCACAATTTCGGTGCCGATGCCGTCGCCCGGCAGGATTGCGATTTTCATGTACGTGCTTTCTTTCTTGTGTTCTACATGGTGTGCGCCAGCCAGGGCTTGGTGGCCAGGCGCTGCGCTTCAAAGGCGCGGATTTTGTCGGCGTTGCGCAGCGTCAGACCAATGTCGTCCAAGCCGTTGAGTAGGCAGAACTTGCGAAAGGCCTGCACTTCAAAAGCGATTTCTTCGCCTTGCGGGCGGATGACGCACTGGCGCGCCAAATCGACGGTGAGCGTAAAGCCGGGAAAGGCCAGGGCCTCGCTAAACAACTTGTCCACTACCGGAGCGGGCAATACGATAGGCAAGAGGCCGTTTTTGAAGCAGTTATTGAAAAATATATCGGCAAAGCTGGGCGCAATGATGGCGCGAAAACCATACTGGTCCAGCGCCCAGGGCGCGTGTTCGCGCGAGGAACCACAGCCGAAATTTTTGCGCGCCAGCAGCACCGACGCACCGGCGTAGCGCGGCTGATTGAGCACAAAGTCGGGGTTGGGTTTGCGCGTGGCCGGGTCCTGGCCGGGCTCGCCGTGGTCCAGGTAGCGCCACTCGTCAAAGAGGTTGGGGCCAAAGCCGGTTTTCTTAATCGACTTTAAGAACTGCTTAGGAATGATGGCGTCGGTGTCCACGTTTTCGCGGTCCATCGGGGCCACCAGACCTGTGTGTACGGTAAATTGTTGCATCGCCTGGCTTTCCTTTAGAGGTATTTACGGACGTCCACAAAGTGCCCGTGGATGGCCGCGGCGGCTGCCATCGCGGGACTGACCAAATGGGTGCGGCCACCGGCACCCTGACGGCCTTCGAAGTTGCGGTTGCTGGTGGAGGCGCAGCGTTCGCCGGGCTCCAGGCGGTCCGCGTTCATGGCCAGGCACATCGAGCAGCCGGGTTCGCGCCATTCAAAGCCTGCCGCCTTAAAAACCTCGTGCAGGCCTTCGCGCTCGGCCTGTTCTTTGACCAATCCCGAGCCGGGCACCACCATCGCCAGCTTGATATTCTTGGCCACTTTTTGGCCAATGCGTTTCACCACCGCAGCTGCCTCGCGCATGTCTTCGATGCGGCTGTTGGTACACGAGCCGATAAACACTTTGTCCACAAACAAATCATTGAGGGCTTTACCAGGTTGCAAGCCCATATAGACCAAGGCGCGCTCGATCGCATCGCGCTTACTCGGGTCTTTTTCTTTGTCGGGGTCGGGAATAAAGCCATTGATGTCCAGCACCATTTCGGGAGAGGTGCCCCAGGTCACTTGCGGCAAGATGTCGGCAGCTTTGAGTTCGACCACCGTATCAAAGGGCGCGTCCGCATCGGACTGCAAAGTTTGCCAGTGGGCGACCGCCAGATCCCATTCCGCACCACCCGTAAATTGGCCAGTTTTCGCATCGGTTCCGGGCGAGAGCGGACGGCCCTTCACATACTCGATAGTTTTTTCGTCCACTGCCACCAGCCCGGCGCGCGCCCCGGCCTCGATGGCCATATTGCACAAGGTCATGCGGCCTTCCATGCTCAGTGCGCGGATGGCGCTGCCGGCAAACTCGATGGTGTAGCCGGTGCCGCCAGCGGTGCCTATGCGGCCAATGATGGCCAGCACAATGTCTTTGCCAGTCACGCCTTTCGGTACTGTGCCCTCTACTTTGATCAGCATGTTCTTGGCTTTTTTGGCCAGCAGGGTTTGCGTGGCCATCACATGCTCGACTTCAGAGGTGCCGATGCCATGGGCCAATGCGCCGAAAGCGCCGTGGGTAGAGGTGTGGCTATCGCCGCAGACTACCGTCATGCCCGGCAGCGTGGCGCCCGTCTCCGGGCCAATCACGTGCACGATACCTTGGCGCTTGGACAGAAAGGGGAAAAACGCCGCCGCGCCCGATTCTTTGATATTGGCGTCTAGCGTGGTAATTTGCTCTTTGCTGATGGGGTCGGTGATGCCGTCGTAGCCTAGCTCCCAGCCGGTGGTGGGCGTGTTGTGGTCGGCGGTGGCGACGATGGAACTGACGCGCCAGACTTTACGTCCCGCCTGGCGCAGGCCCTCAAAGGCCTGGGGGCTGGTGACTTCGTGGACCAGATGGCGGTCGATATAGAGGATGGCGGTGCCGTCTTCTTCGGTATGAACGACATGTTCATCCCAGATTTTGTCGTAGAGGGTGCGTCCCATGGGGCTGTTCCTTGTTGGCGGTCGAGCATTTTATGCCGCCGGGCTTGGCGCGCAGGTGGGCGCGGTGATTGCGGACAGTACAAAAAACTTGCCCCGCAAAAGCGGGGCAAGCATCAGGTTCGGAAAACCGCTTATCGCCGACCGATTTCCGGTACGTCGCGCTGCACCGAGCCGGTGAACAATTGGCGTGGGCGGCCGATTTTGTATTCTGGATCGCCAATCATTTCATTGAGTTGGGCAATCCATCCCACTGTACGGGCCAAGGCGAAGATGCCGGTAAACAGTTTGACCGGGATGCCGATAGCGCGCTGCACAATGCCGGAGTAGAAATCTACATTGGGGTAAAGCTTGCGCGAGACGAAGTATTCGTCTTCCAGGGCGATTTTTTCCAATGCCTTCGCTAGTTTGAAAAGCGGGTCGTTTTCTAGGCCCAGCGAGGCCAGCACTTCATTGCAGGTTTCTTGCATCAGCTTAGCGCGCGGGTCGTAGTTTTTATAAACCCGGTGGCCAAAGCCCATCAGCTTGACGCCGGAGTTTTTGTCTTTCACTTTTTCCATGAACTCGCCGACTTTGGAAATACCGCCAGAGGCTTGAATCTCTTCCAGCATGTTCAGGCAAGCCTCATTGGCGCCGCCATGCGCCGGGCCCCACAGGCAGGCCACGCCGGCTGCGATGGCGGCAAACGGGTTGGTACCCGAAGAGCCGCACAAACGCACGGTCGAGGTGGAAGCGTTTTGCTCATGGTCGGCGTGCAATATAAAGATGCGGTCTAGGGCACGCTCGATCACCGGGTTGACTACATAAGGCTCGCAGGGCGTGGCAAACATCATGTGCAAAAAGTTGCCTGCATAGCTCAGGTCGTTTTTCGGATACATAAAGGGCTGGCCGATGCTGTATTTGTAGGCCATGGCCACCAAGGTAGGCAACTTTCCGATCAGGCGGATAGCCGATATGTCGCGGTGGCTGGGGTTGTTAATGTCAGTGCTGTCATGGTAGAAGGCCGATAGCGCGCCCACCAGACCGGTCATGATGGCCATGGGGTGCGCATCGCGGCGGAAACCGCGCAGGAAAAACTGCATTTGCTCGTTGACCATGGTGTGCTGGGTTACGCGCTTTACGAATGCGGCTTTGCCCGACGCATCGGGCAAGTTGCCGTACAGCAGCAAATGGCAGGTTTCCATGAAGTCGCAATTGGTTGCCAATTGCTCAATAGGGTAGCCACGGTAGAGCAACTCGCCCTTGTCACCATCGATGTAGGTGATGGCCGACTGGCAGGCCGCTGTGGACAAAAAGCCGGGGTCGTAGGTAAACATACCGGTTTGACCGTAGAGCTTGCGGATGTCGATGACATCGGGTCCCACGCTGCCGCTGTAAACTGGTAGCTCCACGCTGGGGCTGCCGTTGCTAAAGGACATGGTCGCTTTGTTGTCCGCTAATTTCATCACAACACCTTTCAATGAGTATTTCTTAATAAAGCCAAAACTTCCACGCAATCAGAATCCATTTCTAGACCTGCCACCTGCGATTTGCGGCCCAGCAGCAAATCCAGTAAATCGTTGTCGCTCAAGTCCATTAGCAGGCCCAAGGCATCGGCCTGGCGGGCGTTCAGGGTTTGTGCGTGCCGCGCGAAAAAGCGCTCGATAAACAAATCATTTTCCAACAGCCCGCGCCTGCAACGCCAGCGCAGCTTGCTCAGTGCGCGGGCGTCAATCGGTAGCTCGGGGGCTGCGGTTTGCATAATCACACCGCCCGCATCACCATCATCTCTTTGATCTTGCCAATCGCCTTGGTCGGGTTCAAGCCTTTGGGGCACACATCCACACAATTCATGATGGTGTGGCAGCGGAACAGGCGGTAGGGGTCTTCTAAATTATCCAAGCGCTCCGAGGTGGCCTGGTCGCGGCTGTCGGCGATAAAGCGGTAGGCCTGCAAGAGACCTGCGGGGCCCACGAATTTATCCGGGTTCCACCAAAAACTGGGGCAGCTGGTGGAGCAACTGGCGCACAAAATGCACTCATACAAGCCGTTAAGTTCTTCGCGCTCTTGCGGGCTTTGCAGGCGTTCTTTTTCAGGCGGCATGTCCTCGTTGACGAGGTACGGCTTGATGGAGTTGTATTGCTTGAAGAACTGCGTCATGTCCACGATCAGGTCGCGAATGACCGGTAGGCCGGGCAAGGGCTTGAGCACAATCGTGCCCGGTAGGGTGCGCATATTGGTCAGACAGGCTAGGCCGTTTTTGCCATTGATATTCATAGCGTCCGATCCGCACACGCCTTCGCGGCAGGAGCGGCGAAAAGAGATGGACGGGTCCACCGCTTTGAGCTTCATCAGCGCATCGAGCAGCATGCGTTCGGTGCCATCGAGTTCGACCTCGATGTCCTGCATATAAGGCTTAGCGTCCTTGTCCGGGTCGTAGCGGTAAATGGAAAATTTGTGTTTAGACATAGGTAGACGGCTTTATCGGGTTTAGAACGTGCGGGTTCGCAGGGGAATGCTTTCAACCGTCAGCGGCTTCATTTGCACTGGCTTGTAAGTAAGACTGTTGCTCGCGCTATGCCACAGGCTGTGTTTGTGCCAGTCGGTGTCATTGCGACCATTGGGGTGCTCGGGCGTGTCGCCAAAGTCGTTCACCGTATGGGCGCCGCGGCTTTCATGGCGGGCTGCGGCAGACACCATGGTCGCTTGCGCTGCTTCGATCAGGTTCTCAACTTCGAGGGCTTCGATACGTGCGGTATTGAAAATACGTGATTTGTCTTGCAGGCCAATGGCTTGCGTACGTTCGCGCAGCGCGGCCACTTTGGCGACGCCTTCATCCATGCCAGCCTGGGTGCGGAACACGCCGGCATGCTGTTGCATGGTGGCGCGGATGCTGTTGGCTACGTCTTGCGCGTATTCACCGCCTGTAGCGCTGTCCAGGCGGTTCAGGCGCGAGAGCGTTAAATCTGCAGCATCGGCGGGCAGGGCCTTGTGCTCCACGCTTTCTTTGTTGGTAGCCACGATATGGTTGCCTGCGGCGCGGCCAAACACCAGCAAGTCCAGCAGGGAATTGGTGCCTAGGCGGTTGGCGCCGTGTACGCTCACACACGAGCATTCGCCCACGGCATACAGGCCGGGTACAGGCTGGCTGTGGTTGTTCGCATCCTGCACCACGACCTGGCCGTGGATATTGGTAGGAATGCCGCCCATCTGGTAATGGATGGTGGGCACCACCGGAATCGGCTCGCGGGTGATGTCCACATTAGCAAAGTTGTGCCCGATTTCCAGCACAGAGGGCAGGCGCTTTAGGATGGTCTCGGCGCCCAGATGCGTCATGTCCAGGTTGATGTAATCCTTGTTCGGGCCGCAGCCACGGCCTTCTTTAATCTCTTGGTCCATGCAGCGCGATACATAGTCGCGCGGGGCCAGGTCTTTGTAATGCGGGGCGTAGCGCTCCATAAAGCGCTCGCCGTTCACATTGCGCAATATCGCGCCTTCGCCACGACAGCCTTCGGTCAGCAGCACGCCCGCGCCTGCAACGCCGGTGGGGTGGAATTGCCAGAACTCCATGTCTTCCAAGGGGATGCCGGCACGCGCCGCCATACCCAGGCCGTCGCCGGTGTTGATAAATGCATTGGTGGACGCGGCAAATATGCGCCCGGCGCCTCCGGTGGCCAGCAGCGTGGTTTTGGCTTGCAAAACATGCACATCGCCGGTTTCCATTTCCAGCGCCGTCACACCAACCACGGCGCCTTCGGCATCACGAACCAGGTCCATGGCCAGCCATTCCACAAAAAAGCTGGTCCGCGCCTTGACGTTTTGCTGGTATAGCGTGTGCAGCATGGCGTGGCCGGTGCGGTCGGCAGCAGCACAAGCGCGCTCCACCGCTTTTTCGCCGTAGTTGGCGGTGTGGCCGCCAAAGGGCCGCTGGTAAATCGTGCCGTCCGCATTGCGGTCAAAAGGCATGCCCATGTGCTCTAGGTCATAGACCACTTTGGGGGCTTCGCGGCACATGAACTCGATAGCGTCCTGGTCGCCCAGCCAGTCCGAGCCTTTGACGGTATCGTAAAAATGGTAATGCCAGTTGTCCTCGTTCATATTGCCCAGCGAGGCGCCGATACCGCCTTGCGCCGCCACCGTATGCGAGCGGGTGGGAAATACTTTGGAGAGCACTGCGACGTTCAATCCAGCGCGCGCCAGTTGCAGCGAAGCGCGCATGCCCGAGCCACCAGCACCGACGATGACGACATCAAATTTACGTTTAGAAACTGTGTAAGACATGAATTCGATTCTTTAAAAGCGGACTTTAGACGCGCCACAACACCTGAATGGCCCAACCGGCACAGCCGACCAACCAGACAATAGAAAATACTTGCAGCGCCAGGCGCAGGCCGACAGGTTTGATGTAATCCATCCAAATATCGCGCATGCCCACCCAGGCGTGGTACAGCAAAGCCAGGATGACGGTGAAGGTAAGCGTTTTCATCCACTGCGCGGAAAAAATGCCTGCCCAGGTGTCATAGCCCACCGGCCCGCGCGAAAACACCAAGCGCAGCACGATCAGCAGCGTAAAAAGCGCCATCAACAATGCGGTGACGCGCTGGGCTAGCCAGTCGCGCAGCCCGTAGTGCGCGCCGGTGACGATGCGCTTAGATCCAAAATTTACGGCCATAAAGAGATTCCTTAAAGAGTCGCTGTCGCCGTTTAGTACAGGCCGAACAGTTTGGCGCCCAGAGCAATCGTCAAGCCGATGCTCAGGCTCAGCGTCCAGATTGCGGAGGATTTGCCGAATTCTTTACTTACCGCGTGGCGCATGTCCATCCATAAATGCCGCAAGCCAGCGATCAGGTGGTGCAAAAACGCCCAGATCAGTGCCAGCGCCACCAACTTGACGAACCAACCGGGCAGGGGGCCTGCGCCCTGGTTAAAAACACTTTTGAAGCGCGCGAATGAAATCTCTGAGGAAATTGAGGTGTCAAACATCCAAATGATGAAAGGCATCAGCAAAAACATCAGCGCGCCGCTGATGCGGTGCAAGATGGACACGATGCCTGCCAAGGGTAGCCGGTAGCTGGGCAAATCCTTGAAAGCGTGAATATTGCGAAATTCAGGCCGGGGGGCTCGTGCAGAAGGTACTGGCGCAGACATGGAGGGTGTTTCCTGGGGTGAAGCGGGGCACGAAGTTGCAGAGTCGGACTTCAGGGCTGACAAATTCTATTGCACTGCACCAATCTGACAGACTGCTTGCAGGCCGTGGCGTGGCGGGCATTTATTTCAGTGCAATTCATTGCGGTAAAAGTGTTTGTCCGTCAGGTACAGACCCTGGCGCAGCTCCATGGGCGTGTCCTTGTAGGTATAGGCCAGGCGCTCTACGCTGAGCAGCGGTGTCCCGGCAGGGACAGCCAATAAGTGGCATTGTTGCGGGTCAGGCAGGATGGCGCGGATTTTTTCTTCCGCGCGCACCATGCGCACCCCGAATTCGGCCTCAAACAAGGCATACATCGGGCCGTCATAGCCGCGCAGGCGCTCGGCCGTCAGGCCTTTGAAGGGGCCGGCGGGCAGCCACAAGTCTTCCAAAATCGTAGGCACGCCGCCAAAGGCCAGCACGCGGCGCACTTGCAGCACGGCATCGCCCGAGCGGATAGCCAAGCCACGGGCCACTTCGGCGCTAGCGCGTAGGCGCTTGCAGTCGATGATGGTGCGTTGTGCAGGCCCTTCGCTGGCCAGGTCACCGCTGTCGGGAACCAGCTTCAAAAAGCGGTATTGCACTTGCTGCTCGGAATGGGTGGCGACAAAAGTGCCCTTGCCCTGGCGCCGCACCAGCAGGTTTTCCACTGCGAGTTCGTCAATCGCCTTGCGTACCGTACCCTGGCTGACGCGGTAGCGCGCCGCAAGCTCGAGCTCGCTGGGAATGGCCGCGCCCGATTTCCACTCGCCCGATTGCAGGCTTTGCAGCAGCAAACCTTTGATCTGCTGGTACAGCGGGCTGAAGGCTGGCGTACCTAAAGCAGAAGCTAAAGCCGGGCCAACCGGTACGTCGGCGACCGTTTGCCCTGCGGGCGCGTCGATGCTGGAAGTGCGGGCCATGTGCATTCAAGTGTTCAACAAAGGGCAGGCGGGGCGCCTGCAGGCGGCCCCAATCATATCTTATATAAGACATAAGACATATTGACCCCAATGGGCAATCAGGGTAAACTCTTAGCCGTTGTTGCACGCGCTAGGGCCGTGCTAAGAGCGAACAAAAAGTACTCGCTTCCCCCTTTTTCAATACCTCCTGGAGTTTTTATGAGCAAGAAGCCCGTTCGCGTTGCCGTCACTGGTGCCGCAGGCCAAATCGGATACGCCATTTTGTTTCGCATCGCCTCGGGCGAAATGTTGGGCAAAGACCAACCGGTGGTGCTTAGCCTCTTGGAAGTTCCGATGGAAAAAGCCCAGCAAGCTTTGCAAGGCGTGATGATGGAATTGCAAGACTGCGCCTTCCCGCTGCTGGCCGGTATGGAGGCGCATAGCGACCCGATGACCGCTTTCAAAGATGTGGATTACGCGCTTCTCCTCGGTTCACGCCCGCGCGGCCCCGGCATGGAGCGCGCCGAGTTGCTGGCCGTCAATGCCGAAATCTTTACCGCCCAGGGCAAAGCACTCAATGCCGTTGCCAGCCGCGATGTGCGCGTGCTGGTGGTGGGCAACCCGGCCAACACCAATGCCTATATCGCCATGAAAAGCGCGCCCGATCTGCCGCGCAAAAACTTCACCGCCATGCTGCGTCTGGACCACAACCGTGCGCTCAGCCAACTGGCCGCTAAAACCGGCAAAGCCGTGGCCGACATCGAGAACATGGTGGTCTGGGGCAACCATTCGCCCACCATGTACGCCGATTACCGTTTTGCCAAAGTGGCCGGCCACAGCGTCAAAGACATGATCAACGACCATGACTGGAATGCCAATACCTTTTTGCCGACCGTGGGCAAGCGCGGCGCGGCCATCATCGCCGCACGCGGTGTGTCCTCTGCGGCTTCCGCTGCCAATGCCGCCATCGACCACATGCGCGATTGGGCGCTTGGCACCAAGGGTAAATGGGTCACCATGGGCATTGCGTCGGACGGTCAATATGGCATTCCCAAAGACACCATGTTTGGATTCGCTGTGACCTGCGAAGGTGGTGAATACAAAGTCGTGCACGATCTGCCGGTCGATGCTTTCAGCCAGGAGTGCATCAATAAAACGCTCAAGGAATTGCAAGACGAGCAAGCTGGCGTAGCCCATTTGCTCTAAGCCACTTGCGCGCTGGCGCGCCCTTTGCGGTGCCGCCAGCCGCGTGCATGGACCATGTCCCACCCCCGCCACATCCTCTTAGGGCCGCAGGCCGGCATGCATGCTTTGCCGGTGTGCGACCATTACAGCGGGGTGCCGGCGCGCATGCGCAAGAGTTTGCAATTGCAAGCCCAGCTCACCCAAGAAATGGGCGCTTGCGTTTTTGACGTGACGCTGGACTGCGAAGACGGCGCGGCCACCGGCGCCGAGCTAGAGCAGGCGCGTACCGTAACTGACTTGTTGCACGAGTTTCAAAGCCCAAGTGCAGCCCAAGGCGACAAAGTGCGCATCGGCGTGCGCCTGCACCCGGTTGATCACGCTGCCTTTGCTTTAGATGTGCAAACCATAGTTGGCGGCGCTGCCGAGCAATTGGCCTTTGTCATGCTGCCCAAAGTGGAATCGCGTGCGCAGGTGGATGAGGCGCTGGCGCATATCGACCCGCAGGCCGGGGCCATTCGCTTGCCTATCCATGTGTTAATCGAGTCGCCTGCGGCACTGCACCAGGCCTTTGATATTGCGGCGCACCCGCGTGTGCAATCGATGAGTTTTGGCTTGATGGATTTTGTATCCGCCCATGGCGGTGCCATACCGGCTTCGGCCATGGCGCTGGGCGGGCCGGGCGCTGCATTGGACCAGTTTCACCACCCGCTGGTGTTGCGCGCAAAAATGGAAATTGCCAGCGCCTGCCACGCGCATGGCAAAGTGCCTTCGCATTGCGTGGTGACCGAATTGCGCGATACGGTGGCGATTGAAGCGGCGGCGCGTCAGGCTGCGCAGGCCTTTGGTTTTGCGCGCATGTGGAGCATCCACCCCGACCAAATACGCCCCATTTTGCGCGGCTTTGCCCCCAGTGGCGACGAGGTTGAGCAAGCCGCTGCCATAGTGCACGCTGCCGCGCAGCAAGATTGGGCCCCCATCGCCGTCGATGGCCAGTTACACGACCGCGCCAGCTACCGCTATTTTTGGCAGGTGCTAGAACGCGCCCACCGCACCTCTGTGGTTTTGCCGCAGCTGGTGCGTCACTATTTTGTTTGAATCAAGAAGGAGTAATTCACATGTTAGACGCATACCGCAGCCATGTCGCCGAACGCGCCGCCCTGGGCATTCCGCCCTTGCCCCTAGACGCCAAGCAAACCGCCGAGTTGATCGAACTGATCAAAGCACCTAACGCCGCCGATGCGCAGTATCTGATGGACATGCTTACGCACCGCGTGCCGCCAGGTGTGGACGATGCAGCCAAAGTCAAAGCTTCGTTTCTCGCTGCTGTCGCCCATGGCGATATCAGCGTGGGCTTGATCTCCAAAACCAAAGCCACCGAATTGCTGGGCACCATGGTGGGTGGTTACAACGTCAAACCGCTGATCGATTTGCTTGACGATGCCGAGGTGGCAGCGGTCGCTGCCAAGGCCTTGAAAAAGACCTTACTGATGTTTGACTTTTTCCATGACGTCGCCCACAAAGCCAGCGCGGGCAATGCGCATGCCAAAGACGTGATGCAAAGCTGGGCCGATGCCCAGTGGTTTACCGAGCGCCCTGAAGTACCGCACAAAATTACCGTGACGGTTTTCAAAGTACCGGGCGAGACCAATACCGATGATTTATCCCCCGCGCCCGATGCCTGGAGCCGCCCGGACATCCCGCTGCACTACCTGTCCATGCTGAAAAACACCCGCGAAGGTGCGGCCTTCAAGCCGGAAGAGGAAAGCAAGCGCGGCCCCATGAAATTCATTGACGAGCTCAAGGCCAAAGGCCATTTGGTCGCGTATGTGGGCGATGTGGTGGGCACGGGTTCGAGCCGCAAGTCCGCCACCAACAGCGTGATCTGGGCTACTGGCCAGGACATTCCCTTTGTACCTAACAAGCGTTTTGGTGGAGTCACTTTGGGCGGCAAGATTGCCCCTATCTTTTTCAACACCCAAGAAGACTCGGGCGCCTTGCCTATTGAAGTGGATGTCAGCAAGCTGGAGATGGGCGACGTCATCGACGTGCTGCCCTACGACGGCAAATTGCTGCGCCATGGCGAAGTAGTCACCGAATTCCAGCTTAAGAGCGAAGTACTGCTCGATGAGGTGCGCGCAGGCGGACGGATTAACTTGATCATTGGCCGCTCGCTCACCGCCAAAGCGCGTGAGTTTTTGGGCTTGCCAGCCTCCACCCAGTTCCGCCTGCCTAAGCCGCCTGTTGCGACCCAGGCTGGATTCACGCTAGCCCAAAAAATGGTGGGCCGCGCGGTGGGCTTGCCCGAAGGGCAGGGCGTGCGTCCCGGCACCTACTGCGAGCCGCGCATGACTACTGTGGGCTCGCAAGACACCACCGGCCCGATGACGCGCGACGAACTCAAAGACCTGGCTTGCCTGGGCTTTAGCGCCGATTTGGTGATGCAGTCCTTCTGCCACACTGCCGCGTATCCCAAGCCCGTGGATGTCAAAACCCACCGCGAGCTACCGGCGTTTATCAGCAACCGGGGCGGCGTGTCTTTGCGTCCAGGCGATGGCGTGATCCACTCTTGGCTCAACCGCCTGTTGTTGCCCGATACCGTGGGTACCGGCGGCGACAGCCACACCCGTTTCCCCATCGGTATTTCCTTCCCGGCAGGCTCTGGCTTGGTCGCCTTTGGCGCTGCCACCGGCGTCATGCCCCTGGACATGCCCGAGTCGGTGTTGGTGCGCTTCAAAGGAAAAATGCAGCCTGGCATCACCCTGCGTGATTTGGTGCACGCCATTCCCTTGTATGCCATCAAAGCGGGCTTGCTGACCGTTGCCAAGGCCGGCAAAGTCAATGCCTTCTCAGGCCGTATCTTGGAGATCGAAGGTTTGCCCGATCTGAAAGTGGAGCAGGCTTTCGAGTTGTCGGATGCGTCTGCCGAGCGTTCCGCCGCTGGTTGCACCGTCAAGCTCAACCCCGCGCCGATCAAGGAATACTTGACCAGCAATATCGTGCTCATGAAAAATATGATTGCCGACGGTTATGCCGACAAGCGCACCCTGGAGCGCCGCATCCAAAAAGTGCAAGCCTGGCTGGACAAACCCGAGTTACTAGAAGCCGATAAAAACGCCGAATACGCCGCCGTCATCGAGATCGACCTCAATGAACTCAAAGAGCCGGTTCTGTGCTGCCCCAATGACCCGGACGACGCCAAGCTGCTGTCCGATGTGGCCGGTACGCACATTGACGAAGTGTTTATCGGCTCCTGCATGACCAATATCGGGCATTTCCGCGCTGCGTCTAAATTGCTCGAAGGTAAGCGCGATATTCCGGTCAAGCTGTGGATTGCCCCGCCGACCAAGATGGACGCTGCCGAACTCACGCGCGAAGGCCATTACGGCGTGTTCGGCGCGGCCGGTGCGCGTACCGAAATGCCGGGCTGCTCCCTGTGCATGGGCAACCAGGCCCAGGTACGTGAAGGCGCGACCGTGGTCTCCACCTCCACCCGCAACTTCCCTAACCGGCTGGGCAAAAACACCAATGTGTACTTGGCCTCGGCCGAGTTGGCGGCGATTGCGTCCAAGCTGGGCCGCATTCCCACGGTGGCCGAATACGCTGAGAACATGGGTGTGATCAACAAAGACAGCAGCCAGATCTACCAGTACCTCAACTTTGACAAGTTGGAAGAGTACGCGGATGTGGCCAAGGGTGTAACGGCCTAGTCCCCGGCACTCGGCCCGGCCGGTTTGGTTCGTCGCAATGCGGACACCGGGCGGGCTTTTTTACGTCTGGCGCGCGGTGGGTACCGCTGCTAGGCGCTAATGGGATGCGCCCTTAAAAAGTCGCGCACTGCCGCAATAGACGCCTCGCGCATTTCTTCGAAATAGCCATGGCGCCCGCCGGGGATCAGGTGCAACTGCGCGCCCGCAATGCGCTGCACCAGCAAGTGGACATTGGCAGCAGGGTTTACCTCGTCGTCGCTACCGTGGATGACCAGTGTGGGCGCCTTGATTTGCTCCAGCGCGTCCCAGGCATCGTGTGCCTGGCTGGCTTGGTAATGCAGCCGCCGCGAATGTGGCGGTAGTGGCGCATTCCAGAGCGCGGCGATTTCCTCCACCAGCGCGCGGTTTTGTGCCACCCAGGCGGGTGTGAACGAAGTCTCCAGCAAAGCTTGGCGGTTATTGCTGCGCAAGGCCTTATCCACGCTGGCTGGGCGCGCAACACCCTGTTTGCCCGGCGTTGTCGCGCCCAGTACCAAGGCACCTAAGCGCTCAGGAAAGTCGATAGCCAGCCATTGCGCTACGCGCCCACCCATGGAGATGCCGTAGGCATGCGCCCGCGCCAGGCCGCAAGCGTCCAGCACCGCCAATGCATCCTGTGCAAAACCGCGTGTGCTGTAGGCCGGCTTTTCCGGCTTGTCGCTCTGGCCAGTGCCCCGGTAGTCCCAAACGATGACCTGGAAATGCGCTGCAAAATCAGCGGCTACACGGTCCCATTCGCGATGGTCGCAAGACTGCCCGGCCAATAGCAGCAGCGCAGGCGCCTGGCCTTGGCATTGGTAATAGAGGCGGGTACCGTCTTGGCAGGTGGCAAAAGGCATTTTTTAGGCTTAGGAAGGTTTGCAAACTTGCGCAATCGCAAGAGGCGCAGCGACGTGGCGATCTGTGCGTATCTGATTTACGCTGGAAGCGGGCTTGCTTCCAGCGACCTTACGCTGTTACGCGCAGAGAAAGACAATATTTATTCTGAAGCAACTGGCGTGTTGTGGACTTTCCCCGAATCAATCGGTATACGGTAATTATCCGATGTCGCCTTTGCCGACGGCCCTCACTGCGTGACCTCCATACGCTGTAGCTTGCGCAACTACTTGGTCCCTTGATCAGGCGTGGCGCTTAGACTGCGCTTTCAATCCACTTCATCCCGTACCCGCCATGGCCCCTGAATCGCTTTTGCAGCACTACGACAGCGCCGCCTTGTGGCCCGCCGCCCCTTCGACGGACCCGGCCTATACCCTAGCCGTCGCCTACCAGGACGCGCTCGCATTGCGCAGTTTGCGCCTGGCTCGCGGAGAAAAAGCCTGCGGCTTCAAACTCGGCTTTACCAACCGCAGCATCTGGCCCATTTACGGCGTCTATGCGCCCATCTGGGGCACGGTGTACGACAGCACCTTGCAGTGGTGCGAAGGCGAGGGCCGCTTGTCGGGGGGTAGCCTATGCCAGCCACGGATAGAGCCGGAGATCGTATTCGGCATGCGGCACACGCCAGCGCCTGAAGCCACTTTGGAAGACTTGTTCGATGCCATCGAATGGCTGGCGCCCGGTTTCGAATTGGTACAGACCCATTTGCCGAACTGGAAATTCAAGGCCCCCGATGCGGTAGCTGACGGTGGTTTGCATGGGCGCCTGGTCGTGGGCCAGCGGCTGCCCTTGCGCAGCTTTGCCGCCAATGCGGCAGAACTAATCCAGCGTCTGGCCGCCAGCAGCGTACGCCTGGTTTGCGCTGGCCAGCAGCAATTGCACGGCCAAGGCAGTTTGGTGCTGGACAGCCCCTTGCAGGCCTTGCACCACTTTGTGGCCGAATTGCACGCCTGCCCCGGTGCCCCGCCATTGCGCCCCGGCGATGTGGTCACCACCGGCACTTGGACCGATGCGCTGCCGGTGCAAGCCGGTCAGACCTGGCGCGCCGAGTTCGACTCGCCTATCCCTTCTTTGCAATTGCAGGTGGATTGAATGACTTTCATTGCATTGCTGCGTTTGCCACGCTTAGCCTCGGGCACATTGGCCTTGGGTAGGATGGCACACACCCACTTGCAAAATGATTTCGAGGATGACCTATGCCGCTAAGCCCTGAACAACTGGAACACCTACGCAGCAAATACAGCGGCAGCGCAGCCGATATGCACGACCCGCGTTTTCAGAAAGTGGCGCAGACGATTTTTTCGGAAGGCGGCACACGCGCCGCGCCCTATAGCGGCATACCTACTTTGTTGTCCGCACCGGCCTTCGCGGTGGATCCCAAAGTGCCGGATTTTGGAAATTTGCAAGTGGCGCTCATGGGCGCGCCCATGGACCTGGGCGCCAGCAACCGGCCGGGTGCGCGTTTTGGGCCGCGTGCCCTGCGCGCCATTGAGCGCATCGGGCCCTACAACCATGTGCTGGACGTGGCCCCGGTGCACGCGCTGCGCGTGGGCGATGTGGGTGATGTGCCTTTTCGCAGCCGCTACAGTTTGCCTTTGTGCATAGAAGATCTGGAACTGTGGTACCGGCATATCGCAGCGCAAGGCGTGCTGCCTTTGACAGTAGGCGGTGACCATTCGATTACTTACCCGATCATGAAAGCGCTCGGTGCCAAGCAGCCACTGGGCATGGTCCATATCGACGCGCATTGCGATACCGGTGGCGAGTTTGACCAGACGCGTTTCCATCACGGTGGCCCCTTCCGTCTGGCAGTGCTCGATGGCGTTTTAGACCCTACGCGCTGTATTCAGATCGGGATCCGCGGTTCCTCGGAATACCTCTGGGAGTTTTCTAAAGACGCGGGCATGACGGTTATTCATGCAGAGGAAGTGGCGGCTATGGGCATCCCTGAAATTGTTCGATTAGCCCGCCAGGTCGTGGGCGATGGCCCGACTTACCTGAGCTTTGATGTCGATGGCCTGGACCCGGTCTATGCGCCGGGCACCGGAACGCCCGAAATCGGCGGCCTCAGCACGCGCGAGGCCTTGGCGATTTTCCATGGCCTCAAGGGCCTGCATATTTGCGGCGGCGACGTAGTGGAAGTGGCGCCGCAGTACGACCCGAGTACGAACACAGCACAAGCGGGCGCGCAAATGTTGTTTGAAATTTTGAGCTTGATGGCTTTCAGCCCGGCGCTAAAACTGTAAGAGATTGAGCGGTGCTAGCCCTTCGGCAGCCCCTGCGAAAACGAGCTAGCCTTGCGTTTTTGCCTCAACCAAGAAACGGTATTGCTTGGCTGCGATGCCAATGACAATTTTGCGCCAGCGCAGCCTTTTCCCCATGGCAATTACCCAGTAACCAGGTTGGTCGGCAGACTGCTATCAGCCCTGGGTTGCTTCTGGCGCCGCGTCGCGGTAATACACCTCGACTGCACCTTTGAGCGTAATCATCAAAGGCCTACCTTTGCGGTCACGCGCCTTGCCCGCCGCCACTTTGATCCAGCGTTCGCTGATGCAGTATTCCTCCACGTCATGGCGTTCTTTGCCGTTAAAGCGGATGCCGATATCGTTTTCAAACACCGCAGCCACATAGTGTTTGCTTTGCGGGTCAATCGACAAGCGGTCGGGCAGGGGAGCAGGGGTGGGATTCATAAAACGTTTGTCGTAGTTATCAGTGTGTACCGCATTCTCGCAAATCGCTGAACGCAGACCCGCCGCGCCGTCTGGTCTAGGCTGGCTGCGGCGTGGCCTGCTTTCCTGGGTGTTAGAGCGCTAGTGGAAGGAATACCTATGTGTCAGGCGTGCGCAGGCTCTGGCGGCGCTTGCGCTGGTGTCGCCTCGGGCAAGTCGTCCGGCAAAAACCCGCCGGACTGGCGTTCCCAAAGCGCCGCGTAGTGGCCACCGTGCGCCAGCAGTTCCGCATGGGTTCCGCTTTCTACGATGCGACCTTCGTCCAGCACCACCAGCCGGTCCAGGCGCGCAATCGTCGATAAGCGGTGGGCAATCGCAATCACGGTTTTACCGTCCATCATGCCGAGCAATTGCTCCTGAATCGCCATTTCCACTTCGCTGTCTAACGCGGATGTTGCCTCGTCCAGAATCAAAATCGGCGCGTCTTTCAAAATCACCCGCGCAATCGCAATGCGCTGGCGCTGACCGCCCGAAAGTTTCACGCCGCGCTCGCCAACGCGCGCCTCCAGCCCGCTGCGCCCTTTCATGTCTTTCAGGCCCTGAATAAAGTCCCAGGCCTGGGCTTTGCGTGCGGCTTCCTCCACTTGGCTATCGGTCGCTTGCGGTTTGCCGTAGCGGATATTGGCTGCAATCGAGCGGTGTAAGAGCGAAGTGTCCTGCGTCACCATGCCGATGTTCTCGCGCACGCTGTCCTGCGCGGCCAGGGCAATGTCCTGTCCGTCTATGACGATGCGGCCTTGCTGCGGATCGAAAAAGCGCAGCAGCAAATGCACCAGCGTGGACTTGCCTGCCCCGGAGCGACCGATCAAACCTATGCGCTCGCCAGGCCGGATATGCAGGTCTATATGCTTTAAGACCTGCGCGCCGCCTTCATAAGCAAAGCTCAAGTCTTCGAAGCGAATTTCTCCATTACGAACTTCGAGGGCTTGCGCATCGGACCGGTCTGTCATGCGCAGGGGCTGCGCAATGGTCTCCATACCCTCTTGCACCACGCCCAGGTTCTCAAAAATTCCCGCCACCTCCCAAGATACCCAGCCCGCCGCTGTGGTGATCTGCCAGGCCAGCGGCAGCGCAGTCGCAAAGGTAGCCACGTCCAGTGCGTGCGCTTGCCATAAATAAAGCCCAACTGCGGCTGTGGCGACGAGCAATAAGGCGTTCATCATCCACAAAGTGAAAATGAACAAAGTCACCAAGCGCATGTGTTTAGACACCGCATGCATATGCGTTTGGATGACATCCTGCACATGCCGGTCTTCGTCACTGGGCCTAGCAAACAGCTTGACAGTGAGGATATTGGTATAGGTGTCCACCACCCGCGCCACCACCCGCGAACGCTGCTCGGAGCTGAGCTTGGACAAGTCCCGCATACGCGGCACAAAGTAGTACAAAAAACCAATGTAAGCCGCAAACCAGCAAATCGTTGGAATCGCCAGGCGCCAATCGGACAGACACATCAGCACCACGGTGGTAAGGCCGTATATCAGGATGTACCACACCGCGCGCACACCCGAGACTGCGCTCTCGCGCAGCGAGTTGCCGGTTTGCATCACCCGGTTGGCAATGCGGCCGGCAAAGTCGTCCTGGAAAAACGGCCAACTTTGGCGCACCACATGCCAATGGTTTTGCCAGCGCACCAAGCTGGTAAAGGCCCCCATCACGGCGTTAAAGCGCAGCAGGCTGTCAAACAGCAAAGCCGCCGGCCGCAATACCAACAGGAAAACCAGCATCATGCCCAGCATGGGTCCCGCCTCGCGCAAGGCGGCTTCCCGATCCGTCGCCATCATCAGCCCTACCAATTTGCCTATCAAGAGCGGCATGACGGTGTCACTGAGCGCCACCAAAAGGCAGCTAAGCAACATGGCGAGAAACAAGGCGCGAGACTGGCGTAAAAAGTGCCAGTAAAAGGCGATCAGGCCCTTGGGTGGCGTTTGCGGGGGAGGGCTGGAAGTGGCGGAAACCCGTGATTCAAAGTAGTCGAAAAGTCCGCTAAACATCGCCTGACTTTAGCGTAAACCGTTTGGGCGGTGGCCTGAGCGGCGCGCCGTCTGGGGCGCCTGGGCTAGCGTCTGCCCTTGCAGCACCCAAGTAGCAAACGCTGATAAGTCTGGACTCTTAGCCAGGAAAAAAGCTTTAGAAACAGGCATATCGGGCAGTTTATTATCGCGCTGACCCAGCATTTACTAGCCGATTCGAAGAGCCCTGCACGCCTCAGCTTCCTCGTCAGACTGTAAATTCAAAATAGCGCTGAAAGCTAAAGGCAATCGTGGCCATCAGCACCGTGGTGCCAGCCATCAGCGAAGCCCCCAAGCCCAGCACCGTGAGGCCGTTGCTCTGGCCTGCGGCGTCTTCCGTATCAGCCTGCTGGTTAAAGCGCGCATTCCAGCTTGCCGTGTCCATCAGCCCATACCGGATGGCCACCAGCGCAGACGCGGCCAGCGCGAAGCCGCCAAAGGGAATCAGGATCCAGCTCCATATGTCATCCAAGCCCAAGGTGCGGGCACGCACCACGCCATACCAACCGACCAGGGAGGGCAACAGGCTCAGCCAAGCCCAGCGGTCATAGCGTCCTGCCAGGTAAAGGCGCTGCAAGCCCAGTGAACCCAGCAGCAAAGTGATCCACACCGTTAACGTTTTGTTTTTCATAGAGCGCATTGTCGCTGTTGAAGTGAAGATTCGCCCATAAACTTTCAATACACCGAACCTACCCATTCCGCTCGAAGGCACGCGCAGCGACCATAATTTGCCGGATGGCGATTTAATTGCGGTGAACGCGCATGCTTGGCTTTTCGGCGCCGCCTTAAAGGTAAGCTCAGCTGTGGTATCCGAGGTTGGGGTGTGCAAACTGACTCCCAACGCCGCAGCAAACCGACCGGCCCGCATTCAGCGGGTTACATCATGCGGCGGTTTTTGGTCACCCGCGCCCAGCGTGCATTGCATCATCACTACGTCCAGCCAGCGCTCGAACTTCCAGCCGCAGGCGCCCAGCACACCCGCATGGGAAAAGCCGCAAGCGCTATGCACGCCAATAGACGCCAGGTTAGCGGAGTCGCCGATCACTGCGATCAACTTGCGCACCCCAGCCCGCTCTGCGCTGGACATCAACTCCCCTAACAACAGGCGCCCCCAGCCCTTGCCAGCCGCCTGCGGGATCAGGTAGAGCGAATCTTCGGCGGAAAAACGGTAGGCCGGACGCGGTTTGAACCAGTTGCAATAGGCGAACCCGGCGACTTCCCCCATGTCCTCCAAAACCAGGTAGGGCAGCCCCTTGGACAGCACGTCCGCGCGCCGTGCCTGCATGTCCGCTTCGCTGGGCGGATCAATTTCAAAAGTGCCTGTTCCGTGCAACACATGGTGG
>CAJBBZ010000133.1 GCA_903951445.1 uncultured beta proteobacterium
CGCCAAATTTGGTGCGGGTAAAGACCAGCACCTGGCTCCAGTTTTGGCTGTTGATGATGTGCGCCAGCAGGGCTTTTTTCTTGCCGCGCCCCACCGGGTGGATGATCTGGTTGATGCGTTGCACCGTGGTGTTGCGCGGGGTCACTTGCACGCTTTGCGGGTCTTTGAGCAGCGTGGCGGCCAGGTCGCGGATCTCGTCACTGAAGGTGGCCGAGAACAGCAGGCTTTGCTTGTCGCGCGGTACCAGAGCCAGCACTTTTTTCACATCATGGATAAAGCCCATATCCAGCATGCGGTCGGCTTCGTCGAGCACCAAAATTTGCACCTGGCCCAGGTCCAGCATGCCTTGTTGGTGCAAGTCCAGCAGGCGGCCAGGCGTGGCTACCAGCAAGTCCACGCCGCGCTTGAGCTTGGCAATTTGCGGGTTCATGCCCACGCCACCAAAGATCACCGTGCTGGAAAGTTCTAAGTATTTGCCGTAAGTGCGGATGGATTCTTCAATTTGCGCGGCCAGTTCGCGTGTAGGGGTGAGCATCAATGCGCGGATGCCAACGCCGCCAAATTTGTTGGTTGCCGCCTCGGTAGTGGACAGGCGTTGCAGGATGGGTAGGGTAAAGGCAGCGGTTTTACCGGTGCCGGTTTGGGCGCCGCCCAAAAGGTCGTGGCCGGCCAGGACCAGGGGAATCGCCTGCGCCTGGATGGCGGTGGGCGTTTCGTAGCCTTGCTCGCGCACGGCTTTAAGGATGGCGGGCGCCAAATTCAATTCATCGAAGTTCATACAGAAGCACCCGAGGGTGCATACATACCGGCCGTTCCGCACGGGTTGGTGGTGTGCGGTCAGTCAAAGGCAGGCAGGTTCAAAGGGCGGGACGCCGACGTGTAGGGCAGTCCCCAGCATGGTGCTGGCGCTGCGGGCAACTGAAGCTCCGCAGACCCCCGCATTGTCGCACGTTGCGTTTGCGCGCATTTGCTGCCTCTGGCGCAGGAGGTTAGCGCCCGGCGCGCAGCGTCGATAATGCGCACTTTACCCAATTAGCTCTGATAGACACCCACCGCAATGGCCCAATACGTTTTCTCCATGAACCGCGTCGGCAAGATCGTGCCGCCCAAGCGTCATATTCTTAAAGACATTTCGCTCAGCTTTTTCCCTGGCGCCAAGATCGGCGTGCTGGGTACCAATGGATCGGGCAAGTCCACGCTGCTCAAAATCATGGCCGGCATTGACAAGGAGATTGAGGGCGAGGCCATTCCCATGGCCGGCCTGAACATCGGCTACCTGCCGCAAGAGCCGCAGCTGGACCCGACCCAAACCGTGCGCGAAAGCGTGGAAGCGGGTATGGGCAAGGTGATGTCTGCCAAGGCCCGCCTAGAGGAGGTCTATACCGCCTACGGCGAAGAAAACGCCGACTTTGACGCCCTAGCCGCAGAGCAGGCCGAGTTGGAAGCCATCATCGCCACCGCAGGCACCGATTCGGAACACCAATTAGAGATCGCCGCCGACGCGCTGCGCCTGCCGCATTGGGATGCCAATATCGGCGTGCTATCCGGGGGCGAAAAGCGCCGCGTCGCCTTGTGCCGTTTGCTGCTCTCCAAGCCCGACATGCTGCTGCTGGACGAACCCACCAACCACTTGGACGCTGAATCGGTGGACTGGCTGGAGCAATTTTTGCAGCGCTACCCCGGCACCGTGGTCGCCATCACCCATGACCGCTATTTTTTGGATAACGCGGCCGAATGGATTTTGGAGCTGGACCGTGGCTCGGGCATTCCCTACAAAGGCAATTACAGCGACTGGCTGAGCCAAAAGCAAGCGCGCCTGGAGGCCGAGCAAAAAGGCGAGGAAGCGCGCGCCAAGGCCTTGAAGAAAGAGCTGGAATGGTCCCGCCAAAACCCCAAAGCCCGCCAGGCCAAGAGCAAAGCGCGCCTGGCCCGCTTTGAAGAACTGAGCGATTTTGAATACCAAAAGCGCAACGAGACCAACGAAATCTTCATCCCCGTGGCCGAGCGCCTGGGCCAGGAAGTGATCGAGTTTGTCAACGTGACCAAGTCTTTCGGTGACCGGGTGCTGATCGATAACCTGAGTTTCAAAGTGCCGCCCGGCGCTATCGTCGGCATCATCGGGCCGAACGGCGCGGGTAAATCAACCCTCTTCAAAATGATTGCCGGACGCGAAAAAGCCGATTCGGGCGAGGTGAAGATCGGCCAAACCGTAAAGATGGCTTTTGTCGATCAGCACCGCGACGAACTGGCCAACGACAAAACCGTGTGGGAAGACGTGTCCGGCGGCTTGGATATTTTGAACGTCGGTAAATTCCAGATGGCCAGTCGCGCCTACTGTGGCCGCTTTAACTTCAATGGTGCAGACCAGCAAAAGAAAGTCGGCATGCTTTCGGGTGGTGAGCGCGGGCGCTTGCACCTGGCTAAGACGCTGATTGCTGGCGGCAATGTGCTGATGCTGGACGAACCGTCCAACGACCTGGACGTGGAAACCTTGCGTGCCCTGGAAGACGCGCTCTTAGAGTTTGCCGGCACGCTGATGGTCATCAGCCATGACCGCTGGTTTTTGGACCGGATTGCGACCCATATTCTGGCTTGCGAGGGCGATAGCCAGTGGGTGTTCTACAGCGGCAACTACCAAGAATACGAAGCCGACAAGAAGAAGCGCCTGGGCGAAGAGGGTGCCAAACCCAAGCGCATGCGTTACAAAGCGCTTAAATAGTTTTCCATTGACGAAGCTCTGCATAAGTGCGTCATCGCCAGGAGTGCCGCGACGTGGAGATCCATAAGTACCGCATTCACAAGGCGCACAGGATTGCTTCGCTGCGCTGGCAATGACGGGACTTGGGTCTATGCAGATCAACCCTCACAGTTGCAATGCCGATAGGCAGGGCCCACCGCCTTGGCACATTGTTTGAAAGGACTGCCATGACATCCATCTTCGACCAAGGCCTGGACAAAAACGCGGCCAATTTTGTGGCCTTGTCGCCGGTGAGTTTTGTGGAGCGCACCGCCGAGGTGTTTGGCGATTTGCCAGCGGTGATTCACGGTCAGCGCCGCTACACCTGGGCGCAAACGCGCGAGCGCAGTGCGCGCCTGGCAGCGGCACTTCGCGCCATCGGCGTGGTGCGCGGCAGCACGGTCAGCGCCATGCTGTCTAACACGCCGGAAATGCTAGAGGCGCATTACGCTGTGCCTGCGCTCAATGCGGTACTCAACACGCTGAACACCCGCCTGGACCCGGCCCTGCTGGCCTGGCAAATGAACCATTGCGAAGCCAGCGTTTTGCTCACTGACAGCGAGTTTGGCGGCGTGATGCGCGAAGCGCTGCGCATCTTGCGCGAAACCCATGGACGCGAGTTGCTGGTGGTTGATGTTTGCGACAGCGAATGGACCGGCAGCAGCGAGCGCGTGGGCACGCTGGAATACGAAAGCTGGCTGACCGCGCATGAACCCTTAAGCGTTTTAAACGGCCCGCAAGACGAGTGGGATGCGATTGCAGTCAGCTATACCTCCGGTACCACCGGCGACCCCAAGGGCGTGGTCACCCACCACCGGGGCGCATACCTCAATGCCGTGTGCAATGCCAGCACCTGGACCATGCCGCAGTTTCCGGTGTATTTGTGGACGCTGCCCATGTTCCATTGCAATGGCTGGTGCTTCCCGTGGACGGTGGCTATGCAGGCGGGCACGCATGTCTGCTTGCGCAAAGTAGAGGCCGCGCCCATATTGTCGGCCATCCGCGAACACCACGTAGACCATTACTGTGCCGCGCCCATCGTGCACAACCTCTTGATCAACGCGCCTGCCGCCTTGCGCGAGGGCATCAGCCACGCGGTGCGCGGCATGGTGGCCGGTGCGGCGCCGCCTGCGTCCATGATCGAAGGCATGGCCCATATCGGTTTTGACATCACGCACGTCTATGGCCTGACCGAAGTCTATGGCCCGGCCTCGGTAGCGGCCAAGCGCACCGCGTGGGCAGCGCAAACCGCGTCCGAGCAAACCCGGCTCAATGGTCGCCAGGGCGTGCGCTACCCGCTGCAAGAAGGCATGACGGTGATGGACCCGGAGCGCATGCAAGAGTTGCCGCCCGACGGGCAAACCATGGGCGAGATCATGTTTCGCGGCAATATCGTGATGAAGGGATACCTGAAAAACCCCAAGGCCACGGCTGATGCATTTGCCGGGGGCTGGTTTCATACCGGCGACCTGGCGGTGCTGGAGGCGGACCGCTACGTCAAGATCAAAGACCGCAGCAAAGACATCATCATCTCTGGCGGCGAGAACATCAGCTCGCTGGAAGTGGAAGACGCGCTCTACCGCCACAGCGCCGTCATGGCCTGCGCCGTGGTCGCCAAGCCGGACGAAAAATGGGGCGAAACGCCGGTGGCCTATGTGGAGTTGAAAGAAGGCGCCAGTGTCAGCGCCGCAGACTTGCTGGCGCATTGCAAATCGCTACTAGCAGCCTACAAAGTGCCGCGCGATTTTCGGTTTGAGGCTATCCCCAAAACATCTACCGGCAAGATTCAAAAGTTTGCGTTGCGCAAGCGCGCTGGGCTGGTATGAGCAAAAGCCAGGTCTGCAAAAAGCGTCATCGCGAGGCGCGCAGCGGCGTGGCGATCCATACGGGCGTGCCGTACGTTTCTTCAAAGCATGAAGCCATAGATTGCCGCGGCCTGCGGCCTTGCAATGATCTGCTATTTGCGTATGGCCTTACCCTTACGGATTGGAGTTGATGCAACGATCCCTGAGCGCGCTGCTGTTTGATGCAGCTAGCCGCCGCTCCGCGCGCTTAGGATGCAACTTCTTGCTCGGCCACCGACCTACGTCGATTCACCAGCGAAATCCCCACAAACACCATCCCCAATGCGCCTAGCAATGACACGGTAATTTCTTCCCCTAGCCACAGCGCGCCAAACATCAGTGCGAATAGCGGGGTGGAAAAGGCGAATGCGCCAATTTTGCTGGCCTGGTAGCGGCTGAGCAGCCACATCCAGGACAGGTAGCTGGCAAAGGCGCCGACCAGGGTTTGCAGGAGCAGGGAGCCCATGGCGAAGTGGCTGAATTGCCAGGGCCAGGACCAGGTTTCGCCCAGGTTCCAGGACAGCAGCGGCAACACCACCGCGCTGGCCGCTACTTGGTAGAACAGCATTTTTTCAGCGCCCACGCGGCTGAGCACGGTGGTGCGTATGGTGACGGTGGTCAGCGCCCAGGCGATGCCGCCGCCCACACCCAGCAAATCGCCCCAGTGTTGCAGCGGCGTCTGGCCGCCGATAAAGCCTTCGCGCAGCGTGAATGCCACCGCGCAAAACGCCACCAACAGGCCCAGCCATTGCACCGCACGCAAGCGCTCAGACGCGACAAACCAATGCAGCACCAGCGCGGCCCACAGGGGCGAGGTGTACAAAAACACCGTCAGGCGCGAAGCGGCGCTGTATTGCAAGCCACTGAACAAGCAGAAAAATTCCATGGAGAACAAAAAGCCTGCCAAGAGGCCCGGCCACAAACTGCCGTCGCGCTCAAACAGCGCAATACCGCGCCAGCGGCACCACAGCCACAAGACCACGGTGGTGCCCACAAAGCGCACACCGGCTTGAAACACCGGCGGCAAGTCGGCTAGCGTGGCTTTGACCAGCACTTGCTGAAAGCCCCAAAACGCGCAGCACACGATCAAGAGGCCGATGGCAAAGGCGTCCAGGTGTTCCTTGCGGTCCATAGCGCGGGAAAAAAGTAAAGTTGCTCAGCGCAAGCCGTTACTAAAAAACTGGCTGGCGTGGTAGACCAGCGGCACGGCGGCATCGCGGTGGGTGCAGCGCTCTACTTCTCCCACAAAAATTACATGGTCGCCTTCGGCATAGCGGCTGCGGTTAAAGCAGGTAAAGGTGGCAACTGCGCCGTCGATCAAAGGCAGTGCGTAATCGCCCTCGTGCCAGGCCACGCTGGCAAAGCGGTCTATGTCTTTGGTGGCAAATTGTGTGGCCAGCGCCTGGTGTTCAGCGCCCAGCACATTGATAGCGTAGTGCGTGCAATTGCGCAGCACCGCCATCGACGCCGAGCGCAGGCCCAGGCTCCAGAGCACCAAAGGCGGGTCTAGCGAGACTGCGTTAAACGAGTTCACCGTCAGGCCCACCAGTGCGCCGCTATCGCTGCGCGCAGTCACCACGGTTACGCCTGTGGCAAATTGGCCCAGGGCTTGGCGAAACTCGGTTTGGCTGAAGGCGGGCGCGTTGGCAGTGGATGCGGCAAGGTCCTCGGTGCGGGGGATGTGGTTCAAATCAATGGCCTAGTATTTTGGACAGGAAGTCGCGGCTGCGCTCACTTTGCGGGTTGTTGAAAAACGCCTCGGGCG
>CAJBBZ010000134.1 GCA_903951445.1 uncultured beta proteobacterium
GAACCGTTCTGATGTCGTGGAACGCAATGATGCCGCCACTACGGACAAGCTTTGAATAGGTGAGGAAGTCTTGCTTTACACCTTCGTACGTATGGTCGCCATCGATGAAAAGGAAATCGATCTGCCTCTCACCCAGTATAGATTAAACCGCTCCTCAGCGGCGGGGGAATGGGAGTCGCCAGGGAGGAAAGTAAGAGTCTGGTGCTTCGACTTCTTAAATTGCGAATAGAGGCGACTGGGCTGTACCCGGTCTCGTAGACACGGTCTTAAGCATATTGCATTGATTCAAAGTTTGCAGGGCTGACATATCCGATGGTTGAGTGCCGACGCTTTGGATTGTAGAAACACTCAATGTAATTGAAGACTTCCGCCTTGGCTTCCTTGCGGGATTTATAAAGCCCCCGGCGATTGACCCGCTCAATCTTCAGGGTTGAGAAGAAACTCTCCATAGCCGAGTTATCCCAGACCTCACCGGCCCGACTCATGCTGCAGGTAATGCCTTGCTCGATCAGCAATCGCTGGAACTGGTCGCTCGTGTACTGGCTACCCTGGTCAGAGTGATGAAGGAGCGATTCTGGTTTGCCGCGTCTCCAGATGGCCATCATCAGGGCATCAATCACCAGCTGACTTGTCATTGAGCTTTGCATCGACCAACCGACGACCCTTCGGGAGTAAAGATCCAGCACCACGGCAACATACAGCCAGCCCTCTGCCGTCCAAATGTAAGTAAAGTCGGCCACCCACTTCTTGTTCGGTGCATCAGCGACGAACTGCCGATTCAATAAATTGCTACCAATGCCGCCTTCGGAGCGATCTCCACGATCAACAGGCTTGGCTCGGCGCTGGGGCCTTGCCCGCAGGGCCTGGGTCTTCATCAGCCGCTCAATCTTATGCAGACCACAGCGATGACCGAGTTCCAACATATCGATGAGAATACGCCGTGCCCCATAAGTGCGATCACTGGCCACAAAGCTCTGATAGACATGCGGGCTGATCAACTCATCAATCTGTGCCCGTTTACTTTTGGGCCGGGTGATCCAGGCATAAAAACCCGCTTCGCGAGACACCGAGCGCCTCACACAACAACCTAACCGGCCAGACCCCTCGGTGCTTTGCTATAAAGCCGAACTTCACGTCGACTCCTTGGCAAAGAAGGCTGCGGCTTTTTTTAAGATGTCACGCTCCATCTTCAGTTGCGCGACTTCCCGACGTAGGCGAGTCAGCTCCGCATCGTCAGGCTTTTGCACCCCGTGGCCAGGAAAGGCCTGTTGCTCGGACTGCTTGAACTCCCGCACCCACCGACCCAACACGTTCTCGCCTACGTCTAGATCTCTGCTCACCTGAGCAAGGCTCACACCCCGCGCGACAACGAGATTGACCGCCTCAAGCTTGAACTCCTTAGAAAACTTCCTGCGTTGCACCATCGAACACCTCCGGTTCCATTAAACACCTTAACAAAGCGTCTTTGAAACCGGGTACAGCCCAGACGATTTTAGCCACGAATGCGTGGACATTGCGGTCGACTACGGCATCGGTGGCCAGTATGTAACCCGGTTGCTGGATCAAGCGGCGTTGTTTCGGGGCTACCCGGATGTGGTGCGCACCGACAACGGACCCGAATTCACCAGCCGAGCGTTCATGGGCTGGGCACAGTCCCATGGCATTCGCCACATCCTGATCGAACCGGGCCGGCCAATGCAGAACGGCTACATCGAGAGCTTTAACGGCAAGTTCAGGGACGAATGCCTGAACGACCATTGGTTCGAGAACCTTCCCCAAACCCGGGCAACAATCGCCGCCTGGCGGCAGGACTACAACGAGGTTCGCCTTCACAGCAGTTGCCGACGGATGCCGCCCGCCAAGTTCGCCGCTTTGCATCGGCAGAACTCTGCCGATGCAAAGCAACACACCACAGAAATAATCCTTTAACCTTGCAACCGGACTTCCTGCCAATCAACCGGTACGGCTAAAGGGCGCAGGTCATCGCGCCAAATCATTGGCTGGTCCATGAACAAGCGCATGACCAGTGATCTGGCGCTTAACGCTTTGCTGATGGCGGTATGGCGGCGCAAGCCCCAATCCGAGGTCATGGTGCATTCCGACCAGGGCAGCCAGTTCAGCAGCTACGTCTGGCAGGACTTTCTCAAATCGAACAACCTGCTGGGCAGCATGAGTCGCCGAGGCAACTGCCAGGACAACGCCGTGGCTGAGAGTTTCTTGCAGCTACTCAAGCGTGA
>CAJBBZ010000135.1 GCA_903951445.1 uncultured beta proteobacterium
ATTGCCGACGAGCCGACCACTGCGCTGGACGTAACCGTGCAAGCGCAGATTCTGGACTTGTTAGCCACTTTGCAAAAAGAGCATGGCATGGCCATGGTATTGATCAGCCACAACATGGGCGTGGTGAGCGAAGTAGCGCAGCGCGTGGCCGTGATGTATGCCGGGCAAGTGGTGGAACTGCAAAATGCCGACCGCATATTTGACGCGCCAGAGCACCCTTATACCCAAGCCCTGCTGCAAGCCATGCCCGAGCGCAGCAGCGGCCAGGCCCGCTTGCACACGATAGCGGGCATGGTGCCGGGCATGCTGGACCGTCCGCCCGGCTGTCTGTTCGCGCCGCGTTGCAGCCGCGCGCAAGCGCTATGCGCCACCCCTGCGCCGGTTCACAGCGCGCCGCAATTGCAAGTGCGCTGCCATCTTCCCGGTGGCGCTTTAGCAGAGCAAATCGCATGAGCCCCACGTCACCACAAGACAAGCCTGAAGCCGTGGTGCAAGCCCAAGGCCTGAGCCAAAGCTACCGCATTGGCCAAGGGCTGTTTCGCCCGGCGGCCATGCTGCACGCGGCCCAAAACCTGAGCTTTCGTATCGACGCCGGTCGCACCTTGGCGGTGGTGGGTGAATCGGGCTGCGGCAAATCCACGCTGGCGCGCATGGTGGCGCTGGCCGAGCCACCGGCCAGCGGCAGCCTGCTGCTAGGCGGCATGCAAGTGTCTGGTGCTTCGGCAACGCAGCAAGCGGCCTTGCGCCAACGCGTGCAAATGGTGTTTCAAAATCCCTATGCCTCGCTCAATCCGCGCCAGCGCATCGGCCAAATACTGCAAGGCCCATTGCAAATCAATACCGATTTAAATCCGCAGGACCAACGCGCGCAGGCCGCACAGATGCTAGAGCGGGTGGGTTTGCGGCCCGAACATATAGACCGCTACCCGCATATGTTTTCCGGCGGGCAGCGCCAGCGCATCGCCATTGCGCGTGCGCTGATGCTCAGCCCGGCACTGCTGGTAGCCGACGAACCGGTGTCCGCGTTGGACGTTTCTATTCAGGCCCAAATTCTCAACCTGCTGGCCGACTTGCAAGCCTCGCTGGGTCTGGCCTATTTGTTCATCTCGCACGACTTAGGCGTGGTGCGCCACATCGCCCACGAGGTGCTGGTGATGTACCTGGGCCACACCATGGAGCAAGGGGATAAAAATAGTATTTTCGAGCGGCCTCTGCACCCTTACACGCAAGCGCTTTTGGGCTCCACACCCACGCTGCGCCGTGGCCTGCCCGGGGCCAAGCGCATGGTTTTGCAAGGCGAATTGCCTTCGCCCCTGGCCCCGCCTAGCGGCTGCGTTTTTTCCACGCGCTGCCCGCATGCCACCCCCCGTTGTCACCAAGAACGCCCCCTTCTACAAGCGTTCCATGGTAGGCTGATCGCCTGTCACGAAGCCGCCGCTCTGGCGGATCCTCTAGCAGTTGCCGCCACCGGCACCCATTAACCCAAGGAGTTATTTACGATGCGAAGCTTTACCTCCCATAAGCCCACCAAGCGCACTGCGTATTGGGCCACTTTAGGCGCACTTGCCGCCAGCGCGCTGATTGCCGTCTCAGGCGCTTCGGCCAAAACCCTGGTCTATTGCTCTGAAGGCAGCCCAGAGAATTTTTATCCTGGTATCAACACCACCGGCACCTCGTTTGACGTCAGCGAACAAATTTACGACGGCCTGGTAGGCTTTGAGCGCGGCGGCACCTCCGTCGTCCCGGCGCTGGCCGAAAAATGGACCGTGTCCAAAGACGGTTTGGAATACGTTTTCCAATTGCGCAAAGGTGTGAAGTGGCATAGCAACAAAAACTTCCAAGCCACACGCGACTTCAACGCGGATGACATCATTTTCATGATCGAGCGTCAATGGAAAGAAAGCCACCCCTACTTCAAAGTCACCAGCCCCAACCATTCTTACTTCGGCGATATGGGCATGCCCAAGCTGCTCAAGTCGGTGGACAAGGTCGATGACTACACCGTCAAGATCGTGCTGAACCGCCCAGAAGCGCCATTCCTGGCCGACCTGGCCATGCAATGGGCGGGCGTGCAGTCCAAAGAATATGCAGACGCCATGCTCAAAGCCGGCACGCCTGAAAAAATCGACCAGGAACCTATCGGCACCGGCCCCTTCTCCTTAGTGCAATACCAAAAAGACGCCATCATCCGCTTCAAAGCCCACCCCACTTACTGGGCGGGCAAAGCCAAGATTGATGACTTGATTTTCTCTATC
The DNA here is from genome assembly GCA_903951445.1 of uncultured beta proteobacterium. Classification (GTDB taxonomy): domain Bacteria; phylum Pseudomonadota; class Gammaproteobacteria; order Burkholderiales; family Burkholderiaceae_C; genus Allorhodoferax. The sequence continues at coordinate 2,256 of CAJBBZ010000135.1, forward strand.
ACGCCAGACGCCTCGGTGCGCTGGGCCAAGGTGCAAAAAGCCGAATGCCATGTCATGCCCTACCCGAATCCGGCCGACCTGGACAGCATCCGCAAAGACGCCAATGTGCAAGTGCTGGAGCAAGCGGGCCTGAATGTGGGCTACCTGGCCTACAACACCACCAAGAAGCCGTTTGACGATGTGCGTGTGCGCAAAGCTATCAATATGGCGATCGATAAAAACGCCATTATTTCTGCGGTGTACTTAAGTACCGGCGTGGCGGCGATCAACCCGATTCCGCCTAGCATGTGGTCGTATAACAAGGCCATCAAAGACGACCCTTTCAACCCCGCAGAAGCTAAAAAAATGCTGGCTGCCGCCGGTTACCCCAATGGCTTTAGCACCGACTTATGGGCCATGCCAGTGCAGCGCCCTTACAACCCCAATGCCAAACGCATTGCCGAATTGATGCAAGCCGACCTGGCCAAAATTGGCGTCACCGCCGAAATCAAGAGCTTTGAATGGGGCGAGTACCGCAAGCGCATGCAAGCCGGTGAGCACCAAATGGGCATGCTGGGCTGGACCGGCGACAACGGCGACCCAGACAACTTCCTGGACACACTGCTAGGCTGCGACTCGGCGAAAACCAATGGCTCCAATGTCGCTAAGTTCTGCTACCAGCCTTATGAAGACATCGTAAGCAAAGCCAAAGTCGTCACCGGCGTGGCCGAACGCACCAAGCTCTATGAACAAGCCCAGGTGATCTTCAAAGAGCAAGCGCCCTGGTTCACCATCGCCCACGCCGTGCAACTCAAGCCAGTGCGCAAAGAAGTGATCGACTTCAAGCTCAGCCCCTTTGGCCGCCATACGTTTTATGGGGTGGATATTCGCTAAGGGCAGCGCCCAGTCGCTATGTGGCCGGGCTTGCCTGTTTTGCTGCTGACAAAGCACCGTTACAGCACATAGAACGCGCACCTTCGGGTGCGTGTCCTATTTAGACGCCATGCTTTGGCAAGCACCAAGAAAAAAGCCATTCAACTCGCGATGAATGGCTTTTTTAATTTGGCGGAGTGGACGGGACTCGAACCCGCGACCCCCGGCGTGACAGGCCGGTATTCTAACCAACTGAACTACCACTCCTGGTAGCGATAGCGTTGCCGCTATCTACTTTTGCTTTCATCATCTTGCGATGAATCTGGCGACCCCACGGGGATTCGAACCCCGGTACTCACCGTGAAAGGGTGATGTCCTAGGCCTCTAGACGATGGGGTCAAAACCTTGGACTAATCCGTTTTTCTTGGAAGTTTTTGGTGGAGGTAAGCGGGATCGAACCGCTGACCTCTTGCATGCCATGCAAGCGCTCTCCCAGCTGAGCTATACCCCCAAACCGCAAGACTCTGCAAGCAGGGCCTTCAATTTCCAAGCCCTCGATTATAGCCAATAAATTTAGGCGGCTTTTAACCGTTCCAGAACTTTCTGCCGGTCGCACAGCGCCAGCACCGCATCGAGCGCCGGGGTTTGCGGCGTGCCCATCACCAGCACGCGTACGGGCATGGCCAACTGCGGCATTTTCAGACCCGCTTGCGTCAACACCTCTTTGATCGCGGCGCTAATGCTCGCTTTGTCCCATTCGCACTGTGCCAATTGCGTGCGCAAAAGCTCCAGTGCCGGGCGTACCGCATCGGTGACATGCTGGGCCAGGTCTTGGTCGCTGGCCTGCACCTCGGCGTAAAAGCGCCCTACCCAATCGGCAAGTACCAGCGTAGTGTCGCAGCGGTCTTTGAACAAATCGCACAGGCGCGCCAGGCGTTCGTCGGCTATCAAACCAAGGTCTTGCAAATGCTTAGCCACCAAGGGCGCCAAGGCTTCGCCATCCATGGCCTTCATATGTTGCGCGTTCACCCAACGCAATTTGGCTTCATCAAACTGCGCGGCGCTGCGGCCCAAATGGTCCAGGTTGAACCAGGCGACAAATTGTTCGCGGCTAAAAATTTCTTCATCGCCATGGCTCCAGCCCAGGCGGGCCAAATAATTGACCATGGCATCGGGCAGGTAGCCTTCGGCGGCGTATTGGGTAACGGCTTTGGCGCCGTTACGTTTGCTCATTTTTTCGCCCTGTTCATTAAGCACCGTGGGCAAGTGCGCGTACACCGGCGGCTCTTTGCCCAAGGCTTTGAAAATATTGATCTGGCGCGGTGTGTTGTTCACATGGTCATCACCGCGAATCACATGGCTGATGGCCATGTCTATGTCATCGACCACGACGCAAAAATTGTAGGTCGGGGTGCCAACCGCTTCGCCCGCTGGCGCGGGGCGGGCAATCACCAAATCGTCTAATTCGGTGTTGCTGATTTCGATGCGGCCTTTGACTTTATCCTCCCACACCACGCTATCGGTTTGCGGGTTTTTAAAGCGCAACACGGGCACCACGCCTGCGGGCACTGGGGGCAGTACTTTGCCGGGTTCGGGGCGCCAAGTGCCGTCGTAGCGGGGCTTTTCTTTCGCGGCCATTTGGCGCTCGCGCAAAGCATCCAACTCGGCCACGCTGGTGTAACAGGGATAGACCCAACCTTCCGCTTGCAATTGCAACAACACTTCTTTGTAGCGCGCCATGCGCTGCATTTGGTAGAACGGGCCTTCGTCAGGCTCCAGCCCCAGCCAGCGCATACCTTCCAAAATCACATCGACAGCGGCCTGCGTGCTGCGGTCTTCGTCGGTGTCTTCGATGCGCAAAATAAAGTCGCCACCGGTGGAGCGCGCAAAAGCCCAAGGATACAAAGCCGAGCGGATATTGCCCAGGTGGATAAAGCCCGTGGGCGAAGGCGCAAAGCGGGTGCGTGTTTTAGTCATGCCAATTCAGATTCAAAGTGTGTCCAGACCGCGCAGCAAGTCGTCCTGCATATCACCCACATGCTCTAGCCCCACGGCCACACGGATCAAGCCCTGGCCGATGCCGGCGGCCTGGCGCTGCGCCTCGGCCAATTTGCCGTGCGAGGTGCTGGCCGGATGCGTCAACAAGGTTTTGGTGTCGCCCAGGTTGGTGCAAAGCGATAGCACGCGCAAACTGTCCAGCACATGAAAAGCGCGGCTGCGTGCCTGTTCCGGCTTGGCGGCCTTGATGTCAAAAGACACGACCGCGCCGCCCACATGAGACATTTGCTTCATCGCCAAAGCGTGTTGCGGGTGGCTGGGCAAGCCGGGGTAATACACGCGCTCCACCAAAGGTTGCTGCTCCAGCCACAAGGCCATTGCATGGGCACGGGCGCTTTGGGCGCGCATGCGGATGTCCAGCGTTTCCAGGCCTTTGAGCACCACCCAAGCATTAAAGGGAGAGAGCACCATGCCACTGTTTTTCATCACGGGCAGGCACTTGCCGTTGATCAGCGCATCACTGGCGCACAGTGCCCCAGCCATCACGCGGCCCTGCCCGTCTAAGTATTTGGTGCCCGAGTGCATCACGATATCGGCGCCCATATGCATAGGGCGCTGCAAAGCCGGTGTGGCAAAGCAGTTATCCACGGCCAGCAAAGCACCGGCGTTGTGGGCCAAGTCGGCCAGGGCTTGGATGTCGCAGACTTCAGTCAAGGGATTGGTCGGGGTCTCTGCAAACAGCAATTTGGTGTTGGGGCGGATGGCGGCTTTCCAGGCGACCAAGTCGGTTTGCGATACCGCAGTGGACTCCACGCCAAAGCGCGCAAACTCTGAGCCGATCAGCTTGAGCGTAGAGCCGAACATGGACTGCGAATACAGCACATGGTCGCCCGCCTTGAGCAAACTAAACAGCATGAGCATGATGGACGACATACCCGAGGAGGTGGCCAGCGCCGCCTCGCTGTCTTCCATGGCCGCCAAGCGCATTTCAAAACTGCTGACCGTGGGGTTGCCCGAGCGACCATAGGTGTAACCTTCTTCCTCGCCGCCAAAACGGCGCGCCGACACCTCGGCCGAGGGCTGCACATAGCCGCTAGTCAAGAACAGCGCTTCAGAATTTTCACCGTACTGGCTGGGCTCCATAGCCACGCGCTGGGCCAGGGTGTCAGGATGCAGTCCGGGGGGCAATGGATGGCTTGGCATGGGAAATTGAAAAAGTTAAACCGAGGGGCTTGCTATACGGGATTGGGCAAGGCCAGGCGCGAGTTGTCTTGCTCGTCTTCCTGACTGCTGACACGCGCTGCGCTCAGGCGCGCAATATCGGCCACACCCACATCGCCGGTGACGTAAACGCCATCAAAACACGAGGCATCAAAGTCTTTGATGGCGGGGTTCAGCGAGCCAATCGCTTTTTTCATGGCATCGACGTCCTGGTAAATCAGCGCATCGCAACCGATGATGGCACGCACTTCTTCCACCGTGCGGTTGTAGGCGACCAGTTCGGAGCTGGTGGGCATGTCGATGCCATACACATTGGGAAAACGCACCGGTGGCGCGGCGCTGGCCAGATAGACCTTGCGCGCACCCGCATCACGCGCCATTTGCACAATCTCTTGGCTGGTGGTGCCGCGCACAATCGAGTCATCCACCAGCAGCACATTGCGCCCTTTGAATTCGCTGGCAATCGCATTGAGCTTTTGCCGCACCGATTTTTTGCGCACCGCCTGGCCGGGCATGATGAAGGTGCGGCCCACGTAGCGGTTTTTGACAAAGCCTTCGCGGTAGGGAAGGCCTAGCAATTGCGCCAATTGCGCCGCGCTGGGACGGCTGGATTCGGGGATAGGAATGACCACATCAATTTCATTGGGCGGTACGGTAGAGACCACACGCTTGGCCAAGGTTTGCCCCAAATTCAGACGGGCTTGGTAGACCGAAATACCGTCCATCACCGAATCGGGCCGGGCCAGATACACAAACTCAAAAATGCAGGGGTTGAGCACCGGCTTATCGGCGCACTGCTCTGCCAGCATCTTGCCTTGCAAGTCGATAAACACCGCTTCGCCAGGTGCCACATCGCGCTCGAACTGGTGCATGGTGCCTTCCAAGGCCACCGACTCGCTGGCCAGCACAATTTGCCCCGGCCCGCGCCCTATGCACAAGGGCCGGATACCAAAGGGATCGCGAAAGGCCAAAACGCCGTGCCCAGCAATCAAGGCAATCACGGCATACGAGCCTTTGATGCGCCGGTGCACATTGCGCACCGCTTCAAACAAATGTGCGGGTTGCAAAGGCATGCCGCGCGTGGTGCGCTCGATTTCATGGGCCAGCACGTTGAGCAGCACTTCGGAGTCGCTCTCGGTATTGATATGCCGGTGGTCCACGGTAAACAACTCGTGCTTGAGGGCTTGCGCGTTGGTCAGGTTGCCGTTGTGCACCAGCACAATGCCAAAGGGCGCGTTCACATAAAAAGGCTGGGCTTCTTCTTCGCTAAAGGCATTGCCCGCTGTCGGGTAACGCACCTGGCCCAGACCGCAGTGGCCAGGCAAGGCGCGCATATTGCGGGTGCGGAATATGTCTTTAACCATGCCCTTGGCCTTGTGCATGAAAAACTTGTTTTCCTGCTGCGTGACAATGCCGGCTGCATCTTGGCCGCGGTGCTGCAAGAGCAGCAAAGCGTCATAAATGAGCTGGTTGACAGGTGCGTTGCTGACAACGCCTACGATTCCACACATGCTTGGGTTTGCTCGTTCAAGGTAAAAAAGGGCGCAGGGCCTGGGGTAACCAGGGCTTGAGTCCGGCCAGCACCGATTGTGCAATGCGTGGACTATAGGCCTGTAGCCACCAATCGCTGTTGGCCAAAGGCGTCATACGCAACACCACGGTTGCTGACAACAAAATAACCATCGCCCGAAGACTTCCAAAGGCCAGCCCCAACAAGCGATCCACCAGGCCCATGCCAGTCACATAGACCACTTTTTTGGTCAGGAACACGACCAGACTGCCTGCCAGCAGGCACAGGATAAAGGCGAAAAAAAATCCAAAGCCATAACGCACCATGTCGCTGGCGCCGCGCGTAGGTAGAAATTCCGCTACGGAGGGTGCAGCCCATTGCGCCAGCACAAAGGCCAGTACCCAATTGACCAGGGACAAAACTTCATACACCAGACCGCGCCAGGCGCCGATGGACAGGGACAAGGCCAGCACGGCGCAGCAAATCCAATCGAGATCGGCCATGGCCCGCCTGTAACTACAGCGTCAGAACCTGGGTGGGCAGATTCAATGCTTTGATCTTTTCTATCGCTTTGTCCACATCTGCCTTGTTGGTAAAGGGGCCTACGCGCACGCGGGTGCGCCTGCCCTCTTTGGTATCGGCAACTTGTGCATACGTACTGATGCCGGCTTTTTCCAAGATTTGGCGCGCTTCTTTGGCTTTTTGCGCTTCGGCAAATGCGCCCACTTGCACCACGTATCGCAGAGCTGGCGCTGAGGCCGCAGGTGCAGGCGCGGGCTCTTTGCCTTCCAGCAAAGTCTGGGCTTTGGCGGCCTCGGTCGTGGATTTGCTGTCTATGGGCTTGGCGTCGGCCTTGACAGCGGGCTTGGCGTCCGACTTGGTATCGGTCTTGGTATCCGTCTTTGCCGTGGCCTTGGCATCCGGTTTGGTTTCGACAGGTGCTGGCGTTTGCGTACCGGCTTTGGCTGTGGCCTTGTCAGGCGCGGCGGTGACCGCAGGTACGATCATTTTTTCGACTGGGGCGGGCGTGACCAGGGTTTCTTTTTCCACCGGCGCAGGCGCGGGTGGCGGTGGCGCCTCTGCTTGCGAAGCGGCCACGACCGAGGGCGTCGCTGCCAGGGGCGCTACTTTGTTTTTCTCGGGGATGTTGATGACAATGTCCACGTCAATCGGGCGCGGCTGGCTGTCAAAAAGCAGGGGGAAACCAATTACGCCGATTAGCACCAGGGCCGCCGCGCCTATCAAGCGATGGCGGGCCCGTTTGCGCATAGCTTCCAAGCTTTCGGCGGCCGGTGCGGGGGCTGCAGGCTCGGCACCGTCTTTGCGAAACTTGAAAAATGCCATAGCGTGATTTTTTAAGAAGATGCGAGGTGTGCTCCGGACAGCCGGGGAAGCCCTTGCTGCAGCACACCGCCAACGGTGTAAAACGAACCAAACACAAGGATTCTATCAGTGGGGTCGGCGCAGCGAAGGGCCTCATCCAAGGCAGATTGCGGGCTGGAAAAGGCCTTGGCGCTCATATCTTTACGCGTATTTTGGGCCTGCCAGCGAACCATCAAATCTGCACCCGAGGCAGCGCGCGGCGTGGGTAAGTCGGTGAAATACCAGCACTCCACCAGCGGGTTCATGCGGGCGAGCATGGGCGCTAGGTCTTTATCCCCCATGGCTCCAAACACCGCATGGGTGCGCGGGAAAAAGCCCATGGCATCCAAATTCGCCGCCAGCGCTGCCACCGAATGCGGGTTGTGGGCGACATCCAGCACCAGCGTCGGGGTGCCTGGAATAATTTGAAAGCGCCCGGTAAATTCCACCATGGCCAGGCCGTTGCGTATCGCCTGCGCGGTGACCGGCAGCTTGTCCCGCAAGGCTGTCAAAGCCGCCAGCACCCCCGCTGCGTTAACCAGTTGGTTGGCGCCGCGCAAAGCGGGATAAGCCAAGCCGCTGTAGCGCCGCCCCCTGCCCGCCCACTCCCATTGCTGCGGGTCGCCCCGGGTATTGAAATCCCGACCCACGCGCCATAAATCGGCTCCAATTTCCAGGGCATGGTCGAGCACGCTTTGCGGCGGCACCGGGTCGCTAACCACCACCGGGCGCCCAGTTCGCATGATGCCGGCCTTCTCAAAGCCTATGGTTTCGCGGTCATTGCCCAAAAACTCCATATGGTCCAGGTCGATGCTGGTAATCACCGCGCAATCGGAGTCGATGATGTTGACCGCGTCCAGCCGCCCACCCATGCCTACCTCCAGAATTGCTACATCCAGCGGCTGCGCGCACATGACATCCATGATGGCGAGGGTTGAGAATTCAAAATAGGTTAGCGATACCGGCTCCGCCCCCGCCGTGCGCGCCGCCTCTACGCGGGCAAAACCCTGGGTCAATGCGTCTGAAGCGACGTTCTGCCCTTGCAGGCGCAGCCGCTCTTCAAAATGCACCAAGTGCGGCGAGGAATACACCGCCGTGCGGTATCCCGCCTGCATCAAGATGGATTCCAGCATGGCGCAGGTGGAGCCTTTGCCGTTGGTACCGGCTACGGTAATCACGGTACAGGGCAGGTGTAAATCCATCCGCTGCGCCACCTGGCGCACGCGCTCTAGGCCCATGTCGATGTTTTTGGGGTGCAATTGCTCGCAATAGGCCAGCCAGTCCGGTAAGTTTTTCATAGGTACGGGATTGTCGCGCAGGCCGACAAAGGCCTTGAGCTGGGCCGTGGCATCATCGTGTTTATGAAAAACAAGGCCCCTACCCCCGCCATAACGGTCTTTGGCATCCCCAACTGCGACACCGTCAAAAAAGCCCGCCTATGGTTGCAAGACCAAGGCCTGGCCTACCACTTCCATGATTTCAAAAAGGACGGCGTGCCGCACGAGGCCCTAGCCCGCTGGATGCAGGCGGTAGGCTGGGAGGTACTGCTCAACCGCAAGGGCACGACTTGGCGCAAGCTGGACGCGGCGCTGCAAGCCAGCGTCACGGATGCGGCCAGCGCAGCGGCGCTAATGCAGGCCCAAGCCAGCGTTATTAAGCGCCCCGTAGTGCAGTGGCCCGATGGCCGCATCAGCGTGGGCTTTACGCCCGAGCGCTTTGCAAGCCTGCTGCCTTAAAATCAAAGGCTTTGCGGGCGGCCCGCTTCTCCCTTAAGCCGCCTATTTCCAAGCCGCGTCGGCCCCTGCCGGCCCCTACCAATCCAAAGCCATGAGCACCACCCACATCCAAAGCGCCAGCATCGCCACCCAAGCCAGTGTCTATTTCGACGGTAAATGTGTGAGCCACAGCATCACCATGGCCGACGGCAGCAAAAAATCCGTGGGCGTGGTGCTCGCCGCCGAACTGACCTTTGGCACCGCCGCGCCGGAAGTCATGGAATGCGTGGCCGGCGGCTGCGAATACCTGCTAACTGGCGCCAGCGCCTGGGCCAGCTGCCAGCCCGGACAAAGCTTCAGCGTGCCAGGCGACAGCAGTTTCCAGATTCGTGTGGCCGAAGCCTTTCATTACATCTGCCACTACGGCTAAACCCCGGCGCCGGGGTTTGGCCCCAGCACCGGACACTCCAGCCCTTGGTGTGCGCGTGTAGCAAGCACCAAGCCCAAGCTCCCAGTCCAGACCATAGCCCTCTTTAAGCCCACGCCTTATGTCCACCATTCTTCAAAACATCCCCACCGGCCAAAAAGTAGGCATCGCGTTTTCCGGCGGTCTGGACACCAGCGCCGCGCTGCACTGGATGCGCAACAAAGGCGCGATCCCCTATGCCTACACCGCCAACCTGGGCCAGCCCGACGAATCCGACTACGACGAAATTCCGCGCAAAGCCATGGAATACGGCGC
>CAJBBZ010000136.1 GCA_903951445.1 uncultured beta proteobacterium
ACCACTTCCTCGTCAAAGTCCAGTTGGTTGGTGCGCACGCAAGGCCCCGCTTGCAGCACCGAGGACATATTGTGGTACCAGCTGGGCCGCGTTTCTAGTGCGTCCCAGTTCACCGTCCAGCCGTAATCGGCGGGGTAGATATCGCTGGTAAGGCGTTCTTCATAGCCGTGTAACTGGTCCGGCCCGCAAAAATGCATCTTGCCTGACAAAGCGGTGTGGTAACCCAAATTGCGCAGGTAGTGCGCATAGGTGGGAATGTCGGCGGCCAAATCGGCCGCGTTGTCGTAGCCGCCGATGCGCGAGGGCAGCTGCCCGGTCACCAGGCTAAAGCGCGAGGGCGCGCACAAGGGGCTGTTGCAGTAGGCCGAGTCAAACACCACGCCTTCCCGCGCCAAGCGGCTCAGGTGCGGCATCTGGATCTTGGACGCCGGGTCGTGCAGCGGCAGCAAGGGCGCGGCCATCTGGTCGGCCATGATGAAGAGGATGTTGGGTTGCTTGGGCAAGGTGCGCATGGGGCGGTGGGGCTGGGCTGAAAAGCGCTGATGGTAGCTTGCGGGCCAGACCGATAGAGAAGCTTCGCAAAAGTCCAAATCCGTCATTGCGAGCGAAGCGAAGCAATCCATTTGGGCTAGCCAAGTGTCCATTGTCTGATCTAGCGCAACCATAGCGCGGCCCTTGGCGCTTAGGCTCGGCCCTGCTTACTAAAGGACAGCACCATGAAAATACTCGTCGCCGTTGACGGCTCCCCCAGCGCTTTGCGTGCCACCGAATACGCGGCCCAATTGGTGGCGGCGGTGCGCGCCAAGTCCAAGATTACGCTGATTTCGGTGCATGACGACACGGGCTTCAAACACATGAAGAAGTTCACGCCCAAAGGCGCACTGGCCGACTATCTGCGCGAGCTGAGTGACAAAGACTTGCAGGCAGCCCGCAAGTTGCTGGACAAGGCCGAGGTGGCGCATGACATGATTATCAAAACCGGGCATGTAGCCACCGAAATCATTCAAGCGGCTAAGACGGGTAAATATGACTTGGTCGTGCTAGGTGCCAAAGGGCGCTCTGCTTTTGGCGACCTTTTGCTGGGCTCGGTATCGCAGCGCGTGGCCAGCGCTAGCAAGTTACCGGTCACGCTGATTAAGTAAGCGCTAGCCGCAATGACTGCGCAGGCGCCGGAGCGACCGGCCAATAACGCGCTGGGCCTGTGGGCGCTGCTGCGGCGCCTGCGCCCCATCAACATCATCACCGGCCCCTTGATTTACGGCATGGTGCTGCCCTTGGTTTTTTTGGACCTGTCGGTATGGGTGTACCAGTACGTTTGTTTTCCAATTTATAAATTGCCGCGCATAGCCCGTGCGCAGTTCAACGCTTTTGACCGGCAGGAACTGCGTTACCTAGACTGGGTGTCCAAAGCGCATTGCAGCTATTGCGCTTACGCCATGGGTGTGGCGGCTTTTTCCTCTGCGGTCATCCAGGCGACCGAAGCCTATTTTTGTCCGATCAAGCACCAGCACAAACAACAAGCGCTAGTAGCCAGCGTGGTGCCTTATGTCGAATTTGAAGAGCCTGAAGGTTTTGACTTTGATGCCAAGCTCGAAACACTGCGGCAGTTGCAGACGGGCGAGCACTCGAACCATCCATCTACGCGGCTTTGAAGCCATGTGCTTGAAAGCTTGACCCACATCAAGCGCCAAAAAGACCAGCGGCCTAGTATGAAGCCATTCCCGGCGTTGCCTACGAAGCGTGATGGTTTCGCGACTCAGGAACGGTTTTTACTTTGGAGAGTCAGCATGCAAATCGGCAAAGAAAAGCTCATGTGGATGTACGAAAAAATGGTCGAGATCCGCTACTACGAAGAGACCATGGCGGCGGTGTATATGGAGGGCAAGTTACCGCCCGCGATTCAAAAAGGCTTGGCCTTTGACATCGGTGGCGGGCCGGTGCCGGGCGAGATGCATTTAGCCGCCGGACAGGAGCCGGTAGCCGTGGGCGTCTGCGCGCATTTGAGTGACGATGACACGGTGGTGGGCACACATAGGCCGCACCATTTTGCGATTGCCAAAGGCGTGCCGCTGGACGCGATGACGGCTGAAATGTTTGGCAAGGTGACCGGCCTGGGCAAAGGCAAGGGCGGGCATATGCATTTGTTTGACAACGCGCACAAATTCAGTTGCAGCGGCATCGTCGGCGCGAGCATGCCGATTGCTTGCGGCGCTGCACTGGCGGCGAAAAAAATGGGCAAGAACTGGGTGTCTATCGCCTTCTTTGGCGAGGGCGCGGCCAATCAGGGTGCTTTCCATGAGTCCTTGAATTTGGCAGCGGTGTGGAAGCTGCCGGTGGTATTTGTGTGCGAGGACAACCAGTGGGCGATTTCCGTGCCCAAGGCCAAAGCCACCTCGGTGCAATGGGTGACTGACCGCGCAGCGGGCTACGGCATACCCGGCATCCGCGTGGCGGACAACGACGCAGTAGCAGTGTTTGAAGCCATGGCCCCGGCGATTGCGCGTGCCAGGCGCGGTGATGGCCCCACGCTCATTGAAGTGCGTACCGACCGCTATTTCGGGCATTTCCAGGGTGACCCGGAAAGCTACCGACCCAAAGATGAAGTGGCCCATCTGCGCGCGCGCGACCCGATTGGCTTGTTGTCCAAACTATTGAAAGAGCGTAGCTTGATGAGCCCCGAGGAGGAAGCCGCGGTGGTGGAAAAAGCGCAGCAGCGCGTGACGCGCGCTTTTGCTTTCGCTGCCAACAGCGCATACCCCAATGCACAAGACGCGCTGGCCGATGTCTTTGTGCAAGACCACGCATCCACGAGGGCATTAGTATGAAAACAGAACGCATATTGACCATGGCGCAAGCCATTTCGGAAGCCATCGCGCAAGAAATGACGCGCGACGAAGCGGTGTTTGTGATGGGTGAGGACATCGGCAGCTATGGCGGCATTTTTGGCGCGACCGGTGGCTTGCTTGACAAGTTTGGGCCGCAGCGCGTCATGGATACGCCGATCTCAGAAACCGCCTTCATTGGCGCGGCCACGGGTGCGGCGGCGGCGGGTTTGCGGCCTATCGTCGAGCTGATGTTTGTGGACTTTTTTGGTGTGTGTATGGACCAGATTTACAACCATCTGGCCAAGAACACCTATATGTCCGGCGGCCATGTGAAATTACCGGTGGTGCTGACCACGGCCATCGGCGGCGGCTACGGCGACGCCGCCCAGCACTCCCAATGCCTGTATTCCACCTTTGCCCACATGCCGGGTATCAAGGTGGTGGTGCCATCCAATGCCTATGACGCTAAGGGATTGATGACGGCGGCGATTCGTGATGACAACCCGGTCATGTTTATGTACCACAAAGGCATCATGGGCCTACCTTGGATGTCGTATCTGGAAGGCAGCAGCAACACAGTACCCGAAGAGGCTTACACCATCCCCCTGGGCCAGGCCAAGGTGATGCGTGAGGGCGCGGACCTAACCATCGTGAGCCTGAGCCAAATGGTGCAAAAAGCCATGCTCGCGGCCCACGAACTGCAAGGCCAAAGCATCCATGCCGAAGTAATCGACTTGCGCACCTTGGTGCCTTTAGACAAAGAAGCCATTCTCAAATCGGTACGCAAAACCGGCCGCTTACTCATTGCCGACGAAGACTACCTAGGCTTTGGCCTGAGTGGCGAGATTGCCGCGCTGATCGCCGAGAACCTGGACACCGTGTCGCTCAAGGCGCCGGTGATGCGTCTGGCGGTGCCCAATGTGCCGATTCCCTATAGCCGCCCTTTAGAGCAGTTTGTGATTCCGCAAGTGGCCGACATCGTGCAAGCCGCGCAGGCCTTGCTGGTGGGCAAGCTGGCCAGGGCGGTGGCCGCATGATGGACATCCAACTACCTGCTTCGGTGTGGACCGGCGGGCAGGAAGAAGCCCATGCGCTGCTGGACAAATGGCTGGTGGCGCCCGGCGTGCCGGTGCGCAAAGGGCAGGTGCTGGCGACCGTGGTGCTAGTGAAAGCTGCTATCGACGTGGAAGCGCCAGAGGACGGGCATATCACCGCGATAGCCGTGCAGGACGGCGAGAGCTTTGGTGCGGGGACAGTGCTGGCGCGCTTTGAAGCTGCATGAGGCTTGCGTTAGCGAGGTTTGCGCTGTGGCCCTGAAGATGCGGGCGCTGGGCTGGTGGGTCGCAGGTTTATCGGCATTTGGTGGCTTGGCCTATTTTGGCTACGCCCAATGGCTGGGTCCGCAAATCAGCTTGGAGCCGGTGGTGCAAAGCACTTTGGTGCACACCATCGTGGCTAGCGGGCGCGTGGAGACCGCGCACCGCATTAACCTGGGCGCGCAAATCACCGGCACGGTGCGCGCGGTCTTGGTGGCAGAAGGCCAGGCGGTCAAGCGCGGGCAATTGCTGCTGGAGATGGATAGCGGCGAGTTGCAGGCCAATCTGGCACAGGCCACCGCTGCCGAGCAATTGGCGGCCAGCAATTTGCGTTTGCTCTCCGAGCTGAAACAACCGCTGGCCGACCAGGCCGTGGCACAGGCGCAGCTCCATCTGCGCAGCGCGCAGCGCACGGCGGCGCGCGCGCAAGAGTTGTACGCCCAAGGCTTTTATGGCGCCGCTGCCACCGAAGAAGCGCAACGCGCCCTGGACTTGGCGCAAACCCAGGTCACCATCGCGGCGCACCAGCGCGCCAGTTTGCAGACATCGGGCGCGGAAACAGCCAGCGCCCAAGCGGGTTTGCGCCAAGCGCAAGCGGCATCGCAAACCGCGCAGGCACGCTTGCGCTACAGCCGCATCAGCGCGCCGGTCGATGGCATCGTCATGGCGCGCAATGTGGAGGCTGGCGATGGTGTTCAACCGGGCAAAGTGCTGCTGGTGCTGTCGCCGCAAGGCGCGATGCAACTGGTGCTACAAATTGATGAAAAAAACCTCAAGTGGTTGCACGCGGGGCAAAACGCTTTGGCTTCAGCGGATGCCTTTGCTGAGCAAAAATTTGCGGCGCAGGTGACCTTTATCAATCCGGCGGTGGACCCGCAGCGTGGCGCTATCGAAGTGCGCCTGGATGTGACCGAAGCAATAGCGCAATTGCGCCAGGACATGACGGTGTCTGTGGACATTGAAGTAGCACGCAAGCCGCAGGCCCTGCATATTCCCCTGGCGGCCTTACACGACGCCAACCAGGCTGCACCGTGGGTATTGTTGGTACGCGACGGCCGCGCGCTGCGCCATGCGGTGGTGCCGGGTTTGCAAGCCCAGGGCCGGGTAGAAATCGTGTCCGGCTTGCAGGCCGGTGATCGCTTGGTGCCGGTGGCGCAAAGCGCTGTCCACGAGGGCGATCGCATTCGGCAGGCGCCGCCATGAAGCAAAGTGCCTGGCTGCCTTTCGAGGTGCTGGTGGCCTGGCGCTTTTTGCGCGAGGGGCGAATTCAGACCTTGTTTATCGTGGTCGGTATTGCCATTGGCGTGGCGGTGATTATTTTTATGTCGGCGCTGCTCAATGGTTTGCAGGCTAATTTTGTGAACCGGGTGCTGACCGGGCAGGCGCACATCCAGGTGCTGGGGTCTAAAGAGCGGGCGCGCATGCAGGGCGTGGAGCCCGGCGCTATGGAAATGGCGAATATGCAAATTCCCTTGCAGCGCGTCAAAGGCATAGACCAATGGCAAAGCCTGGTACTGCAATTGCAGGCCATGCCAGAAGTCAAGGTGGTTTCGCCTGCGGTGTTGGGCGCGGCGCTGGTGACGCGCGGCGAGGCCAGCCGTTCGGTGTCGGTGGTGGGTATGGTGCCGGATTTGTATTTTCAAATCATCGCCTTGCCCGAGAAAATCGTGCAGGGCAAGTCCGACCTCGGTAGCGATACCCTGCTGATTGGCACCGAACTGGCCGCCGACCTGGGCGTGGTGCCGGGCGACCCGTTGCGTATTGCCACGGTGGGCGGTACGGTGATGACGCTCAAGCTGGCCGGCATTTTTGACCTGGGCAACAAAGGCGCCAACAGCCGCAATGTGTTCATGGCCATGCGCACCGCGCAAAGCCTGTTCGGCTTGGCCGGTGGCGCCTCTATCCTGGACCTCACGCTGCACGATATTTATGCTGCCGAAAGCGTGGCGCAACAAATCCAAAGCCATACCGGTCTGCAGGCCGATAGCTGGATCAAAACCAACGAGCAGTTTTTTACCGCCGTGCGCGCACAGACCACGGCCAATACCGCCATCCGCTTTTTTGTGGCCTTGTCGGTCGGCTTTGGCATAGCCAGCGTGCTGGTGGTTTCGGTGGTGCAACGCTCGCGCGAGATCGGCATCTTGCGTGCCATGGGTGTGCGCCGGGCGCAGGTGATGCGGGTGTTTTTATTGCAAGGCGGCTTGCTGGGTTTGGCCGGGGCCTTGGTCGGCGCGCTGATTGGCGCACTGGCCATGGTGCTGTGGCAGCGCTATATGCGCAACGCCGATGGCAGCATCATGTTTGCGATGGTCATGGATAGCGCGCTGTTTGTGCAAGCGCTGGCGCTGGCCAGCTTGACCGGCCTGCTGTCGGCCCTGGCCCCCGCGCTGCGTGCTGCGCGTTTAGATCCGGTGGTGGCGATCCGTGCCTGAGTTGCCCATACGTTTGAGCAAAGCCTCGCCGGTGCTGGAGCTTGCCGGCATACGCAAATCATTTAACGTAGGTGCCGACAATGAAATCGAAGTCTTGCACGGCATCGACTTCTGTCTGTATCCCGGCGATTTTTGTGCCGTGGTTGGCCCCTCGGGCTCGGGCAAAAGCACACTGCTCAATACCGTGGGCCTCTTGGATAGGCCTAGCAGCGGCAGCCTGCGTATCACTGGTCTGGAGACCACGCAGCTAAGCGACGCGCAACTGACGCATTTGCGTGGGCACAGCATCGGCTTTGTGTTTCAGTACCACCACTTGCTCAGCGCCTTTAGTGCCTTGGAAAATGTGATGATGCCCATGTACGCAGCCCAAGGTTTGATGGATGCCAGCATGCGCGCGCGGGCCGCGCAATTGCTAGAAAGCGTAGGCATGCGCCCCTGGCTGGATGCCCCGGCCAACCGCCTATCGGGCGGGCAGCAACAACGCGTGGCCGTGGCCCGCGCGCTGGCCATGCAACCGGCGCTGATCTTGGCCGACGAGCCCACCGGCAACCTGGACTCCAAAAGCGCCGACGGCGTTTTCGCCTTGCTGCGCAGCGTGTGCAAAGAGCATGCAACCGCTGTTTTGTTCGTCACCCACAACCCGCAGCTTTCAGCGCGTTGTGATAGGACGATTGAAGTGATCGATGGCCGTTTGGGCTAGGGTGCAGAAGTGTAAATTTTTGCCGACCCGTTCGCCTAGATAGGCCCCGGATGGTGTGGTAGCGAATGTCCTGCCGGTTCTTGCGGTACTGGCGGGCTTTGCTACAAAGCTGGCGCCTTGCCGTTACAGTCACCCCATGCCTTTCTCCGAATTGACGGCCTTGCTGCTCTTGTCCACCGTCACCAGCTTCACCCCCGGACCCAACACCACGGTATCCACTGCGATGGCCGCCAACTTTGGGCTGCGCCGCGCCATGCAGTTCGTCTGTGCGGTGCCTATCGGCTGGGGGCTTTTGTTCAGCCTGTGCGCCGCCGGTTTGGGCGCAGTAGTGTTGGCCGTGCCTATGTTACGCCTGGCTATTCAAGGCCTGGGCATGGCCTATTTGCTGTGGCTGGCCTTCAAACTGGCGGGTAGCAAAAGCCTGGCGCAGGCCGATGCAGCGGCTTTAAACGTGGGCTTTCGCCAGGGTGTGCTCCTGCAGTTTGTGAACATCAAGGCCTGGATGCTGGCACTCACCGTAGTGGGTGGCTGGCTGGCCGGGCGCGAGGATGTGCTGGAGCGCTTTGCCCTGATCCTGCCTTTGATGGTCGCCTTTGGTTTTGTGAGTAATTTGTTTTATGCCGTGCTCGGCTCCTTCGCGCGGCAATGGCTGAGCGGCCCGGTGCGCGAGGGTCTGCACACCGGTTTGCGCTTGCAATGGTTTAACCGCTTGATGGCCGTATTGTTGGTGCTGACGGCAATCTGGATGGCACGCGTATGAACCAGCGCGAGCAAAGCCTGGGCATGTGGTTGGGTTTCTTGGCGGTTGTGGTGTTTGCCGTCACGCTGCCCATGACGCGGCTGGCTACCGGCACCGCCGAAGACCCGCAACTTTCCGCGTGGTTTATTACTTTTGGCCGCGCCGCGCTGGCCGGGGCTTTGTCGATCGCGTTTTTGCTGATTACCCGTTCACCCTGGCCCACGCAGGCGCAGCGGAGGCCTTTGTTTTTTGCGCTGCTGGGCAATGTCATCGGTTTCCCGCTGCTGCTGGGTTTTGCCCTGCGCCATGTCACTTCCGGCCATGCGGCGGTGTTTACCGCGCTGCTGCCCTTGGCGACGGCGGCCATGTCGGCTTGGGTCTTGCACTTGCGCGCGCGGCTTGCATTTTGGGTGTGTGCGGTGCTGGGCGCTTCGCTGGTGCTGGTGTTTTCTTTGCTGCGTGCCTACCAGCAAGGCACGGGTTTTGTGCCCGAGTGGGCGGACTTGCTGCTGCTGGGTGCCGTCGTGTCGGCGTCGGTGGGCTATGTCTATGGCGCGCAGGTGACGCCATCCCTGGGCGCAGAGCGGGTGATTTGCTGGGTCTGCGT
The DNA here is from genome assembly GCA_903951445.1 of uncultured beta proteobacterium. Taxonomy (GTDB): domain Bacteria; phylum Pseudomonadota; class Gammaproteobacteria; order Burkholderiales; family Burkholderiaceae_C; genus Allorhodoferax. Next base: position 8,620 of record CAJBBZ010000136.1, read on the forward strand.
CATGGCCTTGCCGCTGACCGTGCCCGGCGCCTTGTGGAACTGGCCGCAGCAGCCGATCCACACCAGCTCCTGGCTGGCGCTGGGCTATGTGGGCGTATTTTCTATGTGGGCCGGGTTTTTTGCCTGGTTCCGGGGTCTGGCCATGGGCGGACCTTTACGGGTCAGCCAGTTGCAATTGCTGCAACCTTTTCTCTCGATTTTGGTAGCCGTGCCTTTGCTGGGCGAGTCCCTCGAAGTGATGACGCTGGGCTTTGCGCTGGCCGTGGTAGCGGTGGTGTTTGCAGGCAAGCGTTTTTCTATGCCGGCCGTGCCTGCTGTGCCCACAGGCGCAGAGGCAATTGCACAAGCAACAGTAAACGCTGATCAGGAGAAGGCCGATTGACGCCAGAGCAATGGTGGGGCGCGGCCTTGTTTATGCTGGTCAGCTCCATCACCCCCGGCCCGAACAACACCATGCTGATGGCCTCGGGCGTGCATTTTGGCTACCGCCGCACGCTGGCGCACCTGATGGGTGTGCAGCTGGGCTTTGGCTTCATGCTGATCGCCGTAGGCCTGGGCCTGCATGCGGTGTTGGCGCAGTTTCCGGCCTTTTATGACGTGGTGCGTTTTGCGGGCGGGGCTTACATGGTGTGGATGGCTTGGAGTTTGGCGAGCGCGCCGCACCAGTTGGCGGCGCATACCGCGCAGGGAGCGAGTGGGTATGGCGCAACGCAAGCGTTTGAAGATGAAGTGTGCCAGCCCCAAGCCGTCATTGCGAGCGCAGCGAAGCAATCCAAGGACTACGATGAATCAAGTAAGCCTGGCTTGCCGCCCCGCGCCGCTACAAGCGAAGCGGTGCCTACTCAGGCTACAAGCGCACAAAACGAGCGTCAACCTTTAGGCTTTTGGGGCGCGGTTTTATTTCAATGGGTCAACCCCAAAGCCTGGGTCATGGCCGTCACCATCATGAGCGCCTATGTGCCGCCGGGGGCTGGGCTGCTGCAAATTGCGCCGCTGGGCCTGATGTTTGCGGTGTTGGGTTTTCCTTGTTCGTCGGTGTGGGTGGGCTTTGGCAGCGCGCTGCGCAGCTATTTGCAAGACGCGTTTCGGATGCGGGTGTTTAACTGCAGCATGGCGGCTGCTTTGCTGGCATCGCTGTACCCGATGTTGACGGGTTGAGTTGGCCCTAAGGCTAGCTAGTGCCTCGCCGATAATCTTTGCGGTGGCTGGGCCTGACCCCGGCGCTTTATTTTGGTATCCGCATGAACATCCCCGTTTCCAAACCGCGAGGCCGTCCGCCCAAGTTGCAAGCCGGAGGCGACGCGCCTGCTGCCGATGACCGCTATCGCGCACCGGCCTTGGACAAAGGCCTGGATATTTTGGAATTGTTGGCCACCCAAGCCCATGGCCTGACGCGCGCCGAGATCGTCAAGGAAATGGACCGCAGCCCCAATGAGATTTACCGCATGCTCGAACGCCTGGTGGCGCGCCAATACGTGATGCGCAATGCCGGTGGCGACCGCTATGCCTTAAGCCTCAAGCTTTTTGCCATGGCGCATATGCATCCGCCGCTCAACCGCTTGGTAAACCAGGCTTTGCCGGTGATGGACGAGTTCACGCGCCGCGCCGAGCAGTCCTGCCATATGGGCGTGTATGACCGGGGCAATGTGCTGATCGCCGCGCAGATCAACAGCCCGCGCGGCTGGAGTTTTGCGGTGCAGCGTGGTGCCCGCGTGGGATTGCTCGATACCGCCTCGGGCCATGTGCTGCTGGCCTATGCCGACCCGGCAGGCTTAGAACGCATGCTGGCCGAGCACCAACCCATCGAGGGCGAGGTGCCGATTGCGCGCAGCGAGTTGGACAAAGCCATTGCCCGCATCCGCACACAAGGCCTGGTGCAGCGCGATAGTGCCCAGACTTTTGGAGTGGTGGATATTTCGGTGCCGGTGCTTGGCCCGGACAACACTGCGCTGGCAACGCTGACCTGCCCTTATATGCGCCGCATTGACCGCCACCTAGGCCCGGACCTGGCCAGTGTGCAAGATTATTTGCGCCAGGCCGCGCAGGCTTTGTCGTTCCAGGCGGCTTAGTTCAGTGCCCGGTCCAGGTGCGTGTAGCCGCCATCGACAAACACCCATTGGCCGGTGGTGTGGCTCGATTGCGCGGACAGCAAAAACACCACCATGGCGGCGATTTCTTCGGAAGTGGTCATGCGCTTGCCCAGCGGGATTTGGTCGGTGATGGCGGCGAGTTTTTTATCTGGCTGGTCAAAGCTGCTGATCCAGCGTTGGTACAAAGGCGTCATCACTTCAGCAGGGATTACGGCATTGACGCGCACGCCGTCTTCGCGTAGCGCCGCGGCCCATTCGCGTGTGAGCGATAGTTGCGCGCCTTTGGAGGCGCAGTAGCCGCTGGTATTGCCCTGGCCGGTGATCGCGGTCTTGGACGAAATATTGACGATAGCGCCCCGGCTGGCTTTGAGGTGCGGCACGGTGTAGTGCGCCATCACGTAGTAATGGATCAGGTTGCGTTCCAGCGAGCCGATGAAGGCTTCGCGCCCCGCGTCCAGGCCGATGTTGTCGTTGATACCCGCGTTGTTCACCAGGCCGTCGATGTGGCCAAAGCGCCCAGCGGTGTCCGCCACGGCCTGCTTGCAAGCAGCATCGTCGGACAACTCGATCTGGTGAAACACGGCCTGGCTTTGCAGGCCGCGCAATTGCGCTTCAAAACTTGGCGTCATCGGGCTCTTGCCCAGCACCACAGGGATCGCCCCCTCCTGCGCCAGCGCCAGCGAAATCGCCGCGCCAATGCCGCTGGCCCCGCCAGTAACGAGGATGACTTTGTCTTGAAGTTGCAAATCCATGGTGCGGGTGTCCGATTGTTTTTTTAACTTAGTTCAGCGGGCGCTTGCAAGCCATAGGCACGCACCGCATTACCCTGCCAAAAGGCTTGTTGCTCAGTGCTGCTCAAACGCGCATCGGCCCATGCGTGTGCTAGCGCTGCCACCGTATCGTAAGGCGCGGCCAGTTGGCAGACCGGCCAGTCTGAGCCAAACATCAGGCGCTCTGCGCCAAAGCAGTCCAGCGCATGGTCAAAGCATTGCAGGATAGCACTGCGGTCTTGGGCACTCAGGCCCGTGCCTTGCGCCCACGCAGTTTCGGTGACCAGGCCCGAGAGCTTGCACATCAGGTGCGGCAGCTTGGCCAAGGTGTGGAGTTGGCCGCGCCAGGCGCGGATTTTTTCTTCGTGTTCTGGGCTGTGGCTCAAGTCCGGTTTGGCCACATGGTCTAGCACCAGCCAATGCCGGTCGTGGCGCGCGCAAAACTCCAAGGCGGCAGGAAGTTGGTGCGCAAACACCAGCACGTCATAACTAAGTTGACGCGCTTGCAGCAAGCCCACGCCCCGGTTAAACGCCGTGTCGCCCAAGAGGCCAGCGACATCCGGCTCGTCCTGCACGATATGCCTGAAACCGCGTAAGAGCGGCTCGCCCTGCCAGCGCGCTAATTGCGCTTCTAGCTGCGGCGAACGTAAATCAGTCCAGCCCACCACACCCAGCACCTGCGCGTTCTCGCGCGCCAGTTGCAGCAAATCATCGGTCTCGCGCTCCATGCTGCGCGCCTGCACCGCGATGCTGTGCGTCAGCCCTGCGGCCTGCATGGCAGCCGCGCTATCAGCGGGCAGCAGGTCGCGTTGCAAGGCCGGCATAGCCTCGCTAATCCAGGGGAAGTCTTCCCGTTGGTAGCGCCAATAGTGCTGGTGGCTGTCTATCTTCATGTCAATAAGTTCTACGCCGGTTTGAATTGGTAGTCCACCAACGAGGCGGCCTTCATTTCAATCGAAAAGCCGGGCGCTTGCGGCGGCATATACGCCGCGTTGTGGATGACGCACGGGTCTACAAAATGCTCGTGCAAATGGTCTACGTATTCAATCACCCGGCCGTCGCGCGTACCGGCGATGCACAGGTAGTCGATCATGGAGGCATGCTGCACGTACTCGCACAAGCCCACGCCCCCGGCATGCGGGCAGACGGGCAATTTGTATTTAGCGGCCATGAGCAGCACTGCCAGTAATTCATTGAGCCCGCCCAAGCGGCAGGCATCGACCTGCACCACGTCGATAGCGCCGCGCATGATCAGTTGCTTGAAGATGATGCGGTTTTGACACATCTCACCGGTTGCAACTTTCACCGGGTGCACGCCTTCGCGGATGGCGCGGTGGCCTTCGATATCGTCTGGGCTGGTCGGCTCTTCAATAAACCAGGGCTTCACAAAAGCCAGTTTTTGTACCCAGTCAATGGCCTGGCTTACTTCCCACACCTGGTTGGCATCGATCATTAAATGGCGGTCCGGCCCCAGCACTTCGCGGGCAATCGTCAGGCGGCGGATATCGTCTTGCAGGTCGCGCCCGACCTTCATCTTGACGTGGTTAAAACCAGCGTCAATCGCTTCCTGGCACAAGCGGCGCAGCTTCTCGTCGCCGTAGCCTAGCCAACCGGCCGAAGTGGTGTAGCAGGGGTAGCCTTCGCGCTCCAGCGTAGCCCAGCGCGCTTGCTTGCCCGCGTCCTGCGCTTGCAGCAGCGTCAGGGCTTCTTCGGGCGTAATGCAATCGGTGATGTAGCGAAAGTCAATCAGCTTGACGATCTCTTCGGGGGACATGCGAGATACCAGTTTCCATACCGGCACGCCTTCGAGCTTGGCCCACAAATCCCACACCGCATTGACCACCGCGCCGGTCGCCAAATGGATGGCGCCTTTGTCCGGGCCAATCCAGCGCAGCTGGCTGTCGGAGGTGATGAAGCGCCAAAAGCGGCCCATGTCCTCGGCCACCCAATCCATGTCCAGGCCGATTACCAGGTGGCGCATGGCTTCGATAGCAGCGCAGCAAATTTCATTACCCCGACCAATGGTGAAGGTGAGCCCATGGCCTTGCACGCCGCCTTGCTCGGTCTCCAAGATGACGTAGGCGGCGGAATAGTCTGGGTCCGGGTTCATGGCGTCCGAGCCATCGAGGTGCTGCGAGGTGGGGAAACGTACATCCACCACCCGCATGCTGCAAATTTTGTTCATGACAAGCCTGTTGGTTTTTCTGTCTTCAAAAAATAAAGGGCCTGCGTACGCTGACGCAGGCCCCTCTCAAGTGCGCATCAATCGTAAAGAACTGCGGCGATCTTGGGGTCTTTCATATTATTTTTATCGTAGTAGTAGAAGCCGGTGTCGATGACCTTGGGCAGCTTCTCGCCCTTGAGTGCCATTACCGCAGCCTTAACCGTCTGGTAGCCGATACCGACCGGGTTTTGCGTGATCGCGCCGGCCATGGTGCCGTCCATGATCATTTCTTTTTGGGCCTTGCCAGAGTCAAAACCAATGATGGTGATGCCGCTCTTCTTGGCTTCTTTCATGCCCTTGCCCGCACCGATGGCCGAGCCTTCGTTGGTGCCGAAGATGCCTTTGAGTTTGGGGTGGGCTTGCATCAAGGTCTTGGCAATTTCAGCCGACTTGAGGTGGTCGCCACCGCCGTACTGGATGTCCACGACCTTGATCTTGGGGTACTTGGCCTTGATCTGGTTCACAAAGCCGTCGCGGCGGTCTACGCCGGTGGTGCTGGTTTGGTCATGGCCAATGACAGCCACATCGCCTTCGCCGCCGATAGCCTTGGCCATCATGTCTGCCGCCAGTGAAGCAGCCGCTTTGCTATTGGTTTGCGCGGTGGTCAGCACAATGTCGCTGTCCACGCCAGAGTCAAATGCGATCACCGGAATCTTGGCAGCCTGGGCTTTTTTCAAGAGCGGAATCGCTGCTTTGCTGTCTAGGGCCGCAAAGCCGATGGCCTTGGGGTTCTTGGCCAGCGCAGCGGTCAGCATGTCGATTTGCTTGTCCACCATTTGCTCGGTCTCGGGGCCTTCGAAAGTGACCTTGACGTTGAATTCTTTGGCCGCTTGGTCCGCGCCCGATTTCACTGCCAGCCAGAACTGGTGCTGAAAGCCTTTGGAAATCAGCGGAATATAAATCTCGTCAGCGGCCATGCTCAGGTTGCTCATGCCAGCCAGTACCAAGCCAGCGGTTAGGGCCAGCAGTTTTCTTTTTGCGTTCATAGGTGTCTCCAGAAGGAAAAAAATGTCAAAGTTGACGGGAAGGGAAAAAAACTCATCAAACACTCACTCAAATCATGGCGCAGGTTTCAGTTGCATCTCCTTTAGGCGGGTTGAACAGGGGGAAAAATGTTGAGGCCTCACTGCTTTTTGCGGCGCAGATTGTCGGTGTACACCGCCAAAATAATGATCAGGCCCGTCAGCACCATTTGCCATTCCTGGGCCACCGACATAATGCGTAAGCCATTGATCAGCACACTCATAATGAAAGCGCCGATGATGGTGCCCAAGATCGTGCCGACACCGCCACTCAGCGAGGTGCCACCAATCACCACGGCGGCAATCGCATCGAGCTCATAGCCCTGGCCCAAGGCCGGTTGCGCAGAATTAAGGCGCGAGGCGATCAGGATGCCGGCAATGCCGCAAATGCCGCCGCTAAAGGCGTAAATAATCACTTTCCAGCGGTCTACATTCACGCCGGACAAGCGCACCGCTTCTTCGTTGCTACCCAGCGCAAAGGTATAGCGCCCTAGCGCAGTTTTGTTGAGCACGATGGCGCTGAGCACTGCCACGATAAACATGATCATCACTGCGTTCGGAATCGGCAAGAAGGGCAGCACATCACCCAATACCGAGCCTAACGAAATCGCGTCAAAGCCTTGCACATCACTGAAATAAATGGGCCGGGTTTGGGTGATGATGAGCGAGGCGCCTTTGAGCAGCATCATCATTCCCAGGGTGGCGATAAAAGGCGGCACGCGCAGCTTGGTAATCGCCAGCCCTGACACCGTGCCGCACAGCGCGCCCACGGCAATCGCGCCGGGCACGCCTATCCAAACCGGCAGCCCCAGGTTAACCATCAAGACCCCGGCCATGACAGCGCAAAACGTCATCAGCACGCCTACCGACAAGTCGATACCCGAGGTGATGATGATGAAAGTGCTGGCAATGGCCAACACGCCGATGACGGTGGTCGATTGCAATATGCCGATGAGGTTGTCGCTGGTAAAAAACGCATCGGGCTTTAAGACGCTGAAAATTACGATCAGCGCGATCAGACTGGCAAAGGCCAGCAGCATTTGCTTGGCCTGGCTGTCCACCGCGCGCGGGGCGGGCGGGGGGCTTGGGTCTGCGGGGCGGGTAGCGGTGGACATAGGGGTGGGGGCTTTCCAATACGGTCAGGCCGCCAGTGCGTCGCGCTGGGTGGCCAATTGCATTAAACCCTCTTGGGTGGCCAGGTCGCCGCGCACTTCGCCGGTGATGCGGCCTTCGCACATCACCAAGATGCGGTGGCTTAGCAGCAGCACTTCGGGCAGCTCGGAAGAAATCACGATGATGGCTTTGCCTTGTTCGGCCAGGGCATTGAGCAGTTTGTAAATCTCGCTTTTGGCGCCTACATCGATACCGCGTGTGGGCTCGTCAAAAATCAAAATGTCGCAGTCGCGCACCAACCATTTGGCGACCACCACTTTTTGCTGGTTGCCCCCCGAGAGCAGGCGCGCAGTCTGGTGCAGCGAGGGGGTTTTGATGCGCAGCGTGTCGATCATGTGCTGCGCGGTACGGGCGATGCCGGTTTTTTCTAAGAATAGGTGCCAGCGCAAAAACCGGCTCAGGCTGGGCAGGGTGACATTGGCCGCCACATCCATGCCGGTGGCCAGGCCAAAGTTTTTGCGGTCTTCGGACAAATAGCCTATGCCCGCCTGCACCGCATCTTGTGGCGAGCGCAGTGCGATGCGTTGGCCATGCACGCGCACCTCGCCCGCCTCCAGCAGGTCAGCGCCGAAGATGGCGCGCGCCACCTCGGTGCGGCCCGCGCCCATCAGGCCGGCAAAACCCAAAATTTCGCCTTTGCGCAATGCAAAGCTGACGTCACGGATGGCGCGCCCGCGTTGCAGGCCGCGCACTTGCAGCACCACCGGCTGGCCGGACACATCGGGCACGGTTTTTTCGCTTTGCTCCAAGGTGCGGCCCACCATCATGGTGATGATGCTCGTCATGGGTGTGCTGGCCGGCACGGTGTCGATATAGCAGCCGTCGCGCAGCACCGTCACGCGGTCGGCAATGCGCTGGATTTCGTCCATCTTGTGCGAGATGTACACAATGCCCACGCCCTGGCTTTTGAGCTGGCGAATGATGCGAAACAGTTCCTCAATTTCGGTGTTGTTCAGCGCAGCGGTAGGCTCGTCCATGATCAGCACGCGCGAGCGAAACGACAAGGCTTTAGAAATTTCCACCATCTGCTGGCGCGCTACCGTCAAAGCGCCAATGGGCGTGCGCGGGTCCAGCTTGAGTTTGAGGCGCTCAAACAGCGCAGCCGCGTCTAGATTGAGTTGGTCTTCATCCAAAAACAGACCTCCCAAGCGGCGTGGCTCGCGGCCCAGAAAAATATTTTGTGCCGCCGTGAGATGGTTCATCAAATGCAGCTCTTGGTGGATGATGCCAATCGCCAGGGACTGCGCATGCGCCGGGCTGTCAATCTCCACCACCTTGCCGTCCATGCGCACTTCGCCACTGTCTTTGCGGTAGACGCCCGCCAAGATTTTCATGAGCGTAGATTTGCCCGCGCCGTTCTCGCCCATCAGGGCATGCACCTCACCGGCTTGCAAATCAAACTGCACGTCGTGCAGCGCCCGCACACCCGGAAAGGATTTGCAAAGTTTGTTAACCGAGATGAGTGCGGTCATGCGGTGCGTAATCAGGGTGTGCGGTGCAAAACGAGGCGCGCTTGGCGTGTTTTAAATAGTGACGCCACCATCGACCAGCAAGGTTTGCCCGGTGACAAAGCGAGACTCGTCGCTGGCCAAAAAAACCACCATGGGCGTGATGTCGTCCACCACCGCCAAGCGCCCCATGGGCTGGCGCGCAATAAAGTCTTTTTCTGCCTGCACCGGATCAGCCGCGCTGGCAATACGCCCGCGCAAGGACGGCGTATCGACGGTGCCCGGACACAAAGCATTGGCGCGCAAACCGGCCTTCACATAATCAGCCGCCAGCGATTTGGTCAGGCCGATCACGGCGGCTTTGGTCGCGCCATAGGCGCAGCGATTGACAAAGCCTTTGATGCTAGAGGCCATAGAGGCCATGTTGATGATGGAGACGCTGACGCCGTCCTTCGCCGCATGTTCCAGCATGCCGGGCAAAAACGCGCGGGTCACAGTAAACATGCTTTTCACGTTCAGCGAAAAACTGGTGTCCCAGTCTTCCTCGCTGCAATCGAGCAAGCTGCCGTTGGCCACCATACCGGCGCAATTGAACAAGGCATCTAGCGGGGGAAGACTTGCTGCCAGCGCTTGCACGGCAGCGGCGTCGCGTACATCGAGCACAGCCGTGTGGATGGCCGAATTTTCCTGTGCCAAGGAGGTGAGCAAGGCGCTGTTGATATCGGTGGCAATCACCTTGGCGCCTTGCGCAGCGCAGGCCAGCGCACTGGCGCGCCCTATGCCTTGACCGGCTGCAGTGATAAAAATCGTTTTGCCTTGGAGCCGCCCTGTAGTCATGTTTTCAAGATCCCTTAATTAATTCAAATATGAATAAATCATTCATTTATGAATACCCATGATACGGGAGTTTGCCCATTAGGCGCATAGTGCTTTCCCTAGGTTTTCGTAGTCGGGTGCCAAGGTGCACAATCGCGCATCGCCACTACTTTCTGGACACCATGCGCAAACTGCGTCGCGTTTTGATAGGGCTGTGCTGCCTGCTCGGTACCCTTGCTTTTGCCCAGGCACCGGTCAAGTGCAACTCCGGCCCGAAAACAGGTTGGACCGCCTCCGACAAACTTTCCAAGCTGCTGGAAACCAAGGGCTACAAAGTGCGCCGCATCGGCGACATGGCGGGCTGCTATGTGGTGGTGGGCACCAATGAAAAAGGCGAGGACGGTGAATTCTTTTTCCACCCGCTAACGCTGGGGATCGTGGGCAGTCGCTTGCGTTAGGCCGCAGATAATTGGGTCGTCATTGCGAGGCCGCAGGCCGTGGCAATCCATGGGTTCATGGACTGCCGCGTCGCTAGCGCTCCTCGCAGTGACGGCAATGGTGCGCCTTGCGATGACGGACTTATGCAGACGCTCGCAAGGCCTGCAGTGGCGATTGACTTTAGGCATCTTCCTGTAGGCTAGCGCGATGCATATTTTTTACAACCCGGACCACGCCGCCCACCAAGGCAAGCTGGAGATGTTCCGTGGCCGCATGGTGCCCTGCCATGAAGTGCCGCAGCGTCAGGACCAGGTCGCTGCCGTATTGCAGTCGCGCTCGCTGGGTCCGCTGCAAACGCCAAGCCGTTTTGACGACGCGCTACTCATGCGCATCCACAGCCCGCGCTACCTGCAATTTTTGCAAACCGCTTGGCAACAATGGATTGCGCTGGACCCCGCCAATGCGGCGCTGGACGCCATCCCCAGCGTCTGGCCCACGCGTAGTTTTCGCAGCGACATCGAGCCGGATAATTTTGCCGCGCGCATGGGCATGTATTCTTTTGACGCCGGAAGCCCACTGACCGCAGGCACCTGGCAGGCGGCGCGCAGCGGTGCCGATTGCGCCTTAAGCGCGGCAGCGCATATTGCCCAAGGCGGCCGCGCCGCCTTTGCGCTGAGCCGTCCACCGGGCCACCACGCAGGCGCGGATTTTTTTGGCGGTTATTGTTTTCTCAATAATGCAGCGCTGGTTGCTCAGTACTTGCGTGACACTGGCCTAGAGCGCGTGGCGGTGCTGGATGTGGACTACCACCACGGCAACGGCACACAAGCGATTTTTGACGAGCGTGCCGACGTGTTTTTCGCAAGCATCCACGGCGACCCGCGCACCGAATACCCTTTTTTCCTTGGCCACGCCGACGAGCGCGGCCAAGGCGCGGGACTGGGCTTTAACCTCAATCTTCCCTTGCCGCGCGGCAGCGACTTTGCGCGCTGGTCTGAGGCTTTGGAGCAGGCCTTAAAAGCCATTGCAACCTATGGCGCACAAGCCCTGGTGGTGTCGCTGGGCGTGGATACTTTTGCAGGCGACCCGATCTCCGGCTTCGCGCTGCAAAGCGATGACTATCTGCGCATGGGCGAGCGCATCGCCCAAATAGCTTTGCCCACGGTGCTGGTGTTTGAGGGCGGCTATGCGGTGGAGGCGGTGGGCATTAATGTGGCGAATGTGTTGCAAGCTTTTGCATGAGACTTGATGCGGCAAGTGCTAGATGCCGATTTAAGTTTTTTGCGCTTGCGCCAATGCCCGCGCACTGCGCGCAAACGCATACACGCCGCCACCGGCCACGACCATCAACATGAGCGACAAGCCCACACTGGGCGACCAGTCCAGCATCAGTCCGGCAGCGGAGGAGGCGACCAGCGCGCCTAGGGTGTAGGTCAGCACCAATACCGCTGTGCTGTTGACCAGGGTGATGCCGGTTTCTCGGCTGCCGATGTCAAACATGGTGAGCGTGTACAGGGTGCCACCCGCCGAGCCCCAGAGCAGCGCCACCGCCCATACCCATGTGGTGAGTTGTTCTACGGCCAAGACCATGGCGCCTGAAATAAGTAAGAGCACGGCCATAAGCACCATCAGTCGACGCCTCCCCAAGATGGGCGAAGCAAAGCGGTCGGCCACCATACCGGCAGGAATAGCGCACAACATGCCACCCAGACCGCTTAAGGAAAGCAATAGGGCCGCTTGCCCCGCTGGCAAGCCCAGGCTCAGCCCGTAAATGGGCAGCACTGAGCTCAAACCCATTTCAAAAAAACCGCCCACAAAACCGGCCAGCATCACCACCGGGTTAGCGCGCACCGCATGCCACAGGCCTACCAGGCCAACGCGGGCGGTGTCGCTATCGTGGTCTTGCGGCAGGCGCGGTATGAAGGCGGTCCAGGCCAGGCCTATCAGCATGAAGCCGATGACGATGCGTAGCGCAGCCGGGTCGTCCGCGCCCAGCCAGGCCAATAGCGCGGGCCCGACCACCATGGTCATGCCGATCAGGGTGGCATACGCGCCAATCAGCGTGCCCCGGTGCTGCGGCGGTGAAAACTCGGCGATGAATGCTTCTGCCAAAACCCAGCGCATGCCGCCCGCCATGGCGCCAAGCAAGAGCAGCACGAACCATGCGGCCAGTTGGTCGGTGAGTAAAAAGCCGCAGGCGGTAAACAGCGGCGTGATGGTCGCCAGCCACAGCGCATTGCGCCGCCCCATGATCCGTGTAATAGCCGAGGCAAACGGTGTGACGATAAAAATGCCCAGCCACTCGGTGGCAGCAAACAGACCGGCCACGGTGTTAGACACCTCAGCACGCTTGAGCAATAAAAGCAGCAAGGGCAGCAGCATAAAAACGCCGCACAACTGAAACAACGTGGAGCCGAAGACGGCGATCAGGCCGCGATGCGCCGCCATAGCCTAGCTTCAACCCGCGCTGCCCAGGCTCAGGCCGGCATGTTCGCGCAAGGGGTGGAAATGGATTTTTGGGAAGCGCTCTTGCGCCAAGCGGACGTCATAGGGGCTGGTGCATAAAAAGGCCAAGGTGTCGGCCGCATCCTTGGCCATGCGCTGCGGATAAGCGTTCACAAACTCGCGCAACTCAGCCGGGCTGTCGGCGCTGATCCAGCGCGCGCCGGTATATTGGCTGCCTTCTAAGCGGATATCGGCATCGTATTCGCCCTTCAAGCGGTGCTGCACCACTTCAAACTGCAATTGCCCCACTGCGCCCAAGAGCATATTGCCGCCCATCTCGGGCTTGAAAACCTGGATCGCACCTTCTTCGCCCAGTTGCGCCAAGCCTTGCTGCAATTGCTTGGTACGCAGCGGGTTTTTGAGCACCACGGTCATAAACATCTCGGGTGCAAAAAACGGCAGACCGGTGTATTGCAGGTTGATCGTGCCGTCGGTAATCGTGTCGCCCAATTGCACGCCGCCGTGGGTGGTAAAGCCGACGATGTCGCCCGCATAAGCCTCTTCGACGGCCTCGCGGCGCTGGCTCATAAAAGTCACCACGCTGGTGGGGCGCAACTCTTTGGCGGTGCGCATCACCTTAAGCTTCATGCCCGGCGTGTACTTGCCCGAAGCCATACGCACAAAGGCGATGCGGTCGCGGTGGTTGGCATCCATATTGGCTTGCACCTTGAAGACCACGCCGCTAAAAGCCTTGTCTTCGGGCTGCACTTCCTGCACCACCGGCTGGCGGTTGACCTGCACGGTGCTGGTGCGGCTTTGCGGCGAGGGCGCCAGGTCTACCAACGCGTCCAACACTTCCATCACGCCGAAGTTGTTCACACCCGAGCCAAAAAACACCGGCGTTTGCTTGCCCGCCAAAAAGGCGGCGTGGTCCCAGGCCGGGGATGCGCCCGTGGCCAGCTCCATGCTCTCGACGGCGCTGGTCCATTCGCTGCCAAAGCGTTGTTGCAAAGCCTCGGGGCGCGATAGGGGGATGGCGTCAAAGTCCTGCGGCAGGCGTTCGCTGCCGCTTTCAAACACCGTCATGGTGTCGGTACGCAAATTGATAATGCCGCCAAACAATTTGCCCTGGCCCACCGGCCAAGTCATGGGTACGCAAGGCATGCCCAGTTCGCGCTCGATTTCATCCAGAATGTCCAATGGCTCGCGCACTTCGCGGTCCATTTTGTTGACGAAGGTGATGATGGGCGTGTCGCGTTGACGGCAAACCTCGATCAAGCGGC
>CAJBBZ010000137.1 GCA_903951445.1 uncultured beta proteobacterium
ATGGTTTTTTTGTAGTCCTCAATTTTCTTTTGCGTCGCCTCTTTGGCCGCAGCGTTCATGGCGGGTTCGCGCAGTAATTGCAGTTCCATATCGGTGGCCGCCACTTTGAGCGTGGTTTGGCGGATGGACTTGGCCTGGTAAAAGGCATAGGTGTTGGCGGCCAGGATGTTTTCCTGGGTGATGTCCTTGCCGGCGTTAGAGCCGCCCAGGCTGGTAATAGCCAGCGCCATGGCAAAAATGGAAATCGTCAGCGCCGTGCGGTTTTTCTGGCGGTCGCTTTCGCCCGCCGCGTTATCGTCTGCGCCTTCGATCAATTCCGATGCGTCCTGTGCGTCCATGGATTCAGTCCTTGCAATATAAAAGAATACTCAAGTGTAGGGTGCGGCTGTGACAGCCAGGAACCGCCGACCGGATCAGGCGCTGGCCTGGCCGTCCAAAGGCGATGCGATCGTGCTTTCACCGCCAAAACGGCGGTCGCGCTGGCCGAACCAGACAATGGCCTGGTCGAGTGCTTCGGGGGTGAATTCGGGCCAGAGCAAATCGGTGAAATAGAGCTCGGTGTAGGCCATCTGCCAGAGCAAGAAGTTGCTCATGCGCGATTCGCCACCGGTGCGAATCATCAGATCGGGTTCCGGCGCATCGGCCATTTGCAAATACGGCGCCAGGGCGGCGTCGGTAATCGCATCGGCGTCCGCCTGGGGATGGGCCTGCTGCCAGGCTTTGAAGGCCTGCAAGATGTCCCAACGCCCGCCGTAATTCAGGGCCAAGGTCAGCGTGATGGTGCTGTTGTGCGCGGTCAGCTCTTGTGCATCCTTAATCAGCGCCTGCACCCGCGCGTCAAATTTGGAGGTATCGCCAATCACCCGCAAGCGCACGCCTTGGGCGCGTAAATCGCCAATTTCCTTTTGCAAATACAGCTTGAGCAAGCCCATGAGCGTGCCCACCTCTTCCATCGGGCGGCGCCAGTTTTCGGTGCTGAAGGCAAATAGGGTTAGGTTGCGGACGCCACGCTCGGCGCAGGCCTGCACAACCGCCCGCACTTTGCGCGCCCCCACCGTGTGCCCTGCCGCTTTGGGCAAGCCGCGCGCACTCGCCCAGCGGCGGTTGCCATCCATAATGATGGCGATGTGTTGCGGCAGAGCTAAGCGATGGGCAGTTGACACAAAAATGGGGGTAAACCGGTGTGCTGGTAGCCGACACGCGCGGCCGGATTCCGCGCGGAAGTGGCCCAATTTTAGCGGTTTAGGCTTTGAAGAGGGTGTTTTTTCTCCTGCCGCGCCTGAGGGACAATGCCAACACCGTCTGCCCGCCATGCCGCCCTTGGCGCCTTGGGGGCACGGGCAGCCCGGCTGCACAATAGCAGCGCATCCACCGAGAGATTGCATTGAGCATACAAACCGACGATTTTTCACCCGCACCCGCCGCGCGCATGGTGTCGGCAGCGCCTTTGTCCGGTCCGGAAGAGGCGATAGAGCGCGCGCTGCGCCCCAAATTGCTGGACGACTATGTGGGCCAGGCCAAGGTGCGCGAGCAACTCGAGATTTTTATCGGCGCGGCGCGCAAGCGTGACGAGGCCTTAGACCACGTGCTGCTCTTTGGCCCGCCGGGCTTGGGCAAGACCACGCTAAGCCACATCATCGCCCACGAATTGGGTGTCAACTTGCGCCAAACCAGCGGGCCGGTGCTGGAAAAGCCCAAGGACTTGGCCGCGCTGTTGACCAATCTAGAAAAAAACGATGTACTTTTCATCGACGAAATCCACCGCCTGAGCCCGGTGGTAGAAGAAATCCTCTACCCCGCGCTGGAGGATTACAAAATCGACATCATGATTGGCGAAGGCCCGGCGGCGCGCTCCATCAAGCTCGATTTGCAGCCTTTTACTTTGGTGGGTGCAACCACGCGCGCGGGCATGTTGACCAACCCGCTGCGAGACCGCTTTGGCATCGTGGCGCGGCTGGAGTTTTATACCGCAGAAGAATTGCAGCGCATCGTGACGCGCAGCGCAGGGCTGCTGAAGGTGCCCATGGCCGAAGAAGGCGGTTTTGAAATCGCCCGCCGCTCGCGCGGCACGCCACGCATCGCCAACCGCCTGCTGCGCCGGGTGCGCGATTACGCCGACGTCAAAGGCGTAGGCACCATTACCCTGGACATTGCCAACCTGGCGCTCAAAATGCTAGACGTGGATCCGCAAGGCTTTGACCTGATGGACCGCAAACTGCTCGAAGCGGTGATACATCGTTTTGACGGCGGACCGGTGGGTTTGGACAATATCGCCGCCAGCATTGGCGAGGAGCGCGAAACCATTGAAGACGTGATCGAGCCCTACCTGATCCAACAAGGCTATTTGCAACGCACGCCGCGCGGGCGCATCGCTACCTTGGCGGCCTACCGGCACTTAGGCGTGGCCGCGCCTGCGGGGCAGGCGCCGGATTTACTCACCTAGGACAAGAGTCCCAAACCGCCCAGCGTCGCCAGGCAAGCGGCTTGCACGGCCAATACCTCCAAGGCGCGCAAACGGCCCTGCAAAAAGCAACCAGTGGCCCAAGCCGCGATGCAGAAAGCGCCGCAGTACAGCGCCGCGTCCTGCCATGGCATGGCGTCGGCATGCCACAAATACAGGGTGCCAGCGGTCATCAGGCCCAGGTACTGCAAGCTGGCGAACCTGCGTTGCATGCGGCTCAAAGGCGGGTCGAAGCGCTGCACTTTAGCGATATCAAACCCGGGCTTGGGCGGCGCCCCAGCAGGCTGCCAGCCCGGCGGCTTAAACCACACCAACAGTTTGTCGCGCCAACGCGGCGTATGCCACGCGGTGGCGCACAAACCGGCATACACCTCCAGATTGGCCCACAGCGGATCCCAGCTATTGAGCGGGGCGCGGGTGCCATAGACGCAGCGTTCCTGCTCTTCCTGGAAGGTGCCAAAAAGCCGATCCCACACGACCAAAATGCCGCCGTAGTTGCGGTCCACATAGCCCTCGTTCACGGCATGGTGCACCCGGTGGTTGCTGGGTGAACAAAACACGCGGTCAAACCAACCGAGCTTGCCGACATGCTCGGTATGCACCCAAAACTGGTAGAGCAAATCCACCAGCGCCACGATGCCAAACAAAATCGGCGGCACGCCCAGCAAGGCCAGCGGCAGATAAAACAACCACCCCAACAAACCCCCGCTAGAGGTCTGGCGCAAGGCGGTGGAAAGGTTGTATTCCTGGCTTTGGTGGTGCACCACATGGGCCGCCCAAAAGATAGCCACTTCATGCCCTGCCCGGTGCAGCCAGTAGTAGCACAAGTCATACAGCAACAAGGCGCCCAGCCAGCCATACCAATGGTTCCACACATCGGCTTGTGGAAACAGGGCAATGCGCTCAAACACCCAAGCATAGGCCGCAATGCCAATGAATTTGGCCAGCACACCCACAACCTGGCTGAGCAAGCCCAGGCTTAGGCTGTTGAGCGTGTCGCTAAATGCGTAGCTACTGCGCGCGGCGGCGCCGGCGGCGCGTTGGCGCCGGTCCCACCAGATTTCGAAGGCCATGGCCGCTAGGAATACCGGAAATGCAAAAACAATGATTTTGGACATGGGCTTATTGTGGGCAATGCTTTGCTAAGCGCCGAATTCATCGCGCGGGCCTTGGTCCAGGTGGCCGGTGTCGGCCCAACCCACCAGCGTCAAAGCTTGCGGCGTCCACAGCAAGCGGTTGATCGCGCAGTTACCCAAGTCCCAGGTGCGCGCTGCGCTGATGCCTTGGCCGGTGGCCAGGCGGTAAAAAACATCCAGCACGCCGCCGTGTGTCACGATGGCAATGTGTTCACCCGGATGCTGCGCGGCAATCGCGTCCAGCGCGGCGTGTACGCGGGCAAACACCACCGTTTGGCTTTCGCCGCCGGGCGGCGCCCAGTCAGCGTCGCGCTGTTTCCAGCGCAGTGCGTCGTCGGGATGCAACTCGCCTACTTGCGCATAGGTCAGGCCTTCAAAGCGGCCAAAGCTGCGCTCGCGCAAGCCCTGGTGGATGCGGATGGCGGACGGGGCAATACCACTATGGCGGGCAATCGCCTGCGCGGTGTTATGGGCGCGGCATAGGTCGCTGCTGTAAACCACTTGCAGCGCGCTATCGGCCAGGGCGGCGCCTATGCGCTCGGCCTGCCAGCGACCTAGGTCATTGAGGTCAATATCGAGCTGCCCTTGCAATCGCGTGATGGCATTCCAGGCGGTTTCGCCATGGCGCACGGCGGTGATGCGCGTGGGTAACTGGCTGGAGACCGCGCTAGCGCTCATGGGCGCAGCTCCAGGCCACGGGGGCCGATTTCGACCTTGACGCTGCTGGGGCCGACGGCACCCTGCGGAAAATCGCGCATCGCCGCCAGCAGCACGGCGGGCAAGATATTGGCTTGGTCGCTCCAGGGTCCGGTGTGCTGGGCTGCGGCTTCGTACACCATCTCGCGGCTTTGGGCATCGCGCAGCAGCACTTGCACCTGGAAGCGGTAGAGGCTGGGCTCTAAGGGCAAGAGCAAAGGCGGCGATCCCCATAGTCCACCGCCTGCCATACCAATCCAGCGCCGCGGGAAAATCGGGTCATTGCGCAGCACCTGTTCGGTAGCCACGCCTAATTGCACTGTGTAGCGGGGCGCCTGACTCGCAAGCGTTAAACCCACGCGCTGCAACACCGGTGCGGCCCAATTTTCCCGCTGGGTTTGCGCCGCCGCGTCGGCCTGCTGCGAGGGCAGGCGCTCAAACTGGTAACTGGCAGCAGCCAGTTCCGTGGCGCCACTGCGAAAGCTGCGCACTTCGCTATCGATAAGCCGGGTGCTAGCGCAGCCGCTTAAGGCGAACGCGCTCACCAGCAAAGCAAACCGCAACAAGCAGGGCGAACGCATACGTATCAAGCCGCCCGCGTCGCTTAGTTCACCAGCCATGGCACCGCGCCCAGCGCGGGCAGGCCATGCAAGGGCAGGGCCGGGAGTTCCTCGGCATCAAAGGCCTTGTCGCCATCGGCCTGCGGCACGCCGGTAGTGTGGATGTTTTTAAAGTCATGGCGCTGGGTATCCATCAAATGCGAAGGCACCACGTTTTGCAAAGCGGTAAACATGCTTTCAATCCGGCCGGGGTATTGCTTTTCCCAATCGCGCAGCATATTGCCGATTTGTTTGCGTTGCAGGTTTTCTTGGCTGCCGCACAGGGTGCAGGGGATGATGGGAAATTGCCGTTGCGCAGCCCAGCGCGTGAGGTCTTTTTCGGCCACATAGGCCAGGGGCCGGATCACGATATGGCCACCGTCGTCGCTCACCAGTTTGGGGGGCATGCCTTTGAGTTTTCCACCAAAAAACATATTGAGGAAAAAGGTTTGCAACATATCGTCGCGGTGGTGGCCCAGCGCGATTTTGGTCACTTTTAGCTCATCGGCCACGCGGTACAAAATGCCCCGGCGCAAGCGGCTGCACAGGCTGCACATGGTCTTGCCTTCGGGGATTACTTTTTTGACAATGCTGTAAGTGTCTTGCGTCTCGATATGAAAGGGCACGCCTAACGCTTTGAGATAGGCAGGCAGTACATGGTCCGGGAAACCAGGTTGCTTTTGGTCCAGATTAACGGCAATCAGCTCGAAATTGATAGGCGCGCGCTGCTGCATTTTGAGCAGGATGTCGAGCATGCCGTAGCTGTCTTTGCCACCCGACACACAGACCATGACGCGGTCGCCTTCTTCGATCATGCCAAAGTCCATGATGGCCTGTCCGACCTGCCGGCACAGACGCTTTTCCAACTTATGGGCTTCGTGGGCGGCACGCTCTGCCGCATCGCGCACTTTGGGTGCGGCGTCTTGCGCGCTTTTTGCTTGCACAGGGGCTGGGGCTTCTATCAACATCGCAGTTCCTTGGTTTACCACTGGCCGGTTTCCACCCGGATGGCTACTTCGCAATCGTCAAAGATTTTGAGCTTCGCGATTTTCACACGCACACCCACCACGCCGGGCAATTGCAGCAATCGATTGGCCAGTTTGCCGATCAGGCTTTCCAGCAGGTTCACATGCTCGGCGGTGCATTCAGCGATGATGATTTGACGCACCTTGCGGTAGTCCAGCACATGGTTGATATCGTCGTCCTTGGGCAGCAAGGGTTGCGCGCCCAGGTGTAACTCGGCATCGACCTGGATAGGCTGGGGCGCGATCAGTTCGGATTCGAGAATGCCCAGGTTGGCCTCAAAGCGCAGACCGGTCAAAGTCAGCGTTTGCTTGCCCCGAAACGGTGCAGCAGAAGATGTGGCCATGGCGTGATCCTGAAAAATAAATGGGGCTTAGGCGAGCGGGGCCGCATCGCGCAGACGAAATACTTCGACGCCAACGGCATCGCAATCCGGGTACACATCGGGTTTACAAGTGCTTACGCGCACCGCGGCGACTTGTGTATTGGCCAGCAGGCCACGCGCAATCGCATCGCACAAGGTTTCCTGCAAATTGATATGGCCGGTTTCGCAAAGGCGGCGTATGGTGTCGCGGACAAAGTCGTAGTCCACGATTTCGTCGATGCGGTCCTCTTTCGGGCTGGAGTGGGCATAGGGCACATACAGGTCCACATCAAAGCGCATACGCTGAGGCGCCTGCAATTCAAAGTCGTGGATGCCGATGCGCACCTGCAACTCATAGCCGCGCAAAAATAGTTTGCGGCAATCGCGCATCAGCTGCGCCTCAAGCTTGTACATGCGGGGCTTTCTGCGAAAGAGTTTGCGCTGCGAACATCACATCACGCGCCAAAGGTACCAGGTGTTGGCCATTGTCCACACAGACCGTCACACCGGTAATCGAGCGGGTCTGCGCCAGAAACAAGCAAGTGGCGGCGACATCGGCGGGCGGCGTGGCACGGCGCAACAAATTGACGCGGCTGGCGCGGTCAAAATTGTCTTGCGACTGCGGCCCGCTGGGGTAAATCAGCCCCGGCGCGACGCCACAGACCCGCACGCCAGGCGCCAGCGCCTGGGCCTGCAAGTCCACGCTGCGCTCGAGCGCCAGCTTGGTCGTGGTGTAAGAAAAATAGTCCGGGTTGAGGTTGAACACTTTCTGGTCCAGCACATGAATCAGGCAGGCGTCTTGTCCATCTACCGGATCAGACCGCTGCGTTTGCTGGCGCGCCAGTTCGCGCCCGAGCAGCAAAGGCGCCACCAAATTAACCTCCATTTGCTGGCGCAGCAAAGCCGGGTCAAAGTCCAGGCCGGTATCGGGCTCGAACAAAGACGCGTTATTCACTACGGCACGCAATGGGCCGCGCTGCTGCGTGATCTGCACCATCATGGACAGCACCTGGGCCTCTTGCGACAAGTCGGCGCCGATCACGTCCACGGCCAACCCCTGCGCGCGCAGCTCGGCCTGCAAACTCTGCGCGGCATCGGCGGAATGCCCGTAATGGCACCACACATGCCAGCCCGCGCGTGCGAAGGCCAGCACCAATTCGCGGCCCAGGCGCTGGGCGCCTCCGGTGATTAATACGCTGTCCTGCATGGGGTCTGGTGTATTCCTGGTTGAAGCGGCGGATGCCTGCGGCTCGCCCGGTTCGGGCGGCACGCCTTTCAGCGCATGGGGGACAATGCGGCCCTCCCACCTGCCCTGCGGCAGCGCCCCCGAGTTTAACGATGCCCCCTCACCCCTTAAGCGCCTTGGAGCAGTCGATAGCCAGCGCGATTACCGCAGCGGACGGCTGGATCGGTTTTGACCGCTTCATGGAGCTGGCGCTGTACACGCCAGGCCTGGGCTATTACGCCCGTGATTCGCTGAAGTTCGGCAAGCTGCCGGGCCGCAGTGGCAGCGATTTTGTGACCGCGCCGGAAATCAGCCCCCTGTTTGGCTACGCACTGGCTAAACAGGTGGCGCAAGCCCTGGCCCATACCGGCACCAGCGAGATTTGGGAGTTTGGCGCAGGCAGCGGCGCGCTGGCCGAACAAATCCTCAGCGCTTTGGCTGAAATCGGCGTGACCTTGAGGCGCTACACGATTGTGGATTTGTCCGCCACGCTGGCGGCACGCCAACAGCAGCGCTTAGCCCGCTTTGGCGACCTGGTGCACTGGGCGCAGAGCTGGCCCGAACACATCGATGGCGTGGTGTTGGGCAACGAAGTGCTGGACGCCATGCCGGTGCAGCTGCTTGCGCGCTGCGAGGGCGTTTGGTCGGAGCGTGGTGTCTGCATCGCCAAGCCTGCGCAGGAGGCAGCGACTCCAAGCCGTGTTTTCGCTTGGCAAGACCGGCCCACCGCACTGCGCCCACCGGTGGAGCCCGAAGGCGCGCATGACTACCTGACCGAAATTCACCCGCAGGCGCAGGCCTTTATCCGCTCGCTTGCGCAGCGCTTGCGCAGCGGCTGCGCATTTTTTATGGACTATGGCTTTGGCGAGGGCGAGTACTACCACCCGCAGCGTTCAGGTGGCACGGTGATGTGCCACCGCGCCCACCAAAGTGATAGCGACCCTTTGGTTTTAGTAGGGGAGAAAGACATTACCGCCCACGTCAACTTCAGCGGCATCGCACTGACGGCGCAAGATGCCGGGCTGGACGTATTGGGCTACACCAACCAGGCGCATTTCCTGATGAACTGCGGTATCGTGGACTTGATGCAAGCGGCCGCTTTGCCGGTTCGCTCGGCAGCGCAAGCGCTGATCCTAGAGCATGAAATGGGCGAGCTTTTCAAGGTGCTGGCACTGGGCCGGGGCGCACCCTGGACGCCCTTGGGATTTGCGCGCGGCGACCGCGTGCACCGGCTATGAACTTGCAAAGGGCATAGCCGCGCGTTCCCTTTCGGCGCTGAATGGATGGAGCCCTCGCTTTGCCGAAATATCTCCTGCTAAGGAAGGTCTGCATAAGTCCGTCATCGCAAGGAGCGCAGCGAGGCGGCGATCCATAAGTGATTG
>CAJBBZ010000138.1 GCA_903951445.1 uncultured beta proteobacterium
AAAGGCGTCGTCAATGATCATCCAGCGCGTCTTGCCCTGGTTGGTCACGGTCGCGATCATGGAGAGCTTGTGGCGGGTGGAGCCGATGGTCTTGGCCACCGGTGTCTTGCCAGCAGGCGCGAAGCTTCTGCCCCGTACGTCGGTGTTGACCAATGCAGTCTCATCGCCCCAGTGAATTTCGGCGCCTTCCATGCGGGCCCGCTGCTCTATGCCGGGATACTCGCCCGCCAGCCATGCCTGTACAGCCCCGGGGTTTTGTTCGTAGGCCCGTTTGATAGGCTTTTGGGGAGTGAAGCCCCAGCGCTTGAGGTATTTGCCAATGCTGCGAACGTGCAGCTTGATCCCGTATTCCTGCTCAATGAGCTGGCCAACAGCCGCCCGACTCCACAGGAAGAAGTCCATCTTGAGCTGCTCTGGGCGCTTGTCAATGATGATGCGCTGGATGCTCTCCTCTTGGGCCGCACTGAGCGCGCGCCCCAAGCCTGGAGTGCGCCCACGCAGTGCCGGTCGGATGGCAGGCCAACCTCCCACCTCAAAGAGGTCGATGCAGGCACGCACTGCCGGGTAGCTCAAGCCAGTCATCGACACAATCTGCATGACACCCATTGCCTTCTTATGCAACCTCACGACTTGCTTGCGCCGCTCGTAGAGTTGCTCAAGTGTTTGCTTTCGTGCATTTTCTTTTTCCATGAACGTTGGAGCAGAAAAATCTAGGAAAGTTCATATTTAATTGGGCCGGATCAATAATTTGCGCGACGCCGGCGACGTGAAACTTAGATTTATCAGCGCCTGCACACCATCTCAGTTGGAAACGCTAAGCAAGCATGCAGGCTGGCTTTTGGACGCCGAAAATGTCTCTCTCTTGAAATGCGCCTAGTTCCAAGTAGTACGTCGGGCTATGACCAGTGGGAGTCACAGTTGCGAGTGGCGAGTACGTATAAACACCCAGCATTTTCTTTGACATGTTCCATGACTTGCATATTTCCCCGGCAAGCAATAGACCTTTTTGGCCAATATGGGCTTGCGGACATCACCACTATCGAGGGCCGTGAGCGCTTCGGTGTCGCAGTAAGATATCCCAAGAACTCGATACAGCATTCCGATGGACGGTATGGGAACAACAAAATCGAAGAACCAACAGAACCTACGCGGAAGAAATTGACGCCGCGAAAGGCATGACGGCATTACATCCGTTCTGACGTGTATCTGCGCATCGTGCTTTGGCAAATTGGTTGATAGCTGCTTAGAAGCCCAGCTTTGAACCAGCGCCCAGCAATGTCGCCACACCCATCACGGCAAAGACACCTGCGGCAATCGAGTGGACCAATTTCATGGGAATCTTGGCGGCGAACTTGTTGCCGACAAATACAGCGGGAACGTCAGCAATAAGCATTCCGAGCGTGGTTCCTGCAATGACCAACAGCGGGGCGGCATAGTGCGCGGCCAAGGCAACCGTTGCGATCTGGGTCTTGTCACCCATTTCTGCCAAGAAGAACGTGATGAAGGTTGCGCCGAAAACGCCCAGGTGTTTCGCGACCTGTGTTTCTTCTTCTTCGATCTTGTCGGGGATCAATGTCCAGATGGCCATACCGATGAATGACAGTCCCAGAGCCCAGCGCATGTTCTCAGGACTGACAACCGACGTAATCCAAGCGCCAAGGGCACCCGCCAGGCCATGGTTAATCAACGTGGCGCACAAAATGCCAGCAATGATCGGTAGCGGCTTCTTGAAGCGTGCTGCGAGGATGAACGCGAGCAGTTGAGTTTTGTCGCCAATTTCCGCGAGTGCGACGACTCCGGTTGATATGAAGAGAGCTTCCATGATGAATTCCAAGGCCGGACAAAAACAATGACCACACGCCCCCCGGCCATACCGAAGGCTATGTGGTCAATGGTCTTGCCAAGTTAGGAACCGCTTGCACCATGATCGAAGGATCAAGTATGTTGACGCAAGCCCTTTCGCCGAAGCGAAAGCCGACTACTCCCCAGTGA
This sequence comes from uncultured beta proteobacterium, assembly GCA_903951445.1. Taxonomy (GTDB): domain Bacteria; phylum Pseudomonadota; class Gammaproteobacteria; order Burkholderiales; family Burkholderiaceae_C; genus Allorhodoferax. The sequence continues at coordinate 1,993 of CAJBBZ010000138.1, forward strand.
CAGAATTAGTATACGCGGCCGGGTCTGGCCCTGGATCGTTATGATGAATTGAATTGGGCTTTACCAAGGTGAACAACATTGGATTTCGTAAAAACCGTCTTGCTTTTCGTCGGCACGGCACTGGCAGAGATCGTCGGCTGCTACCTGCCTTGGCTTATTCTTAAGCAAGGTAGGTCAATTTGGTTGCTAATACCCGCGGCTTTGTCGTTGGCGCTTTTTGCCTGGCTCCTGACGTTGCATCCCACCGCCGCTGGAAGGACTTACGCG
>CAJBBZ010000139.1 GCA_903951445.1 uncultured beta proteobacterium
CCAAAGAAAAGATAAGCAAAAGAAAGGCGAGCCAAAGGCCGTGCCCCTGCGGGGTGCCTTGCGCTACTCGCGCCGCCCGGGGTCGGGCGCAAACTCGCTACGCTCAAACAAGCGCCCGCCCTGATCCGTGCGCCACTGCGTTGCTCAGCACGGCCTATGGCCTGGGGCGTCCGCGTGTGCTCGTTCGCTGCGCTCACATTGCACACGCTTGCAGGCGCGCTACGCGCGCAATCGGGGTAGTAGTCGCTGCAGCCACGCCAATCATCAATCCATTTACTTCGACCGCATCGTTCCCCAATAGTGGCCAACAAACTAGCAACGCAACCTCCCGCACCAACACCCCTTTCCGGCCCAAAACAACCAAATTGGCTGTTCAAGCTCCCCTTCACCCCGGCGGGGGTGAAGGGGCGGGGGGGAAGCGGGGGGCAAAACAGCGGGAGACAAGCAAGTAGCGCAAATAACATCTGTATTTCTATACAGTAATATCCACCCATGGCTAAAGAAAAATCCATTTTTACCTGTAACGAATGCGGCGGCACCAGCCCCAAGTGGCTGGGCAAATGTCCCTCGTGTGCAGCCTGGAACACCTTGGTCGAGTCCAGCGCGGTGGCCGAAAGCGGCGTGCGCAACCGCTTTGCCTCGCTGGCGGGCACCGCAGAAGTGGCGGTGCTGGCAGATATTGAAGCCAGCGACGTGGACCGCACGCCCACCGGACACAGCGAGTTGGACCGGGTACTGGGCGGTGGGATTGTGCAAGGCGGCGTGGTGCTGATCGGTGGCGATCCGGGGATAGGAAAGTCCACGCTGCTGCTGCAAGCTCTGGATTCGTTGCAACGGGCCGGCAAAAAAACTTTATACGTCACCGGCGAAGAAAGCGGCGCCCAGGTGGCCTTGCGCTCGCGCCGCCTCGGCTTGGATCGCTCCCAAGTGAGCGTACTGGCCGAGATCCAGCTGGAAAAAATCCTCGGCGCCCTGGGCGCACAACAACCCGATGTGGCCGTGATCGACTCCATCCAAACCGTGTATTCAGACCAATTGACCTCCGCGCCGGGCTCGGTAGCACAGGTGCGCGAGTGTGCGGCGCACCTGACGCGGGCGGCTAAATCGGCCGGTGTCTGTATTGTGCTGGTGGGCCACGTCACCAAAGAGGGCGCGCTGGCCGGGCCGCGGGTGCTGGAGCACATGGTCGATACCGTGTTGTATTTCGAGGGCGATACGCACAGCCAGTTTCGGTTGGTGCGAGCGATCAAGAACCGGTTTGGTGCGGTCAATGAGATCGGCGTATTTGCCATGACCGAAAAAGGGCTCAAAGGCGTCAGCAACCCCAGCGCTATTTTCTTGAGCCAGCATGCCGAGCCGGTGCCCGGCAGTTGTGTGATGGTGACCTTGGAGGGCACCCGCCCCTTGCTGGTGGAGATTCAGGCCCTGGTCGATAGCGGCGGGCCCAGCCCCCGGCGGCTTTCGGTGGGCTTGGACCGGGATCGGCTGGCGATGCTGCTGGCCGTGCTGCACCGCCATGCGGGTGTAGCGTGTATGGACCAGGACGTGTTTATCAATGCCGTGGGTGGCGTACGCATCGGCGAACCGGCGGCCGACCTGGCCGTGATGCTGGCCATTAGCTCGTCCCTGCGAGGCAAGCCTCTGCCCAAAGGCTTTATCGCGTTTGGTGAAGTCGGATTGGCCGGGGAAGTGCGCCCGGCACCGCGCGGCCAGGAGCGCTTGCGCGAAGCGGCCAAGCTGGGCTTTACGCAGGCCATCGTTCCCAAAGCCAACGCACCTAAAAAGCCCATGGACGGCATGCAAGTCCATGCGGTGGAGCGGGTGGAAGAGGCTCTGCAGATCGTTCGCTCTTGGGGCTGACTACGCCATGCCTGCTGACCGCCAACGCATTGTTTTAAGGAAATTTGATTGGCATTGCGCAGGCGCTTTAGGCTTGGATGCTGACCTACTGAGCCCGCACGGCGGCAGCGGCAGGCGCGGTTGCTCACAACGCGAAGCTACTCGTTCGTCACCCCGCCTGCCACCACCACCGCGCTGCGAGCGACGTGGTTAGAGCACAAACGCGAACTTGGTTGCCAAACTACTTCAGAGCACGAACGGTGAAGTCACACTCAGTTGGCAGGCAGGCTTCGCAAAGTAACTGCAGGCCCAGGGCAAACCAAAACACCATTTCGCAGCGTCCCCGCAGGCTGGGGCCGGGCGACGAACGATTAGCCTTGCGTTGTGAGGAGCCCGGCCACGGCCTGTGGGGACGCGGGCTCAGCTACCAAGTTTGCAATTGGAAAATAGAGCATAGCCACGCCAAACCGGGTATAGGTATCACCCTAGCGTCCCGTCAAACAAGCGCCATGAACGCACCGAGTGCCCCAAAAACTCGAAGTTTTCAGCGCCGCCATACACCACACAGGTGTGCCCGACACGCGCGCCTGCGTAGCGTTTGAACTTATCTAGCGTGTTAACCCAGTCATGGCTGAAAGTTTGCCCCGATTTGATTTCTACCGGATACAGGTGCGCACCTTCAGGGTAGAGCAAATCGAGTTCGGTGCCATGATTGTCACGCCAAAAGTACAAGTCGGGCGGCAGGCCTTGGTTGAGGCGGTGTTTCAAAGTTTCGGCTACCACCCAGCACTCAAATACGGCTCCGCGCATGGCATGTGTACTCAAGGTTTGCGCATCGGCAATTCGCAACAAATGGCAAAGCAAGCCGGTGTCCAGAAAATAGAGCTTGGGCATTTTGACTAGACGCTTGCCAAAGTTTTCGTGCCAGGGTTGGAGTAAGCGGATGATGTAGCTCGCTTGCAGCACACTGAGCCAGTTTTTAGCGGTGTTGACACTCACGCCCGCATCGCTGGCCAAGGAACTGGTATTGAGCAACTGACCACAGCGCCCCGCGCACAACAAAACAAAACGCTCAAACGTAGCTAAGTCTTGCACGCCGGTAATCTGACGCACATCGCGTTGCACATAGGTCGCAAAGTATTGGGCATACCAGTCATAAGGTGCAGGCGCGACCCCCTTTGCGGCATACAAGGCCGGATAGGCTCCACGCCACATGAAATGCATGAGCTTGTTAGGCGATGCACGCTGCCAGTCTGCGGTTTGGGCAATTTCGGCCAAGCTCAGTGGCAAGAGCTCCACATGCGCCACGCGCCCAGCCAAGCTTTGGCTGATGCCCGCACGCAAGCCAAATTGCTCCGACCCCGTGAGCACAAAATCGCCCATGCGCTGACGCGTATCCACCCAGCCCTGCAAATACGACAAGATGGCGGGCAGTCGCTGCACCTCATCAAGCACCGCGCCATCTGGAAACTGCGCCAAAAACCCGCGCGGATCCGCTTGGGCACGCTGGCGGACATCAACATCCTCAAAACTCACATAGGGTTTATCGGCAAAGCACATTCGAGCCAAAGTAGTCTTGCCCGACTGACGCGGACCCGTAATGGCCAACACCCGAAAAGTGCGGCGCAGGCGTTCGACCGTGGACTGGGCTTGGCGTTCAAGTAGCATGGCTAAATTGTACAGTTTTGCAATTGAATTGCCAAATTGTACAATTAGAACACCGTCAAGCGAACCTACTCATTGCCGAATTTAGTCCAGCGGTGAAAGCGACCCATCGGGGTGGCGGGCACTAAAGCGCTTGAATCCTTTGCTGTTGATTTTCTGAACCCGCGCGGCCGCGCTGGCGTTTTTGGACGTTTCAGCCAGTGGTTTGCTTTACGGATGCGGTGCTGAGCCCGCACGGCGGCAGCGGCAGGCGGGGCCCCTCACAACGCGAAGCTAATCGTTCGTCACCCCGCCTACCACTACCACCGCGCTGCGAACTTGATTGTTGGAGCGCAAACGCTGGCGTATTCCTGGTACCTTATAGAGCGCGGTGGATTACCTTCACGCCGCTAGATGCGCTATAAAAGGGCTTCAGATGGCGACCCTGTCCACATGCTGCCAGCCCCATACCTGCACGCCATCACGCGCATACGACGCAGTACCACCATAGACCAGCGATGGTTGGATCGCTTCGTCGCCAGCAAACTGCTTCCATTTTTTCAGGCTGCTAGTCCAGTCGCTGGCAAAGGTGCTGCCCGATTTGATTTCGACCGCTTGCAGGCCTTGGGCGGTTTCCATAAGCACATCCACCTCGTGGCCCGAGCTATCACGCCAAAAATATAGATCGCCAGGCTGGCCCGCATTAAAGCGCTGTTTGAGCAAATCAGTGATAACGTAGGTTTCAAACAGTGCGCCTCGTGCGGCGTGCGTTTCTAAAGTAGCTGCGTCGCGAATGCCCAGCAGCCACGCGGCCAGACCCACATCGCAAAAATACAGCTTAGGCGCTTTGACCAATCGCTTGCCAAAGTTGCGGTGGTGCGGCTGCAGCAGCGTGACGATGTAGCTCGATTCGAGCACCGACAACCATTGCTTGGCTGTCACCGAGGAAATGCCGCAATCGGCACCCAAGGACGTGAGGTTGAGCAACTGCCCCGTGCGGGCAGCGCACATCTTGACGAAGGTCTGAAACTGCCCCAAGTCACGCACCGCAAGCAATTGCCGCACGTCGCGCTCCAGATAGGTGGCGATGTAGTTGGCAAACCAATCTTGCGGCGATACCTCGCGGGCGTACAGCGCAGGGTAAGCACCCTGGAACATGGCGGCGTGGAGATTGGGCGGTGCTTGATGCGCGGCGACCAACTCTGCGGCGCTAAGTGGCAACAGCTCGACGCGGCCCACGCGGCCCGCCAGGGTCTGGGTGATGCCGGCAATCAAATCAAACTGTGCGGAGCCCGTGAGCACAAAGTCGCCCATGATGCCGCGCTCATCCACCCAGCCCTGCAACCAGGACAGCAGCTGTGGGCAACGCTGTACCTCATCTAGCACCGCTCCATTGGAAAAGCGCTGCAAAAACCGCTTGGGGTCTTGCAAGGCGAACTCGCGCTCGTCGGGGTTCTCCAGCGACACATAGGCTTTTTCACTGAACACCGATTTAGCCAGCGTGGTTTTGCCCGACTGCCGAGGCCCCGTGAGCGCGACCACAGGAAAGCCTCTGGCCAGACGTTCGAGCGTAGGAGCGGCGGCGCGGGGGATCATTTTGTAAATTTAAAGTTTTAATTTAGATTTGCAAGATTATACCTGGCGCTGCGCTTGTTTCATCCAAACTGTTCCGCAACGGCGAAATAAGCGGCCAGAACGGCGCCGCCCAAAC
>CAJBBZ010000140.1 GCA_903951445.1 uncultured beta proteobacterium
AGGGGTCGAAATCCTTCAGGCCCAGGCGCCGCTCGCTGCGGATCAGCGGCTCAATCGTGATGCTCTCGCCCGTGGGCAGGTCGTAGGTGGTCGGCTCCTTGAGCTCGGGGTCGAGCGAGCCAAAGCGCACATTGAGCCCGGTCTGGTGAAAGATCCGTTTGAGCTGCACCACGTTGCTCAGGTAGAAGGTGTTGCGCGTGTAGTTCTCGGGCACCACCAGCAGATTGCGCGCCTCCGGACAAATTTTTTCGATCGCGGCCATCGCCGCCTGCACCGCCAGCGGCAGCATCTCGGGCGTCAGGTTGTTCCAGCCGTTGGGGTAAAAGTCGGTGTCCACCGGCGCCAGCTTGAAGCCGGCATTGCGCACATCTACCGAGGTGTAGAAGGGCGGCGTGTGCTCCATCCACTCCAGCCGAAACCAGCGCTCAATCGCCGGCATGGTGTCCAGCAGGCGCTGCTCCAGTTCATTGATCGGGCCGGTCAGGGCGGTAACGAGGTGGGGGACCATAGGTTTGGGTGCTCAAAAAACGCGGGTTTGGCCACAAAAGGGTGGTGAAGTACCGAAGACATGGTGCATTTTGGCGGAAATGCAAGACGCCAACTTGGGCTCCTCCCTGCGTCCACACGCTCTTTGACCTGCGAGGCGCGTAAAAGTGTCCACGGTTTGAAGCTGCTTCATTCCATCGCAGCTGCGAGCAGTACGCCGGCATAAATTTTCTAATTTGATAATTATTATGTTTAAGATTATGAGTAATCTCATGAAGGGGCGCCAAGTGCAAATACCCGCCTCCTTCACCCGCCACCTTCTTCCAAGCAGCCCGCATGAACGTCTTAGGCCCCTTCCTATCTGCCTGTCACAGCGTCCATGCCAGCGGCGCGGGCACGGTAGAAACCTCGTATTACACCGCCGTCAATCAGTTGCTCGATAGCGTGGGCGCGCAGCTCAGCCCCAAGGTGCGCTGCATCATGCAGCTCAAAAACCTAGGCGCGGGTAACCCCGATGGCGGTCTGTTCACTGCCGACCAATTTCATGCCCGAGGTGGGCAGGCCAAAGACCTGAGCGCGCCTGCACGCGGCGTCATCGAAGTCAAAAGCCCGGGCGAGCCGCTGCACCTGACCAGTAAAAGCCTGCAAGTGGACAAGTACTGGCAGCGCTACAAGCTGGTGCTGGTCACTAATTTGCGCGACTGGCTGCTGATCGGCGAGCGCCAAGGCCAGCGCGTCGCGCTAGAACGCTACACCCTGGCCGAGGATGAGGCCAGCTTCTGGCACGACATCGCCGCCCATCCCCAGCGCAGCGAAAAGCTGCATGGCCAGGCCTTTACCGACTTTGTACAGCGCGTGCTGCTGCACAAAGCCCCGCTGGCCGAGCCCAGAGACCTGGCCGCGCTGCTGGCCAGCTATGCCCGCCAGGCCCGCCACCGCGTCGAAAACGCCAGCCCCGGCGCAGCCAAACAACTAAGCAGCCTGCAAGACAGCCTGGAGAGTGCCTTAGGCCTGCGTTTTGAATCCGGCGAAGGTGCACATTTTTTCCGTTCCACGCTGGTGCAAACCTTGTTTTATGGCGTCTTCTCGGCATGGGTACTACGGCATGAGGAAGACTCTGCCCACGGCCCATTTGACTGGCGCAGTGCAGCCCACAGCCTCAACGTGCCCATGATTGCGGCCTTGTTTGGGCAACTCTCGCAACCGGCCAAGCTCAAGGCGCTGGGGCTCACCGAAGTGCTGGACTGGACAGCCGACGCGCTCAACCGCGTGGACACGGCTGCATTTTTCAAAGCCTTTGAAAGCACGCGCTCCATCCAGTATTTTTATGAGCCCTTTCTGGCTGCCTTCGACCCCGAGTTGCGCAAAAAACTGGGCGTCTGGTACACACCCGAAGACATCGTGCGCTACCAAGTGGCGCGGGTGGACCAGGTGCTGCAAACCGAGCTGGGCCTGCCCCAAGGCCTGGCCGACCCGGACGTAGTGGTGCTCGATCCCTGCTGCGGCACCGGCGCGTATTTGGTGGAAGTGCTGCGCCTGATCGGCGACAAGCTCAAGGCCCAAGGCGCCGACGCCTTGGCCGCGCACCAGATCAAACAAGCCGCCACCACGCGCCTGTTTGGCTTTGAACTCCTGCCCGCGCCCTATGTGGTGGCGCATCTGCAAATCGGCCTGCTGCTGCGCCAGTGGGGCACACCTTTGAGCGACGATGAACGCGCAGGCATTTACCTCACCAACGCCCTCACCGGCTGGGAGCCGCCCAAAGAACCCAAAAACACCGTGCTGCCCTTTCCCGAGTTTGAGCAAGAACGCGACGCTGCCGACCAGGTCAAGCAACAGCAAAAAATCATCGTCATCCTGGGCAACCCGCCCTACGACGGTTTTGCTGGCGTGGCAGTGGGCGAAGAACAAGACCTGGTCGCCACATACAAAGAAGGCCTGCGTACCAAATGGGGTATCAAAAAATACAACCTCGACGATTTGTATGTGCGTTTTTTCCGGCTGGCTGAAAGACGCATTGCCGAAAAGGGAACCGGGCGTGGGGTTGTAAGCTTTATAAGCAATTATTCATGGACAACAGAGCCATCATTTGTGGTCATGCGTGAGAAATTGTTGATGCATTTCAACAAGCTGTGGATCGAAAACATGCACGGCAATAGGAATATCTCTGAATACGCCCCCGATGGTCGAACTAGCGAGACAGTATTTGCGCAAACCGGATTTTCACCCGGCATAAAACAAGGCGTTGTAATTTCAACCTGGGTCAGAAATGCCCCAGTAACAGAGGCGGCGGAAATACTGTATTGCGATGGGTTCAACCAGGCGCGTGCCACGGACCGCAGAGGTGCGCTCCTTGCAAGTCTTGGACACCCCAACCGACATGACCTGTATGCGCGTTCCACTCCAAATCGACAAAATAAACTCAGTTTCCGACCACAAAATGTTGACGAGACTTTTGCAAGCTGGCCGACGGTGAAAGACCTTGCAGGTGAAGCCCCCATCAATGGACTCATGGAAAAGCGTGGAGGGGCGCTGATCGATTGCGATCAGAAATTGCTTGCCAAGCGAGTGCAAGCTTATTTTGATAGCGCGGTTTCGAATGCAGAATTAGCTTTGATGCATTCCGGCCTGACAACTGATGCAGCCAGATATAAAGCAACTTCAACACGCGCCAAACATATTGCTGCCAGCACATTTAATTCATCAAATTTAGTCCGGTACGCGCTAAGACCTTTCGACACTCGTTACGCATACGTCTCGCTTATGCGCCCGCTATGGAATGAACCACGTCCAACTTTATGGGCACAACACGTACCAGGCAATCGTTACCTTGGTATTCGCCCCAAAGCCGTGGCCGACACCGAAGGAAGCCCCTTTATGTGCACAAGAGCCCTCGGCGATAACGATGCTATGCGCGGGCACGCGTATTTTGTGCCCCTTACCTGGCACGAAACTTCGAATGCCACCCCCCCGATGGACGACTTGTTCGGCAGCACGGCTCCCTCAACACCCACCACCCGCGCCAACCTCTCCCCGATAGCCCGCAATTACCTCGCCGCACTCGGCCTGCCCGACCCGGACCAAGACAGCCCAACCGCCGAACTGCTGTGGATGCACGCGCTGGCCATAGGCTACAGCCCGGCCTACCTGGCCGACAACGCCGATGGCATTGCCCAAGACTGGCCGCGTATCCCCTTGCCCGCAAGTCGCGACGCGCTCTTGGCCTCAGCGGCGCTAGGGCGCAGGGTGGCCGCATTGCTCGACACCGAAGCCGAGGTGCCCGGCGTCACCAGCGGCAGCATTCCCCCAGAATTACAAGCCATTGCCGTGGTCAGCCGCGAAGGCGGCGGGCCCTTGCAAAGCGAAGAGTTTGCCCTGACTGCCGGTTGGGGCAGCGCCGGTAAAGCCGGAGTCACTATGCCCGGTCGCGGACGCAGCCAACAGCGCGCCGCTACGCCCGCCGAGCGCGCAGGCGGCTGGGGCCCGCTCACCCTCGATGTTTACCTGAACGAAAAAGCTTTTTGGAAAAACATACCGCCCGCGGTGTGGGATTTTCATATCGGCGGCTACCAGGTAATCAAAAAATGGCTCAGCTACCGCGAACACCGCCTGCTAGGCCGCGCCTTGCACTTAGAGGAAATCAAAGAAGTCACCCACACCGCCCGCCGTCTCGCCGCATTGGTGCTGCTTCAAACCGACTTGGATGCCAATTACTACGCGGCTGCGGGCGATACCTGGGTGGCGCCGACGGCACCCTGATGCAGAGGCGACCGCACCAAAAGAAACGCCTCCACGGAGGGAGGCGTCGGGCCGCAGATGCGATCTGCGGGGGGGTTAGCAAACTAGGCGGCCAGTCTGCGCAATGTTAAGAGGCTAGCCTGGTTGTCGCGTTGCGCAATTTTAAGATCATAAGTGGTCTGAACGTTCAACCAATATTGCGGGGTCTGGCCCATCACACGGCCCAGCCGCAAGGCTAACTCGGCAGTTACCGGTCGCTGCCCTCTCAGCACATGCGAAACGCGCATGGCGGAAATACCCAAGGCGTCGGCCAGTCCCGTCTGACTGAGTTGGAGTTCCTCAAGCAACTCCTTCAAAAACTCGCCAGGATGGATTGGAGGCATTCCATCCTTAACAGGCATGTTGTGCGCCATACATCGGCTCCTTATTGATAGTCCACGATTTCCACATTTAGCGCCGCGCGGCGCGCAAGGGCAAAACCTATCCCCGCACTTCCCCCTGCCCCAGCACCACGTACTTGAGCGAGGTCAGGCCCTCGATGCCCACCGGGCCACGGGCGTGGAATTTGTCGGTGGAGATGCCGATTTCGGCGCCCAGGCCATATTCAAAACCGTCGGCAAAGCGGGTGCTGGTGTTGACCATGACGCTGGCCGAGTCCACCTCGCGCAAAAAGCGCTGCGCGTGCATGTGGTCCCGGGTGAGGATGGCGTCGGTATGGTGGCTGGAGTAGTGGTTGATATGCGCAATCGCCGCGTCCAGGCCATCGACCACTTTGATGCTGATGATGGGCGCCAGGTATTCTTCAAACCAGTCTTGCTCGGTGGCGTCTTGCAGCTTGGCGCCGGGCAGGCCTGCGAGCAAGGCTTTGGCCTCGGGGCAGCAGCGCATCTCCACGCCTTTGGCTGCGTAAATGGCGCCGATTTGCGGCAAATACTGCGCCGCCACACCGCGCGCCACCAGCAAGCCTTCGCTGGCATTGCAGGGGCTGTATTTTTGGGTTTTGGCGTTGTCCGCCACCGTCACGGCCATGGCGATGTCGCAGGGGTCGTCCACATAGGTGTGGCAGTTGCCATCTAGGTGTTTGATGACGGGCACTTTCGCCTCGCGGCTAATGCGCTCGATCAGGCTTTTGCCGCCGCGCGGGATGATGACATCCACAAACTGCTGCATGGCGATCAATTCGCCCACCACGGCGCGGTCGGTGGTTTGCACCAACTGCACCGCGTCCGTGGGCAGGCCCGCTTGCGCCAACGCTTGTCCCACCAGCAAGGCCAGCGCTTTGTTCGAGTCTATGGCCTCTGAGCCGCCGCGCAAGATGCAGGCGTTGCCGCTTTTAATAGACAGGCTGGCCGCTTCGATGGTGACGTTGGGCCGGCTCTCGAAAATCATGCCAAACACGCCAATGGGCACGCGCATCTGCCCCACGCGAATGCCGCTAGGCTGCTGGCGCAGGCCGCTGATTTCGCCAATGATTTCGGGCATGGCGGCCAACTGCTCGCAGCCCTGGGCGCAGGTTTCCAGCACTTTGGGCGTGAGGCGCAGCCGGTCCACCAGTGGCGCGGCCAGCCCGGCGGCGAGGGCGCGCTCCAAGTCTTTAGCGTTGTCCACTTGCAAGGCCTGGATGTTTTCGCGCAACAAAGCCGCCAGCGCCAGCAGCGCCCGGTTTTTGTCCGCCGCACTGGCCCGCGCCATGGCGCCAGAAGCCGCTTTGGCCTGCGCACCCAAGAGGCGGGTGGTTTCGATGGGGTTGGCAACAGAGGTGTTCATAGTTGGATTTTCAAGCAAGTCCAAGTGTAGTTTCGGCAAAACAGGGCCAGACTCACGGGGAACGCTCAGGCGCTGGCATGGGTAGCACGCGACGAAGCAGGCTTAGGCGGCGCCGCCAAGCGGCACAAGTCCAGCGCCAGCCGGTGCAGCGCCTGCCAGCCGCTGGCGGGCCAGTCGGGCTGCTTGAGGCCTTTGATGATGCCGTCCACCGTGTGCGCCGATTGCAGCAATTGCGCAAGTTGGGACGCGCTGATGCGCGGTAGCACGCGTTCAAACAAACGCTCTTTGTTGCCCCAGATGCGGTTCTCGCGCAAGGCCAGCGGCAGCGGGCGGCCCTGGGCCATGGCATCTTTGACGCGCTTTAAGGCGCGTATGTCTTCGGCCAGGGTGTAGTGCACCAGCACCTCGGCCTCGCCCTCGGCCTGCAGGCCTTCGAGCATGCGCTGCACGCGCAGCGGCTGCCCGGCCAGCACCGCCTCGCTCAACTTAAACACATCGTAGCGCGCCACATTGAGCACCGCAGCTTCCACTTGCTCCCAACTGAGCACGCCGCCGCTTTGCGCCGTGGGCGCAAACAACAAAGCCAGCTTTTGCACCTCTTGGTGCGCAGCCAATAAATTGCCTTCCACACGGTCGGCAAAAAATTGCAGCGTGCGCTGGCCTTCTTCGCCCGCCGCCACGCGCAAGCCTTGCGCGCCCAGACGCTGGGCAATCCAGGCCGGCAGGTCTTTGCGCTCCACCGGGTCCACTTGCAGCGTCACGCCGCAGTTTTCCAAGGCGCTAAACCAAGCCGTGGTTTTGGTGGCTTTGTCCAAGCGCGGTAGCAAGATGATGGTCAGCACCGCATCATTGCCCTGCGCCTGCTCGGCGATCTGCTGCAAAGCAACGCTGCCTTCTTTGCCTGGCTTGCCGCTGGGAATGCGGATTTCGATAATTTGTTTGTCGGCAAACAAACTCATGCTGCCACCGGCGGCCAGCACTTCGCTCCAATCAAAGTGCGCCCCTGACACCATGTGCGCGCTGCGCTCGGCAAAACCTTGGGTGCGCGCATGGGCGCGCAGCGCGTCCAGCGCTTCTTGTTGCAATAGCGGCTCATCGCCGTGCAGGGTATAGAGGCTTTTAAGCCCGCGCTCCACATGCCGGCCTAGTTGCGAAGGCGCTAATTGCATGGCGCGCCAGCCCTAAGGCGACAGAGATTTAATCGCCGCCAAGCGGCGCACGATTTGCTGCACTGCGTCGGTCTGCATATCGCGCCAGAGCATCACCTTTTCGGGCTCTTTGGATAACAGCGTAGCCTCGCTAAAGCTCACCGTGCGCTCCAGGCGAATATCCGTCGGCTCAATCAAGACCTTGCCTTGGGGCGTGCGTACCGAAAAGCGCACCACCAAGCGCAACTCAAACTCGCGTATGAGGCCGGCTGCGTTCACTCCCACCACTACGTCCTGGCGCGAGTCACTCAGTACGTCGACAATCGCATCGGGCGCCGTGCCGCCCTCGGGCGTGACCGCCGGGCGCACACGCTTACCTAGTAAACGCGATAACTCTGCCGCCACGCCGCCCGAGCGCTCGGGCGTCACCGCTACCGTATCAAACACATAGTTGGGCGCGCCGCGCAATGCAAAGCCGCAGCCCTGCAAAAACGTTGCCGACAAGGCCAGCGACAACCAAAAGGCCACCGTGCGAAGCGTTGTGTACAACATGCTACGCACCGCGCCTAGAGCACCACGTTAACCAAACGACCTGGAACGACCACGACTTTTTTCGGCGCTGCGCCTTGGGCAAAACTTTGCACCGTGGCGTTTTGCAGCGCCAGCGCTTCAATCGCTTCGCGGCTCGCATCCGAGGGCACCAACAAAGCGCCGCGCAATTTGCCATTGATTTGCAGCACCAACGAAATTTCGTCTTGCACTAAGGCGCTGGCATCCACGGCGGGCCAGGCAGCGTCGAGCAAATCGCCGCTGTGTTTTGCAAAGCCCAACTCCACCCATAGCGCATGCGCCAGATGCGGCGTGGCGGGGTATAGCACGCGCAGCAAGATACCAAAGCCTTCAGCCAGCGCAACCAAGCCATCGGATGCGTCGTGGCCCTTGAAGTCTTCCAGCGCGTTGAGCATCTTCATGGTGCCAGAGACCACGGTGTTGTATTGCATGCGCTGGTAGTCGTAGTCCACCTGCTTGAGCACGGCATGCATTTCCAAACGCAGCACCTTGGCCTCTTTGGAAAACGCCACTGCCGCCAAACCACCATTCGCCGCCAGCGTAGCGTGCGCAGCTGCTAATTCGAGCGCCGACAACTTGAAGCCAAAATTCCAAACGCGCCGCAAAAAGCGGTAACTGCCTTCTACGCCCGCGTCGTTCCACTCCAGCGTAGCCTCGGGCGGCGAGGTGAACATGGTGTACAAGCGGGCCGTATCGGCGCCGTATTTTTCAATCAAGTCCTGCGGGTCTACGCCATTGTTTTTGGACTTGGACATAGTGCCCACGCCCTCGTAGTCGATAGCCGTGCCCACGGGTAAATCGCCCACCGCTTTGACCAAGCGCGCGCCTATGACTTTGCCGGTCGCATCCTGCACATGCTCCACATCTTGCGGCCAGAAATATTCTTTGCCGCCCTTGTCAGTGCGGCGGGAATAAATATGGTTGAGCACCATGCCTTGGGTAAGAAGTTTGGTAAAGGGCTCATCCACCTTCACCAGCCCCAGATCGCGCATCACCTTGGTCCAAAAACGCGCGTAGAGCAAATGCAAAATCGCGTGCTCAATACCGCCAATGTACTGGTCCATAGGCGCCCAATAGGCTGCGCCTTCGGCCACCATGGCATCAATATTGGTCGGGTCGCAATAACGCATGTAGTACCAGCTCGAATCAACAAAGGTATCCATGGTATCGGTCTCGCGCCGCGCTGCTTTGCCGCACACCGGGCAGGTCACCCCTGCATGAAAACCAACATGCTTGTGCAGCGGATTGCCCGAACCATCGGGAATGCAATCAAGGGGAAGCACTACCGGTAAATCCTTCTCGGGCACCGGTACCGCGCCGTGTTCTTCGCAATGGATGATAGGAATCGGCGTGCCCCAATACCGCTGGCGCGAAACGCCCCAGTCCCGCAGCCGCCAAGTCGTCTTTTTCTCGCCCAGCCCCAACGCCGCCAAGTCAGCCGCCACTGCATCTAAACAAGCTTTGAATCCCAGCCCGTCGTATTTACCCGACTGCACCGCCACCCCCGCGCCTTTTTCGGCATACCAGTCTTGCCAAACGCGCGCATCAAATGCCAAAAATGCAGCCCCAGCAGTGGAATTGGATTTGGCATTCCCACCGTCCGCCCGCAACGCGGCCACACCAAGCCCTGCGCCGGGCGCCGACATTTCGCCTGCGTAGGAGGAACCCGGCGTAGGGCTTGGCGTGGCTGCCCCCGAGGCAGAAGCAGCAGCAGACTGATCACCATCCGCTGGACTTGGTGCTGCCGCCCCCGAGGAAGAAGAAGCTACAGCGACAACCTGCCGAATCGCCAACCCATATTTCAAAGCAAACGCAAAATCGCGCTCATCATGCGCCGGCACGCCCATTACCGCGCCATCGCCATAACTCATCAACACATAGTTACCCACCCACAGCGCAACCGCCTCGCCAGTCAACGGATGCGTTACCGAAAGGCCCGTATCCATACCGGCCTTCTCTTTCACCGCCAGTTCGGCCTCAGTCGTGCCGCCCGCCTTGCATTCTTCAATAAACGCCGCCAACACCGGGTTAGTCAAAGCCGCATGCTGCGCCAAAGGATGCTCAGGCGCCACCGCACAAAAGGTAACGCCCATGATGGTGTCGGCGCGCGTGGTGAACACATACATACGCCCATCCCCGATCAAGGCGCCGCTGGCATCTTTAATCGTGTGCGGAAACGCAAAGCGCACGCCTTCGCTCTTGCCAATCCAGTTTTCCTGCATCAGCTTGACGCGCTCGGGCCAGCCGGGCAGGCCGGTTTGCACATGGTCCAAAAGCTCTTGCGCGTACTCGGTAATCTTGAGGTAATAGCCCGGGATCTCGCGCTTTTCCACCAGCGCGCCGGTACGCCAGCCGCGCCCGTCGATCACCTGCTCATTGGCCAGCACCGTCTGGTCCACCGGGTCCCAGTTCACCACCTGGGTTTTGCGGTAGGCCACGCCACTATCGAGCATCTTCAAAAACAGCCACTGGTTCCACTTGTAATAGCTCGGGTCGCAGGTGGCCACTTCGCGGCTCCAGTCGATGGCCAGGCCCATGGCCTGCATCTGCTGCTTCATATGGGCGATGTTTTCGTAGGTCCACTTGGCTGGCGGCACGCCGTTCTTTAGCGCCGCGTTTTCAGCCGGCAGGCCAAACGCATCCCAGCCCATGGGCATCAAGACGTTATAGCCCTTCATGCGCAAATAGCGCGTCAGCATGTCGTTGATGGTGTAGTTGCGCACATGCCCCATGTGCAGCTTGCCGCTGGGGTAGGGCAGCATGGAACAGGCGTAAAACTTGTTTTTGCCCGCGTCTTCGGTGACGCGGTAGGCCTCGTGGCCATTCCACAAAGGCTGCGCCCAATGGCTACGGGCGGCTTGCTCTATGGCGGTGTGTTGGTACTTGTCTTGCATTGGGGGCTGGGGTTAAAGGCATCGGGCATTTTAGGCGCGCAGGCCGCAAGGCCTATTGGGGCGGCGCAGGGCGCGCGGTTGCCAGCGCCAGCCCTGCTTAACGCGGCTTTTCGGTCACAAAGCCAATGCGGCTCAAGCCCGCTGCGTTGGCCAGCGCCATGAACTCCACCACCCGCCCGTAGGGCACCGCCGTATCGGCACGCAATTGCACCTCGGTAGCCGGGTTGCGCTCTGCGGCTTGTTGCAAGGCTTGCTGCAAGGCCTCGCCCTGCAAACGCTGTTCTTGTACATAGACCGCGCCTGCCTGGTCGATGGTCACCGCCAGCGGTTGTGCATTGCCTTGGCTTGTGGCGGCAGCATCGGCCTTGGGCAAGTCCACCTTGACGGCGCTGAGCATCATGGGCGCGGTGATGATGAAAATCACTAGCAGCACCAGCATCACGTCAATCAGCGGCGTCATATTGATGTCGCTCATGGGCGCATCGCTGCGTTTGGCTTGGAGG
Source organism: uncultured beta proteobacterium (assembly GCA_903951445.1). Taxonomy (GTDB): domain Bacteria; phylum Pseudomonadota; class Gammaproteobacteria; order Burkholderiales; family Burkholderiaceae_C; genus Allorhodoferax. Next base: position 11,107 of record CAJBBZ010000140.1, read on the forward strand.
CGTCCGAAAGCCATGGCCTGCTTTTAGTCCAGCGCGCCGTCCGGCGGATAGGCCGCCGATTGGCTTTGGTACACCAGCAATTCGCGCAAATCGCGGGCAAAACCCTCCAGGTCGGCCTCGATGCGCCCGATCAGCCGCCCCAGCAAGTTGTAGCCCAGCACCGCCGGAATCGCCACCGCCAAGCCCGCCGCCGTCATGATCAAAGCCTCGCCCACGGGCCCGGCCACTTGCGCGATGCTGATTTGCCCGGCCTGTGCAATCGTCGCCAAAGCGCCATAAATGCCCCACACCGTGCCAAGCAGCCCGACAAATGGCGCCATCGAGCCCACGCTGGCCAAAATCACCTGCCCGGATTGCAAGCGGCGCACCCCGGCTTGCAAAGCATCGCGCAGCACGCGCGTCAATTGCTGGGCGCTAGAGCCTTGCGCCGCCAGCCGGGGCTGCGCGTGCTGGTGCATTTGGCGTCGGCCCGCTTCAATCAAGGGCGTCAGCAGCCCAGCGCGGTCAAAAGTAGGCAAAGTGTGCAGAGCCTGTTCCACATCCGGCGCCTGCCAAAAGGCCGCAATGCTGCGCTCCAAACCCGCCAGCGCGCTGCGCAGGAAAAAGCTTTTCCACAAAATGATGGACCAACTGGCCAGGGACATCAGCAGCAGCACCCCAGCTACCGCTTTGTGGACTGCGTCGCCTTCCAACATGGCAAGCCCGGTTTAGCGCAAACCCAGCACGTCGAACATATCGAACATGCCGTTGTGCTTGCCCGCCAAAAAACGCACTGCGCGCAAGCTGCCCTGGGCATAGGTGGCGCGGCTGGACGATTTGTGGCTGATCTCAATCCGCTCGCCGGTACCGGCAAACAAGACCGTGTGGTCGCCCACAATGTCCCCACCGCGAATCGTGGCAAAGCCGATGCTTGAGGGGTCGCGCTCGCCGGTAATGCCTTCGCGGGTGTAGACCGCACAGTCGGCCAGCGTGCGGCCCTGGGCTTGGGCGATCACCTCGCCCATCTTCAGGGCGGTGCCCGAAGGCGCGTCCACCTTGTGGCGGTGGTGCGCTTCGATGATCTCGATGTCGTAGCCCGTATCCATGGCCTTGGCCGCCAGTTCCAGCAACTTGAGCGTCACGTTCACGCCCACACTCATATTAGGCGCCAGCATGATGGGGATGTCTTTGGCCGCCTCGGCAATCTGCGCTTTTTGCGCATCGCTAAAGCCGGTGGTGCCTATCACCATGGCCACGCCGAGTCGGCGGCACACCGCCAGATGCACCATCGTGCCCTCCGGGCGGGTGAAGTCGATCAAAAATTTGCTTTGCGCAAGGCCCGCTTGCAGGTCTGGCGAAATCAGCACGCCGGTGGCTTGTCCGCCAAAAGCCCCCGCATCCTGCCCAATGGCCGGGCTGTCCGCGCGGTCTAGCGCGGCGGCCAAGTGGCAATCATCGGCAGCGCGCACTGCGTCCACCAGCATGTGGCCCATGCGCCCGGAGGCTCCGGCAATGGCTATCGCGTGCGTCATGGGTGCGCTCTCTGTGTGGGGCGGTGGGCCTAAGGCTCCAGCGGCGGGTAATTGGTGCGCGGCGGTGGCAGCGCAGACGCGGCTGGCTTGGGCGCGGGCGCGGGGAACTTGGCGAGCGCCTCGGCGCTGGCTTCCAGCGGCTTGGCTGCGGGTAATTCCACCTTGGTGCGCAAACTGTTTACAAACTCGGCCTCGGTAGGCAGCGCATCCGCGTCTATACGCTCCATGCTATCGCCTTTGAAATACACCGTCACTTGGCGCAACTGCGGCAATTTGCCCTGCTGGTACAGGCTGAAGGCGTACACCCAGCGGTCCGCATGAAACACACTGGTGAGCAAAGGCGTGCCCAGCACGGCAGCCACCTGGGCCCGGCTAGCGCCTTTGGGGATGGCAGCCACTTGCTCGCGGCTGACCACATTGCCCTGGACAATTTCCATGCGGTAGGGCTCTATCACGCCCGCCACCGAATTGCTGGCTTTGTCCACGCTGCCACAGCCCGATGCCAAAAACAGCACGCCACCCAGCGAAAGCAGGGCCGCTAGACGGCGCAAAGTAGGGGGAAAAATCATGTATTTCATGCGGCAGTAAGATCGCGGCATTGTAGCCCCGCCCCTCTACGGCCCGCTTTACGCATGAGCAACATTGACGAACTCAAAAGCACCGGCCTCAAGGCCACGGTGCCGCGCTTGAAGATATTGGAAGTCTTCCAGCGCAGCCGCCAGCGCCATTTGTCTGCCGAAGACATATTCAGGGTGCTGCTCCAAGAACGTGCCGATGTGGGCTTGGCCACGGTATACCGTGTGCTGACGCAGTTTGAGCAGGCAGGCATCCTAAAGCGCAGCCAGTTTGAAGGCGGTAAATCCGTGTTTGAACTAGACCAGGGCGAACACCATGACCACCTGGTCTGCCTGGACTGCGGGCAAGTGGAAGAGTTTTACGACGCGGAAATCGAAAAACGCCAACACGCGGTTGCCAAAGCCAAAGGCTTTGCCATCACCGACCACGCGCTCAGCCTCTACGCCAGCTGCACCAAGGCCGACTGCGCCCACCGCAAAACTGCCAGATCCTGACGTTGCCGCGTTAGCGGCGCCCCTGCTGGCGACGCGAACTCCCGCCAAAAACCACAGGGTGCAGGCAGGCGCGTAGCGGGCATACAAGTTAAGTACACATTTTTAAATAGTTGCAAAAATGCAACTATTTTTAATTTTGTAATTACATTTCCAAGCTTTTCATTGCACTGCATCAATCCCGCATGTTTCAATAAACCGTGTTCTATTTCAAGAACATATTTTGTTTAACAACTTTCAGGGATTTGATATGAAAAAAACATTGATTGCTTTGGCAGCAGTTGCAGCCACCGGCGCTTCTTTTGCGCAAGCCAGTTTGAGCGGTGAATTTGCGTGGGGCTATTTGTCTAGCACCGACGGTGCCGGCAAGAGCACTTCCGGTGGCGGTATCGACACTGCCCAATTGGCTTTTAAAGCTAATGAAGATATTGGCGGTGGCATGAGTGTGGCTGTCAGCATGAAAATCAACGCAAATGGTTTCGGTGAAGGCGCTAAAGCGGACGACCAGTCCCTGACTTTGGTTACCCCATTTGGCGCAGTCTCCTTGCTGACGTACAAGCCGTCTGACTGGGTTTCCCAGGCTTCCGGTGCTGCGACTTGGTACGGCTTGGATGGCAAGGTCTTGTCCGCACGCGCTACCCGCGACGCAATTTCCTACACCGTGCCGCTGATGGACGGACTTACGGTGACTGCAGCCATGCTGGAACCCGGCGGCTCACTGGGTGAAGGCGCTGGTAACGTTGGTTCGGACGGTCAGTCCATTTACAACTTCGGTGCTAAGTACACGCTGGGTGCGGCCGTATTGCAGGCAGCTTACCTGTCTTACACCAATACCGATAAGGCTGGCGCTTCGACGGAATCGGTCATGCGATTGGGCGGCACCTACGACTTGGGCGTAGCCAAGGTGGGTGCTGGCTATCAAAACGGCAAGCTTTTGAACAATGGTGGCGACAACGTCCAGTATGCAATTTCTGCCTCGGCCCCCGTTGGTGGCAACATGAGTGTCAACGGCGTCTATGCTTCTAACAAAGTTGGTAGCGCAGACGCCCGTACCGGCTTCATGCTAGGTGCTCAATACAACCTGAGCAAGCGTACTTATGCGATTGCAAACTATGGTAGCTGGAAGGGTGCATTGACTGACGCTAAGGATAGCAACATGACCGCGCTCACGCTGGTTCACGACTTCTAATCCCCGCGCTGGCCTTGTGCCAGTTAGAGGATGAAGCAAACCAAATCCCTCGCGCATGAAAATGCTGCGGGGGATTTTTTCGTCTGGCGCGTCCGGCAGGTCCGCCCTTGCGGGTCCGGCCGTGCGGATAGAAAGCAAGCAGTCTGGCTAAGGCCTTGCCAAGCTTGGCGCTTGCCAGGCGAACCATTTAAAGACCCAATGATGCCTTGAGCTTGCGGTAATTGAACTCTGACACCCACCACATCACCGTGCCAAATACCGCGCCGCAGCCCAACCACAAAACCGCGTTGCGCAATGCTTCTTCCGGCACCAATGCGTCCCCGCGCAGCAAAGTTTGTACGCCGTACATAAACACATACAAAGGCAAGCCCCAGCCGATCAGGCCTTTGCGCAGCACGTAACGCAGGGCGCCGGCCTTGCGTTCGCGCTCCCAGCGCGCGACTGCGATGACGGCCACGCGGTCACCCGAAAGCGCAGCTGCAGCTGGTTTCAGCCAGACCACGGGTACTTGGGAATGCAAATAGACGGCGCGGATTTTGTCTACGGGCCAACGCCAAAGCCAGCGGACTAGCAGCGCGTTGAGCAACCAGCCCAGCAAATAGCCCAGCAGCAATTGCAACACCAGCGCGCTTAAAAATACCGCTACCCACATACGCCCTGTGGGATGGTCTAGCAAGCGGGTTTGGGCGGGGATGCCCTCCAGCTTTTCCAGCCATTGGGCAAAAAAGTAACTGGGCACAAGCGCTAACAGCATGCAGGCCAGCGGTAGCGCGCTGACCGCCACCTGAAAGCGAAGGCGCAAGTTTTGGGGCACCAGGGAATTAAAGGCCAAAGGCGTCATGGTGCTTATCTTACGCATTGGTGGCAAGCTTCGGTTTGGTGGGCTGACGCGCAAGCGGCAGGCGCTCGCTTGCACCGCCAGTATGATGACCTCAGTAGCTGAGCCGAGCAAACACGGATTGCGGCTTCGGTCCTTAGCGCAATGTCTCTACCCACGCGCCCGCTTTTCCGCTTTTAGGAGTAACCATCATGCTCGATATGACCCACCGCACTTTGGTGACGCAAGAACAAATAGGCAAGGCGTTTGCCAGCCAAGCTGCTACTGCGCTGCGCTTGCGCAGCTCCACCGCACAAGAGCGTATCGCCAAAATTACCAAGTTGCGCGACGCAGTGCTGGCGCGGCGTGAGGAATGGTACCGGCTGGCCGCGGCCGATCTGGGCAAACCGGCGGCGGAGGTGGATATCGGCGAAATTTTGCCGATTTGCGTAGAGGCCAATGACGCCATTCGCAACTTGAAGAAATGGATGAAGCCCAAGCGCGTGTGGCCCACCCTGATGACTGGCGGCACGCGCAGCGAAGTGCAATACGCACCCAAGGGGCGCTGCCTGATCATCGGCCCGTTTAACTACCCACTCAATCTAACCCTGGGGCCGCTGGTGTCCGCGCTGGCGGCGGGCAACACGGTGATCATCAAGCCTTCTGAGCTGACGCCACACCTCTCGGGCATGATCAGCCAGCTCATCGGCGAGCTGTTTGCGCCCGATGAAGTGGCGATTTTCCAGGGCGATGCCGATGTGTCCAAGGCCTTGCTCGACCTGCCGTTTGACCATATTTTCTTTACCGGCAGCCCCATGGTGGGCAAGTACGTGATGGGCGCTGCGGCCAAACATTTGACCAGCGTGACGCTGGAGTTGGGCGGCAAGAGCCCAACGATTATTGATGCCAGCGCCGATCTGGAATTGGCGGCTACCAGCGTGATGTTTGGCAAGTTTTCTAATGCGGGCCAAACCTGTATCGCGCCGGACTATGTGTTTGTGCATGAGAGCGTGAAAGAGCGTTGGCTGGAGTGCTGCAAAGCCGAATTAGCCAAGGCTTACGGCGCAGACGCGGCAGCGCAGCAAGCGAGCAAGCACTACACCCGCATCGTGAACCCCAGGCATACCGCGCGCATTAAAGCGCTGCTAGATGACGCCAAAGCGCACGGCGCCTGGGTGCTGGCCGGTGGCGCGGTGGACGAGGCGCAGTGCTATGTGCAACCTACTTTGCTCGACAACATCAGCGCCGGAGCGCGGATTTTGGAAGAAGAGGTTTTCGGGCCTTTGCTGCCCATCATCACCTTTACCGACATCAACAAAGTCATCGCGCAGGTCAACCAAGGGCCCAAGCCTTTGGCCTTGTACCTGTACAGCCAAAACCAGGCCACGATAGAGCAAGTGCTGGCCCAAACCCAATCGGGCGGGGCCTGTATCAACCACGCCATGATTCACTTTTTGCACGGCAACCTGCCCTTTGGCGGCATCGGGAATTCCGGTCTGGGCAACGCACACGGTTTGTACGGCTTTAAAGCGTTCAGCCATGAGAAAGCCGTGGTGCGGACGCAGTTTTCTATGGCCGCTACCTTGCTGCGCGCAGGGCCCGTGCCTGCGTGGCTGAGCAAAGTGTTGCGCGCTAGCTTTAAGTGGGTTTGAGTAGGGGCGCTACCTGCGTTTACTCGCACCCAGCCTGAGTGCGCCCTAGGGAAGCACTGCATAAGGCCAAACCCGTCATCCTATGCTTGAGTTGTTTGTATGAAGTAGACGTACTTCATACTAGCAGGAGAAGGGGCTGAGGCCGCGTGTGTCATGTGCCATCAAGGCTGATCGCAATGAGGGTTGCCCTTCTCCACCTTGACCAAG
>CAJBBZ010000141.1 GCA_903951445.1 uncultured beta proteobacterium
CTTGGTCAAGGTGGAGAAGGGCAACCCTCATTGCGATCAGCCTTGATGGCACATGACACACGCGGCCTCAGCCCCTTCTCCTGCTAGTATGAAGTACGTCTACTTCATACAAACAACTCAAGCATAGGATGACGGGTTTGGACTTATGCAGTGGCTCCTTAACGTAAAGGCAGCCCCCGTGCGCGTGATGGCTGAAAACGTGATCGCAAGCGCAGGGACGCCAAAGCCCGTTAGGCCATGATCTATCGCCCAGGTAACCCGCCGGTAACACTGCACAGTGCGGGGCGTTAGCATTAGCGGCTGTAACCCTTTAGTAGCCACTTCCATGGATCAGCCAACCCCAGGTTTCCAACTGAGCTTTCCCGCAGGCATGTCACCCGTCGCTTGCGTGGATATTGGCGGCACTAAAGTCGCGCTCACCCTGGCCGACGCCAGCGGCATACGCGGTAAATGGTCGGAGCCAACCGCCAAAGTCGGCCAGTCAGACGCGCTGGCGCTGCAAATCATCCGCATGATCGAGCAGGGCTGCGCCCAATGCGACATCCGCAAAGAGGCCTTGGGCGCAGTCGGCGTGGTTTCCTGCGGGCCTTTTGTGTTGCGGGACGGCTTGGTGGAGTTGTCCACCCCCAATATTTGCGGCGGCATGGCCGGCAAAGCGCGCGGTCTGCCCAATGATTGGACCAGCGCGCTCTTGGAAGCGCCGCTGCGCCAGGCATTTGCCAACGTGCGGGTGGAAAACGACGGTGTGGGGGCGCTGGAAGCCGAGCGCCGTTGGGGCGCGCTGCAAGGTCTGGACCACTGCGCTTATGTGACCTGGAGCACCGGCATTGGCGTGGGCGTGTGCGTGGACGGTCGCGCCTTGCGTGGCAAAAACGGCAACGCCGGCCACTGGGGACACAGCTTTGTCAGCGACAACACCGACGCGCTGTGCGGCTGCGGCAATATCGGCGATGTGGAAGGTTTGATCGCGGGTAACGCGATTACGCGGCGTTTTGGCAGCCAGGGATTTAGCGATGCGGCGCAGTTGTTTGCGGCGGCGCGTCAAGACCAGCCTGATGCGCTGGAAATTGTGGATGGTCTTTGCTATGTGATGGGCCGCTTGCTGTTTAACCTGATGACCACGCTCGATGTGCAGCGCATCAGCATGGGCGGCTCAGTGTTTTGGCACCAGCAAGACCTTTTGCTGCCGCGCCTGCGCGCGCAGATCGGCAGCAAACTGCCTTCTATGACCAGCGGCGTGGACATCGTACCGGCGGGCCTGGGCGAATCGGTGGGCGACTACGCTGCGCTGGCGTTGGTCTTATAAGCCGCAAGGCACTGCGCTATCGCAAGCTCCCGTGCCCTGGCTAATGCCTTGCCCACCGCCGGGCCTTGGGCGCCCGCTTGCATCGCAGCTTGCGCGATTGCCGTGCTGTCAATGTCCAAGGCCGCGTGCAAGGCCAGCAGCAAATGCTCGCCCTGGCTATAAGCATCTTGTTCACGACCCAGTCGTCCCCGCGCATCAAAGGCGCAGGCTTGCACAATCTGCGCCATACGCTGCGGTTTGCGAAAAGCGTCGCAGCGTTCCAGCAAGCGCAGTGTGGCAGCGGCGTTCAGGCTGGCGCTGCGGTGGATATTGCCGTGTTCGCGCGCCACGACCTCGGCCAACTCGGCGCAGGCCTGGGGCACGCGCAAGCGCCGGCAAATGTTGCGCAAGAGCTTGACGCTGCGCACTTCATGGCCGATGTGGCGCGGCCATTGCGTGCTGGGTGTCGTGCCCTTACCCAGATCGTGCATGAGGCAAGCAAAACGCACTTCCAGCGGCGCTTGCGCGCGCGCAGCAGCGTCGAGCACCAGCCCCAAGTGCATACCGGTATCAATTTCCGGATGGTGCTCTGCCGGTTGAGGCACGCCCCACAGCGCATGCACTTCGGGCAGCACCACGGCCAATGCGCCGCAGTCGCGCAAAATTTCTAGCATGCGCGAGGGCTTGTGCCCCATCAGCCCTTTGGCGATTTCTTGCCAAACCCGTTCAGCCACTAAATGTTGCACTTCGCCCGCTTGCACCAAGTCCTGCATCAGTTGCAGCGTTGCAGCCGCCACATGGAACTGCGCAAAGCGCGCCGCAAAACGGGCGATGCGCAGTATGCGCACCGGGTCTTCACGAAATGCATCGGTGCAATGGCGTAGCACGCCTGCGGCTATATCCTGCGCGCCGCCAAAGGGGTCGATGACATCGGCCGTGCTAAAGCTTCCATCCGAGCGCACTGCGGCAGCGGGCACTGCCATGGCGTTGATGCTGAGGTCGCGCCGCGCCAGGTCTTCTTCCAAGGTAACGGCCGGGTCGGCGTGGATGGCAAAGCCCCGGTAGCCCGGCGCGGTTTTGCGCTCGGTGCGCGCAAGGGCGTATTCCTCTTTGCTGGTGGGGTGCAAAAACACCGGGAAGTCGTGCCCTACGGGCACAAAGCCCGCATCCAGCATGGCTTGTGCGGTGCTGCCGACGACCACCCAATCGCGGTCGCGCACCGGCAAGCCCATCAAGGCATCACGTACAGCACCGCCAACCAGGTAGGTTTGCATGCAATGCAAGGCGCGCAGCGCCTCTAGGGCTTGAGCCGGTAAGGCTCTTCAAAGTCCAGAAAATCTTTTTCCGCCAGCGCCGCCTGCACCCAGGCATTGACGCCGGGCAGTACTTGCACCCGATCCATGTATTCGCGAATGAGGGCGGGTACCGGCAAGGCATAGCTGTGCAAGCGCATCACCACCGGCGCGTAGTAGGCGTCTGCCAGCGTGAATACGCCAAACAACATGGGGCCGCCATGGCTTTGCAGCAATTGGGTCCACATCTCCACGATGCGCTGCACATCGGCGCGCACCCCGGCATGGTCGCGCCAGATCAGCGCGCCGCGATTGGGCAGTAGGGCTTCGATATTCATGGGGCACTGGCTGCGCAAAGCGCTAAAGCCACTGTGCATTTCGGCACATAGGCTACGAGCGTGGGCACGGGAGGCTTTGTCGGCGGGCCAGAGGTTTTTTTCAGGAAAACTTTCGGCCAGGTATTCGCTAATGGCCAGGGTGTCCCACACGCATAGTTCGCCGTCTTGCAATACCGGCACTTTGCCTACCGGGTTGATGCCTGTCATGCGCTGCTTGAATTGGGAATTCGCGCTAAAGCTATCGAAGCGGACATAAACCTCTTCAAAAGCAATACCCGCCTGTGTCATCGCCACCCAGGGTCGCATCGACCAGGAGGAATAATTTTTATTACCGATGTACAACTTCAGCATGGTTTATTCCTCCTGGGTGGTTTTGCATCAGGGCAGGTCAAGCCCGGTTTCTGGGGCCGTGGCCTCTAGCGGCCCCACATTGCCCAAACGCGCCTTGATGGACTGCGGCTGACCGCTGATCATGGCAGCATACAAGGTGGTATTGGACAGTACTTTTTTCACGTAATCGCGCGTTTCGTTAAAGGGAATGTTCTCCGCCCAGATGGCCGCCTCCAATACGGGCGCTCCGCTGGCGCCACGCCATAAGCGGGCCCGGCTGGGGCCAGCGTTATAGGCCGCTGCTGCCAGCGGCATAGAGCCCTGGAAAGTATCGAGCACCAGTTTGAGGTAGCCCGTGCCGATGGCGATATTGGTGTCCCGGTCGGTCAATTTAGCGGGCGTGAAATCATTGATGCCGATTTTTTTCGCGGTCCATTTGGCTGTCGCTGGCATGACTTGCATCAAGCCCGAAGCACCCACAACGGAGCGCGCGTCCATTACAAAACGGCTTTCCTGTCGGATCAGACCATACACATAAGCAGGCTCCAACCCAATGCTTTGGGCACGTGCCAGCACCGCGGCCTTGAAGGGCATGGGGAAGCGCTGCTCCATGTCTATCAAAGCTTTGCTGCGGTCGCTGGTGTTGATGCAGCGGTCCCAGACTTCGGCGTGACAGGCCAATTCGGCAGCGGCCAGCAGGCTGCGGTCGTCCATGCCGCCTTTGGTGTGCAGGCTGATGGCGTAATTCCACTCACGCACGCCTTCGCTGCGCAGGCCCAGCGCTATCGCGTACAAAGCGCGCTGCAAGCCAGGGTTTTTGCGCGCGTTGTCTTTTTCTTCGGGCGTGGGCGCCAAGGGCTTGGAGGGCAGCGTGCTGCGCTGGCCCAGTTCTTCCAGCGCCAGTTGTTCATAAAACCCGCGTATGCCAGCGATGCTTTGCAAACTCGCCAGTGCTTGGGCGCGGGCCGCCTCGCTGGGTTTTTGGGCGAAGACCGCGCGCGCCTGCCAGTACACCCAAGTGGGTTCTGCGCGCAGAGCGGGAGGCAATGCGGCAAAAGCCGCTTCGACTTGCGTCCACTGGCCCGCACGCAAGGCCGCGCGCAGCGCCCACAGCACTTGGTCTTCATGCATTTGGTCCAGGCGGCCTTTTTGGTAGTAGGACAAAGCGTTGTCCTGGCCTTTTTGCGCGGCGCGCTTGCCAATTACGCCCCATATCCAGCTGCGCTCCTCGCCCGTCAATTGCGCGCGCCACTGGAGCTTATCCACTTCCACCGCCGCGTCCTGAGGCTCCAGATAGGCCAGGCGTATCAGCGCAAGCGATACAAACTCGCGTGTCTGCGGGCGCAAGGCGGTGAGCTTGTCGTTCAGGTATTTGGCCGGACTTTGGTAAATCGCCGCCACGGTTTTGACCCATTTGGTATCCAGCGTAGCCACCGCCTGCGTAGTAACTTTCAGCCGGTCGTTCTCCATGCCCAGGCGCGCGCGCAGCCAAGCTGCCTGTGCTGGCATATTGCGGGCCTTGATCAGTTCTTGGGCAGCATCAGCGCAGGCTTCGTCAGGTTCGCGCTGGGCCAGCCATAGCTCTTGCAACTGTTTTGCGACATCAGCGCCGCTAGTCAGGTAGTCGCTCCACAAGGCATAGCATTGAATAGACCTATCGTCGGCCATGCGGTACAAAGGCAATTGGATCCGGAAAGTGGCCCATTCCCGGTTGCGGCCTAATTGCAGCAACCAGTCGGCGCGCAGGCGGTCTTCCTGGTAGCTGCCGGCATAACGGGCAAGCACGCTTTCGATTTCGGCTTTGTCCGCCTGGTCCAGCCGCAGCGACATGTCCCAGTAGGCCGCCCAAGGCTCCAAGAGCGAACCCTTGGCTTGCGGCAATAATTGCGCTAGTTGCTTGCGCTCACCGAGTTTGAAGGCCTGCGCCATGTCCAGCACCGCTTGGTCATTGCGCGCCACATCCACCGCTTGGGCCCGGGCCGCGTAGCCGGGCAAGGCGACTGCGACAATGCAGACCAAGGCTGCTATATTTTTTTTGATTAACCGCATGGGGTGATTATGGACAACTCTATGGGCCCTAAAGCCCAGGAAAAAAAGGCCATACGCAAGGCTTTGCTGGATGCGCGGGCCAATTTGCCCGACCGTCTGCACCGCGCAGAGTTGTTGCTGCGCGTAATGCGCGTGTGGCTGGTGGGCCGCGCCGACACCACCATTGGCGCTTACTGGCCGATCAAGGGCGAGTTTGACCCGCTGCCCGCGCTGCACCGCTGGAAAGAAGACGGGGAGCTCAATGACATCGCGCAGCGACGGCGCATTGCTTTGCCGGTGGTGAACAAAGCGCATAAGACCATGACCTTTCATATCTGGTATCCCGGCTGCCCGATGGAAGAAGATGCTTACGGCATTCCCAAACCCAAAGACACCGAGCAAGTCATGCCCAGTTTGTTGTTCGTGCCCTGCGTGGGCTACAGCGCAGGCGGCTATCGGCTGGGTTACGGCGGCGGTTTTTATGACCGGATGCTGGCCAGCCTGGAGCCGCGCCCCTATACCGTGGGCCTGGGTTTTGGCAACAGCTTTGTTCCCGATTTCGATCCGGAGCCGCACGATATTCCGCTTGATGCGGTCTTGACCGACTACGGCATGGCCTGGCCGGTGGACCATCCGGGCCGCCTACAGCGCGATTAGTCGCTTCGGCTGTCACCACGAAAGCGCTTTGCCTTCTCGTGCGCCAAGCTAGTCTTTTTGTGCAGCTAAGGCACGCACATCGTTTTCATAGCCTTTGAGTATCCGCACCATATGCTTACGCTGCTCGGCACTGGTTTGTGCGTGTAACTTGGCAAATGCGACGCAGGTATTGGCCGTCATTTGCGCGTGGTACTGGCGATAGGCAGGGTTGGCTGACTGGTAATAGCGCTGCGCCAAGTCGGCCAACACGCTCTGCGTGGTGGCGGCATCAGCGCCGCGTAAACGCTCCAAGGTTTGCAACACCGCCTGCTGGCGCGCTTGCACTTCTTCAAAATAGCGTTTTTCGTCAAAGCCGGTTTGGGCCATTGCTTCCTTGAAATTCTGGGTTTGCTCAGCGCTGAGCTTTCCATAGAGGTCTTCCATACGCTCCAGGCTTTTGCGCGTTCGCAATTCCACACCTTGCGCTCTGGCGTCTTGCCATTCCTCGCGCATTTTTCGATTGTTTTTTTCATAGGTCTTTGCCAATGCCGTCAACTGCTCTGGCTTGAAGCTGGGCGCCACCGCTGCGGCGGCTGGTATGGCGCGCTGCGTAAGCGCATCGCTGCGTTGCATGACAGAGGCATACAGTGCGCAAAAGCGCGGACCGTCAGGGTTTTGCAGAGCCAATGTCTGGGCCTCTTGCAAAAGGTCGGCCACCAAAGGCAATTCTTCGCTGCGGTGCCAGCGATGCAGCACCTTTAATTCAGCATTGACGCGGCGTGCCTGGGCGCTGTCAAAGTCCAAGTAGCTGTCCATCCACAGGTACATGAGATCTGGCGCCGCGCTATAGCCCAAACGCGCCGTACTACAGCCGCCGAGCGCCAGCGCAAAGCAAGTGATGCCAAGCGCAAACCACACCCGCCTTGCGCAACCGATAATGGCACTCAGGCGGGTAGCGCAAGGCACCGGCGGGAAATAGCTAAAGGACATTGCAGTGAGTCTAATTGCGAGCGATGCATCCGCTTTGGGTGCGGACCATATCAAGCCTGCTGTGGAGGTGGTCATGATGGCCGCCGGCAAGGGCACGCGCATGAAAAGCAACAAGCCCAAGGTGCTGCAAATGCTGGCGCACTTACCCTTGGCGGGGCATGCACTTGAGGCGGCGCGTTCGGTGGATGCACGCAAAGTCGTGGTGGTTACCGGCCATGGCTCGGATCAGGTTGAGCCCGCATTGGCCCGGTTGGCGGGAGCAATAAATCTTGAGTTTGTTCGCCAAGAGCCCCAGTTGGGCACCGGCCACGCGGTGCAAACTGCAGCGCCTTGTCTGGCCGATGATGCGCTGGTGCTGGTCTTGTCCGGGGATGTGCCACTGACACGCGCCACGACCTTGCAGGCCCTTTTGCAGCTTAGCGCGGGCCAGCATCTTGCGCTGCTAACAGTGAATCTGCCCGACCCCAGCGGCTACGGACGTGTTGTGCGCAAGGGCGACTCTGTCACTGCCATCGTCGAGCACAAGGACGCCAGCGAACAAGAGCGCGCCATCCGAGAGATTTACGGCGGGATTTTGGCGGCACCCGCTGCACTACTTAAACGCTGGCTCAGCCGACTCGACAATAACAACGTGCAGGGCGAGTATTACCTGACGGATGTGGTGAAGTTAGCGGTGCAAGACGGCGTGCAAGTGCTGGCGCACCGGATTGACGATCCCTTGGAGGTGGCCGGAGTAAATAGCCCGGCGCAACTAGCCGAGTTGGAGCGTGCCTACCAATTGCGTCTGGCAAACGCGCTTATGGAGCAAGGCGTGCGGCTGAAGGACCCCGCGCGAATTGATGTGCGTGGTTTTCTGTCTTGCGCGCGGGATGTTGAAATTGATGTCGGATGTGTATTTGAAGGCCGAGTCCAGTTGGGCGATGAAGTGCGCATCGGGCCGCATTGCGTGCTGGCCAATTGCAGCATCGAGGCGGGTAGCATCATCCAAGCCTTCACCCATATCGACGGGGAAAGCCTAGGCGTGCGTGTGGGTGCGGATGCGCGCATCGGCCCGTTCGCACGCTTGCGCCCTGGCGCGGACCTGGGTGCGGACGTGCATATCGGCAACTTTGTTGAAATCAAAAATACCCGCCTGGCCCGGGGCGCCAAAGCGAATCATTTGGCTTATCTAGGCGATTCCACCGTCGGAGAGCGGGTGAATTTCGGCGCGGGCAGCATCACGGCCAACTATGACGGCGCGAACAAGCACCAGACGGTGATCGAAGACGATGTGCATGTGGGTAGCAATTGCGTGCTGATTGCACCCGTCACCCTAGGCGCTGGCGGCACGATCGGCGGCGGCTCCACCATTACCAAGGACACCCCGGCTGGCGCGTTGACGGTGGCGCGGGGCAAACAAGTCAGTGTCGCTAATTGGAAGCGGCCGGTGAAGGGTGCGAAGAAGTAAGGCGACCGTTCGGTCCGCCTACCATGGGCAACTGGCGGAGGTCCGCAAGATGGATTGACTAATCTGGACTTTTATCTGCCGTGTCTTGGGATGTTGTGTGCAAGCCCACATCAGCCATCCTGTGCGTGCCGGGTCTGCACGAAGGTGACCTATTCACACCAACATGATAAGGAACTGTGCCTGCGTTTGTGGTCTTGCGAGCGGCGCCTTTAGCCGCGAGAAGCGAAGCGACGCTGCGGTCGGTCATCCTGCTGTCCGTGTAAATCAAGTGCGCATGAATCGCCGCGTCCCTGCGCTTCTCGCGCAGACTACTAATGCAGCGCTTTTTTAGATTTTTGGCAGCGGTAATGCGCCGCTGAACTTCGCACGCTTGATGCTGAAGAAGGCTTTAACGTTACGCACGTTGGCATCTTGCGTGAGCAAGCGGCGCGTCACGTCCAAGTAGTCCGGCATAGACAAGGCCTGCACCACCAAAATGAAGTCCGGCCCAGAAGAAACACGCCAACACTGCTGCACCGCATCGTCCGCTACCGCTTTCGCCTCGAAAGTGTCCAAATACTCCACCCCCTGCGCATCCAAGGTCACCTCCACCAGCGCGCAGACGATATGACCCAGGGATGCGCCGAGGCGCGCCGGGTTGAGCACCGCAATCTGCCGCTCTATCCACCCACCTTCGGTAAGGCGCTTGACGCGCCGCAAGCAAGTGGGGGGCGAAATACGCAGTTTTTTGGCGAGCGCTAAATTGCTGATGGATGCATCCTGCTGGAGGTGACCCAGTAGCTGGAGATCCAATGCGTCCAATTCATCGTCGATTTTTAATTCTTTTTTTCTCATTTTTTGTTATTTAATTTTTA
>CAJBBZ010000142.1 GCA_903951445.1 uncultured beta proteobacterium
AAAGATTTTCACCCCGGAAAAGGGGAATTTTGATGACAGCAATCCAAGTACATTTGGCTTTCACTGGTTGGACACTCGCCCTGGTGATGGGAATATTGTTGTACCGCGGCTTGCGCATTCTGCAAGGTAGGCCCATCACCCACTGGCCTCGCGGTGCTATGCCGGACGATGACATTGCGCTGGCGCGTCGCATTGCTGACGCGCATGCCAATTGCCTAGAAAACCTGCCCATTTTTGCGGTGCTGGTTCTGGTCGCTGCCACGCTAGGCAAGCTCGCTTCGATAGACGTCCTGGCCGCCTGCGTGTTTTACTGCCGCGTGGCCCAATCGTTAATGCATTTGTGGGGTACCGGCAGCCTTCAAGTGCATCTGCGCGCGATATTTTGGGCCGGGCAGCTAGCGCTGTTTGTGATGATGTTTTTGCGCTTGCTGGCCTGAGCGGTGGTTTTGCCTGAAGCAGCATTCGGTCAAGGCCGCATCAACATGCTACGGTGAGGGCTGGTGGAACTTGAAAAGATTACACTCCAAAGTCGCATTATCAAAATAAAAACTTGTAACTCCAATAATTCGAAGCGATCAGCATATCGCGCGAATTGGTAGCAAAAAGACCGATGCTAGCCACTTGCGAAAGCTGCACGCAGTGCTTGTCTAAGTCACTCTGAGGGATGCAATAGACCGTTACTTGTTTGTCCGCAGGCAGAACGTCGAGACCATCATTAAAAAGGTATCGATTCCACCATCCTAGAATTAGAATTTTTGACGGGGCATAAGCTTCAGCAGGAACGGTCCATGCTACCGGGTACGACGAAAAACCCTTTTCGAACGGGATATTGCCGCCACCGTTAGACTTTTGAACAAATTCACTGTATGTCTGTTCTGATAAACGAGCCCACCGAAACCTTTTTATTTCAGGTATGGTGAGCGGTGCAACAGTGGTTTCATAGTACTGCGTAACGATGGCTCCATCATCCAAATGGAAATCAGCTTTCCATCGGGTCAATTCTGGTATGCGGTCAATATCAGCGTCTGACCAATCACCACTATTGAGAGAAGGCGAAGGTAACCAAACTAACCCTTCCGGAAGCTCTCGTGGCAATACCGATGGTTTGCCAAGCACAGTACTGGGATTTGACAAAAAACTTCCGGCAATCCTTAAACCATTTGTGCTAGTTTGCGTTCCTTTATGTTTTATAACTAAATAATCTAATGCAAGGGAGCTAAAGAGCTCGATAGGTTCGATGTTGGCATTATTTGTAACCACTACTTTTGTTAAGTTAGGTACGTTGTTTTTCACATAGACATTAAATCCTGTTGAATAGTAGCTCAAATCATCGCGATTCACCAGAGGTCGCATCTCTGTAAATGGGCGCACCCAGAACCCATAGTTATATTGATTCCCCACCGCCCGATAGCTCGTCCCATAACGCTTGAGTCGAAGCTTTTGGAAATTTTCGCCACCACTTTTTAATTTAAACGAAAACCGCAGTCGAATTTCATCGCCCGGAAAACGAAATTCCACTTCAGGTCTAGTGAACGACACACCCGTAGCTGCATCAGAAAATAGACCGGGAAACGCCCCTGTCGGGCCAACCAGATCACCATCTTGTTTATAGTTCTTTGGCTCATCAGCGGGAAATAATCCACGGCATTCCGGGGCAATTACATTTAAATTGTCGCTGCTAACCCTAGTTGATTTCGGTAAAGCGTAGCAATCATTTGCACGCTTCATAAAGTTAGCAATTAACGTATCTTCGTCGGATGCAGGTAATTTAACACTGGCGACCGCTGCCGCTAGCTTAGGTGGCGTTTCGCCGGAAACAAATGTAATCGCTGGCAATTCCGTGCCAATAGTAAACTCTGTTTTGACGGTTATATTGATATTGGATTTTCCATTTGTTGGCTTAATCAAAACATCCAACGCCATCAGCGCTTTGTCATGCCCGGTCCCGTCAGCGCTAAATTTCCCGGAAATGGGGTCAATGTCATTGCCAGCATTGGTGAGCAAAGGCTGCAGGGCCGCACGTAGGTCGTCGGTTTTTTGTTTTAAGTCCGCTACGCTTACCTTGGCGCTGCCATCTTTAATTTGTGCGGCAAGATACGCTGGTTCTCCGGTAGGGGATAGCTGGGCCGCAATCAGCGTGGTGAGCTTGGTGAGATTAACGGTACCGGATTTGGATTCGGCAAGCGGTGCGTAATAGGTGACATCGCCATTGGTCGCCGACAACACCAATGGGCTTTTCGCCTGGGCAGATAGGACGCAGCTATAAGCACCATCTGGGCCGGCAGTTGCCTGGCAAACCTCCGCGCCTGTGGCATCCACCGCTACTATGGTCCCTCCAGCCATCGGCGCACCCATCGCTGCAACGCCCTGAATGGTGACTTTAACGGCATCCGTTGAAGGAACTTGCCCCTCTAGGCCCTCCGCTCCACCGCACCCACTCAACACCAAGGATATAGAAACAACCAATCCAACGAGTATCTTCATGACAATAATTCCAAAGTTTATTTATTTATAGATGTCGCTTGGATCTACAGGCCATCGCCAACAAAGCCCCAAGCCTAAGGTACAACCGCAAATGTAGCAACAGACTTGCTGAATTTCAGGCATCACTGCGCTACTGCCCATCCACTCAGTAGGAGGTTTACGTCCACCTTGTTCGCCAGTGCCTTTAGCGACGGGTTATCCAAATACTTCAATTAAAGCGTTAAGTTAGATGCGAATCTGTTGCCATCCGCATGTTCTGAAGAGCTTAACAATCCCTACAGTTTCTCCGTCTCCCCCGCCTTAGGCTGCCATTTCATCAGGCGTTTTTCGATGCGGCCAACCAGGCTGTCTAGCACCAAGGCGAACATCGTCAGCACCACAATACCGGCCATGACGGTGTTGATGTCAAAGCTGCCTTCGGCCTGCAAAATCAAGTAGCCCACGCCTTGGCTGGAGCCCAGGTATTCGCCCACCACGGCGCCCACAAAGGCCAGGCCCACCGAGGTGTGCAGCGAACTAAACACCCAGCTGGTGGCGCTGGGCAAATACACATAGCGCAACAACTGCCGCCCGCTGGCGCCCAGCATGCGGGCATTGGCCAGGACTACGGGGCTGACTTCTTTGACGCCCTGGTAGACATTGAAAAACACCACGAAGAAAACCAAGGTCACGCCCAGCGCCACTTTGGAGCCCATGCCCAGGCCGAACCACACGCCAAATATCGGCGCCAGGATGATTCGAGGCATGGCGTTAAACGCCTTGATGTAGGGCTCTAACACCTGCGACATGCGGGGCGACAGCGCCAGCCACAAACCACCAGCCAAGCCGCTGGCGGCGCCAATAACAAAGGCAAGAATCGTTTCGCTCAAGGTAACGCGCAAGTGGCGGTAAATATCGGCATCGGTCACAAACCAGGCCCAGATGCGCTGCGCCACCATGTGGGGTTGACCAAAAAAGAAGGCCGCCTGCCGATCGTTGTCAAACATCATGGGCGGTATCAGGCCCGGCTGCGTCATCACATGCCAAAACAGCAGCAGCGCAAACAGCAAAAGCAATTGCCACACCAGCAGCGGGACGCGGCCTGAGGCCTTAGTGGTGCTCTGCGCTGCAGTGGAATGGCTATTGGACATAGCTACCCAAGAGCTTCATATAAGCACAGGGCATGGATTGCCACGGCCTTCGGCCTCGCAATGACGGCGACAAGTTGATCCATGTGTATTTGAGTTTCATCGGCATAGGTAAAAACCACCATTTATGCCACCTGCAATTGCTGCTGGTAACCCTTGAGCACTTCATCGCGCAGCACCGCCCAAATGGCCTTGTGCAGGCGCGCGAACTCGGGGGTCATTTTGACCTCGGCCACGTCGCGTGGGCGCGGTAAATCAATCGCAAATTCACCAATCGGGTGCGAGGCCGGGCCGGCGCTCAAGATCACTACCCGGTCGCTCATGGCAATCGCTTCGTCCAGGTCGTGGGTGATAAACAGCACGGCTTTTTTACGCGATTGCCACAGCGCCAAGACTTCGTTTTCCATCAGTTGGCGGGTTTGGATATCCAGGGCTGAAAAAGGCTCGTCCATCAAGATGATGTCCGGGTCCATCACCAGGGTTTGCGCCAGGCTGGCGCGCTTGCGCATGCCGCCGCTCAATTGGTGGGGATAGCGGTCGCCAAAACCCCCCAGCCCTACACGGCGCAGCCAGTCATCGGCCTGGGCTTGCGCCTGGGCCAAGGGCATGCCGCGAAACTGCAAACCCGCCAGCACGTTATCGCGGGCACTGCGCCAAGGCATCAGGCTGTCGGTCTGAAACATATAACCGGCGCGCCGGTTTAGGCCTTGCAATACCTCGCCAAACACCCGCACCTCGCCCTGGCTGGGCTGTAGCAAACCGGCCGCCACATTGAGCAAAGTGCTTTTGCCGCAGCCGGTGGGGCCGACCACGCTAACAAATTCGCCATCGCCCACGGTAAGCGACACGTTTTGCACCGCGGTGTAGCGCTGGCCCGGCGCGTCCTTGCTGACGAAGGTACAAGCGACCGAGCGCAGTTCGATGGCAGCAGCCACGGGCCTCAACCTTTGGGGTATTTGGCGTTAGCCTTGCGCACAAAGTCGTTGGTATAGACCAGGCTCAAGTCCAGCTTGGTAGCGGCCAGTTTTTCATCCACGCTGGCCAGGGCGCGGAAGGCAGTCTCGGGCGCTTTGGCAGGGAATACGCCATCGGGCGATAAAGCTTTCTGGGCCGATAAAAAAGCCTCCAAATAAACGGCGCGGTCACCCAGAAAATAGCTTTCCGGGACGACTTTGATGATGTCGCTGGGCCCGGCCTGTTGTATCCATTTATCCGCCCGCACAATGGCATTGGCGAGCGCTTGAACCGTATTGGGGTATTTGTCGATAAACACTTGCGGGCAATACAAACAGCCGCCGGGCATAGGGCCGCCAAATATTTTTTCGGCCTCGGCCATATTGCGCGTGTCGGTGATGATTTTCATATCGCCCGATCGCGTGAGCAGGGTCGATACCGGGTCTAGGTTGCTCATGGCATCGACCTGGCCGGCGCGCATCGCGGCCACCGCGCCATTGCCGGCGCCTACGCCTACGATGCTGACATCGCTAGGCTTTAGCCCGGCTTTGGCCAGCACAAAATTAACCACTACATTGGTCGAGCTACCCGGTGCAGTAACGCCAATTTTTTTGCCCTTTAAATCGGCCACCGATTTGTAATTGGGCATGGTTTTGGGGTTGTAGCCCAAGGTGATTTGCGGCGCGGCGCCCTGCACCACAAAGGCGCGCATGGGCTGGCCTTTGTAATGCATATTGACAGTGTGCTCAAACGCGCCGGACACCACGTCCGCGCTGCCGCCCACCACCGCCTGCAAGGCGCGCGCACCGCCGGAAAAATCCACGATCGTCACATCCAGCCCCTCGGCCTTGAAGTAGCCCAGTTGCTCGGCAATCGTCAGCGGCAGGTAGTAAAACAAGTTTTTACCGCCCACGGCAATACTGAGTTGCGGCTTTTCCAGCGCCTGGCTCCACACCAGAGAAGGGAAAGCGGCGCTAGCCACCGTGGTGGCGATAAGTTGGCGTCTTTGCATGGTTTTGTCTCCTGCGTTGATCGGCTGGGCCTGAACCGGCCCCTTGCTTTCAACCATGATAGTACTGCCGGTGGCGCAGGATGCGCCTTTTTCCGGGGCCAGGGCCTAAGTTTGCGGAGTTAGCGAGGGCATTTGCGATCCGTTTTGGCCACCCACATCAAGGTGTAATCAGCGTAATCCAAGGGAAGTAAAGAAATCGAATAATTCAGTAATTTCGTGATATTCAGTTAGACTTCCCAAGGTAAACCGACGACCTTTTCAAAGGAACCCATGCGCCTGCCGGATCTGCTTTCGATTGAGGGGTTTTTTGCGCGTAGCCGCCCCCTGCTGGCGGCCTTGGGGATGTCACTCTTTTTTGCCAGCGGCGCGTCCGCGCAAACCACGAAAAAAAACCCCTTGCCGGTGGCGCCCAATGTGGCAAACCCCTATACCTGCTCGATTGCCGAATTTCGCACCATGGCGCTGACCACCCATGACCCCCAAGAGCGTGGCGACTTAGCGGCGCAATGGCTCAAGGCCAATGGCCCTTCCTGCTCCATCTCTCAGGTGCTGCTGCTCAGCAGCAACCGGCCCCAATGGCTGGGCTCGGCCAATACCGTCAGGATTGCTGGCGTGTTTGACCAGATTATTGAAAACAAACTAAAGAATGACCCGCTAGCACTGAAATACCTTTACGGATCCGAAGGCGCCACCTCGCCCAGTAGCGGCAGCAAAAAAGGCGCTGAAGAAACCAGTGCCGGCGGCGCTCCGGCAGCGACTGCGGCTGGCGCTGCCCCGCCGCCGGGCACCGTTACCCTGGCTGTGGGCACTGGCAGCGCGGCGGCACCCGTGGGTGGCGCACCCGCTCCTGCCGCGCAAAACATCAATATTTCTTTAGGTGCCAGCAGCCCGCAACCCGAAGACCTGAGCCGCAAACTGCCTTTGGATTCCGAGGCCAAGCCGGTGTTCCCGCCCGAGCGCGGCAAGCAAATGAAGAACTATTTCGGCAAACTGCGTACCGAGATGATTCGCAACTACTTTATGGAAAACAGTTCGCCGGGCAGTTGCCCCGAGGGCCTAAGTTTCAGCAAGGCGGCGGGCTGCGAGACCAAGAACCCGGTGGCCTGGAAGTTTGGCGAGGCGCTGCCCTCCAGCGCCAAATCGTTCCCGATTCCTGAGCCGCTGCTGGGCAAGCTCAGTTTCTATCCGGGCTACCAGTTTGTACGCG
This sequence comes from uncultured beta proteobacterium, assembly GCA_903951445.1. GTDB lineage: Bacteria > Pseudomonadota > Gammaproteobacteria > Burkholderiales > Burkholderiaceae_C > Allorhodoferax. Next base: position 6,785 of record CAJBBZ010000142.1, read on the forward strand.
TGGGCACTGACGTGCTGGCGCTGGAAAAAGACTCGGGCAAAGTGGCCGATGCGGTGCTCAATTTGGGCAAAACCAACTAAGGGCCGCTAGGCCCCGCACAACACCAGGAGACAGGCATGCCAATATCCAATGTCAGTACCTCCAACTACGTGCCGCGTCCGCCGCCGCAAACGCGCGCGGACACCATGGACAAGATCGAGACCAAAGCGCGCAATGAGCCGCCGCCCAAAGTCGTGGAAGCCAAGGCCGTCGAGCGCCAGCAGGACTCGCAGCCGATCAAGGCCAAAGGCCAGCACGTAGACCGCCGCGCCTGAAAGCGGGCGCAGCCCGTTTCTTTACCCGGTATTGGCCCGACCAGCCCTGCTGCGCCGCAGGTTCAATGGAGGAGGCTCTGCATCATCCAAACCCGTCATTGCGAACGCAGTGAAGCAATCCACTTTGGTTTGTAAATCTTGCACAGAGGGATCGCCGCGTTTTACGCTCCTCGCGACGCCACGGTTCTTGTGACGCTTCTTAAGCCCGCGCGCGCAGCAGCGGAGCCGTTCCACCGAAAAGCGAAACCAAGTCGGCTTGGGCAACCAATTGGCGCGCTAGGTCCAGGTGCTCGGTGATATGGCTCAAATGGGCTTTCATCAGCTGCTCGGCTTGCGTACCGTCTTTGGTCAGCAGCGCTTCCACGATAGCCATGTGGTCGTCATCGCGGCAGTTGGTAAAGCCCGGGTCGCCATACATGCCGATGATGAGTGAGCTGCGGGTCACCAGGTCTTTGACAATGCGCAGCATCACCGCGTTATCGGCCACTTGAGCCAGCGCCACATGGAACTGACCGGACAAGCGAATCGCCTCGCGCCGGTTGCCCGCCTCGTGGGCCTGCGCCTCTTTGCGAAGTAAAGCCTGCAAGGTCTTGACGTCGGAGCGCTTGACGCGTTCGGCAGCTAGGCGGGCCAGGGACGGTTCGATGGCCAGGCGGGCCTCGAATATCTCGCGTGCCTGCTGTGCGCTGGGCTGCGCCACATAAGCCCCGCGGTTGGGTTGCAACTCCACCACTTCGCGGCTGGCAAGGATCAAAAGGCAGCGCCGGATGCGCATACGGCCTACGCCGAAAGCCGTACACAGGCTAGCCTCGGACAACTTGGCACCGGGCGCCAGGCGCTGGTCGATCACTGCCTCGTAAATACGTTCTACGATATGGGCTTCCTGTGCGTCTTCGGGGCTCAACGATGGGGGCATAGTGCCTCTAAGTCTTTGTTTTTTAACGGTTAACAATGAAATTCGGCCGATATCAGTCATCGCTCTGGCCTGGCAAAAAGGCTAAAAAAAAGCCACTTGCCGAGATTTTTAAACCCGTGCCAAGCACGCACAAGCACTGATTTTGACCATCTTACAGGGGCTTTCCCCTACCTACAAAAACCCTAAAGTATGTTGACAAGATTGTTAACACGATAGAAGATGCGCCTACCAACCTGATGGGACGCAAAGACTGCCAGGTTTGGAAAATTCTCTCCTTCTTCCATCCCCTCCCTAGGAGTCTTGTACATGAAAAAGCGTAATTTCCTAGCGGTCAGCCTGCTGTCCGCCACCATCGCAGCGTCCTTTAGCGGCGCTGCATTTGCTGCCAACCCGGTGCTAAAAATTGGTTTTGTTGGTGTGACTTCCGGCCCCGCTGCCAGCTGGGGTATCTCTAACCAGCGCTCCATGGAGACCCGCGCAGACTGGATCAATGAAACCGGTGGCGTAAAAATCGGCGGCACGACCTACAACGTGCAAATCGTGGCCTTTGACGACCAAAAAGACCCCAAGCGCGCTATCGCCGGTATGGAAAAAATGGCCCAAGAAGGCATCCACTACGTGGTCGGCCCCAACGTCGATGACGGCGCCGCAGCCGTGCGCCCCGTGGCTGAGAGCCGCGGCATCATGTACTTCCCCTACGCGTTCCCCAAAGAGCTGTACACCAAGCCTGCCAGCAATGCCATTTTGGGCATGGTGGCCAACTACCAGTCCGGCCCCGCTATCTACAAGCACCTGATGAAGGAAAAAGGCATCAAGAAGGTCGCTTTTGTGGCCGCCAATGAGTCCGACCCCTTAAGCCAGCGTGACAGCGGCGCCGCAGCGGCCAAAGCCTTGGGCCTGCAAGTGGTTTCGGCGAATGTGACTTACCAAGTGGACACCAAAGACTTCACCCCGGTGCTGCTGCCCGTGCTCAAAACCAACCCCGATTTGCTGGTTTTGTCTGGCGTGGCGCCTGCCCAAGCACCCCAGCTGATCCGCTCGGCGCGTGAGCAAGGCTTCAAAGGCCTGATCTCCACCGAAACCGCCCAGGACGCCAACGTCCTGAAAGAAGGCGCAGGCAAACTGGCTGACGGCTTTATCTCGGTGGGCGGCGCTTCTACGCCCCAATTGGCTTCGGACAAGATGCGTGAATTCGTCGCCCGTTACACCAAGAAATTTGGTGAGTACAACGACGAGTCCAACACCAAGGTCTATGCCCTGGAATACATCCTTGAAACCCTCAAGGCCAACCCCAAAGGCATGACTGACGTCAAAGAATTCCAGAAAACCATGGATTCCTTCTCCGCACCCAACCCTTATATGGTGGGTGATGCCAAGCTGAAGTACGTGGGCAGCACCTCCTTCGGTCAGAAACGCCAAGTTTCGGTACCGCTGGTGGTCAATGTCTACAAGGACGGCAAGTTTGAGACGATGTTCGTAGCAAGCGTTGACTAATCACTGACTCCGCCCAACAGGCGGCAAGCGCGGCACGGGCTGCGCTTGCCGCTTTTTTGGCTTGATTGCAAGGCACGCATGGAACAAGTTGTTGTAAACGGTCTGTACCTGGGGGCGCAGTACGCGCTGATCGCACTGGGGCTGACGCTGATTTTTTCGTTAATGAACGTGCTCAATTTCGCGCACGGACAAATGTATGTCCTGGGTGGTTTTGTCACCTACACCGTGGTATCCCAGTTTGGCTTGCCCTTTATCGTGGGCCTGCTGGCCTCGGGTGTGGCCCTAGCGGCTATAGGCGCGCTGGTGGAAAAGTATTTGTTCCGCCCGGTGATACGCAACTCTAAACGCGAAGAAAGCACCATGCTGCTGGCCGCAGGCATCGCGTTTTTTCTGGATGCCATCATTCTTTTGTTATTCGGTGAAAAGCAGCGCGGCTTGCCCAAAATTGTCGATGGCGTTTTCAACTGGGATTTCATTGTGGTCATGCCTTATGACCGCATCCTGATCGGCCTGCTGGCTATTGCCATGGTGGCGGTGTTTATCTTGTTTATGCAGCACTCCAAAACCGGCCGCGCCATGCGCGCGCTGGCGCAGGACAAAGTGGCCGCGCGCCTGATGGGCGTGGATGTGGACCGCTACTCCATGATCGGCTTTGCCCTGGGCGCGATGCTGGCGGGCATCGTAGGTGGCTTGCTGGTGACGATTACCGGCATCAACCTGGGCATGGGCGGCCCGACCTCTATCAACGCCTTCATGATGATCATGATTGGCGGCGCCGGTGTGATTTCTGGCGCGATTATGGGTGGCTTTATTTTGGGCATGATGGAAAGCGTGGGCCTTACGCTGCTGGCCTCCTCTGGCGAGATTACTTACCTGGCCATATTTGCTTCGCTGATGGTGTTCCTGGCGGTGCGCCCGCAAGGACTGATGGGCAAACCCTGGGGTTGATATGAGTAATAAGCAACGCTGGGCCGCAGTCGCCTTTTTTCTGTTGGTGGTGCTGGTCTTGGTACCCACCGCCATCGCTGTATCCGGTCGCGTAGACCTGTACTACACGCTTACCGCCGTGGCCCTTTTGTCCATCGCATCAGCCGGTGTGTGGCTCACTTTTTACATAGGCCGCATCAACATCGGGCAAGGCGCTTATGCCCTGGTGGGCGGTTATGTATCGGCACTGCTGATCACCAAAGGCGACATTAGCTTTTGGTGGACGCTGCCGCTGGCTGGTACGTTTTGCGCGCTGCTGTCGGTGCTGATCGGTCTGCCGATTTTGCGCTTACGTGGGGTGTATTTCGCCATGGTGACGCTGGTGCTCACCGAGGTAAGTCGCCTGACCGCGCTGGCCATGCCTTTTACCAACGGCGCCAAGGGCATTACCTCGATCAAGCTGCCCGCCGAACTGAACATTTTCGGCCTGACCATCATCCCCGACTTCAATACCCTGGCCAATCCCAAGCTAGGTTTTTATTGGATGGCCGTGATCATGATGGTGCTGACCTATGCCGTGCTGTGGCGCATAGTCAATTCGCGCCTGGGGCATTTGTGCCGCTCCTTGCAGCAAAACGAAGAGTTGGCTTCCTCCATCGGTGTCAACATCGCCTGGCTGCGCGTGCTGGCCTATGCGATTTCGTCATTTTTTGGCGGTATCGCGGGTGCAAGTTTTGTCGCGATTTCGCAGTCGCTCTACCCCTCGTCTTTCCAAATTACCGATAGCGTGAACTTCATGCTCAATTGCTTTTTGGGCGGCTTAGGCTTTGTCTTCGGCCCTATGCTGGGCACGCTCTTGCTCTACTTTGGTTGGGATTTGCTGTTCGCCACCGGGCGCTTCCAATTACTGATTTATTCCTCGCTGATGATCGCGCTCATGCTCTGGCTGCCCAACGGCGTGCTGAGCCTGATGGACCGCAAAGGAGCGCGCACATGAGTGTGATCCTTGAAGTCAAAGGCGCGACCAAACGTTACGGCGGTCTGGTGGCGGTCAACAACGTTAGCTTCTCCGTCAACGAAGGCGAGATTTTGTCGGTCATCGGACCCAATGGCGCGGGCAAGTCCACGCTGTTCAAACTGATTGCCTCTTTTGTACAAACCAGCGCCGGTGAAGTGCTGTTCCGGGGTGAACGCATCAGCGATCTGGCGCCGCACACGGTAGCGCGCAAAGGCGTGGTGCGCACCTTCCAGGAGACCACCATCTTCAAGTCGATGACGGTGCGCGAAAACATCATCGTGGC
>CAJBBZ010000143.1 GCA_903951445.1 uncultured beta proteobacterium
TCTGGAATCTGGATTCGGCCCAATTGGGTGAACTGTCGCCTCTGCTGCGGGATGTCAACGCCGACCTCATTGAGTCGTTTGGTACCCGCGACGAGCAGCTTCTGTTTGTTCTGCGTGCTGCACACATCGTTCCCGATGAAGTCTGGACAATCCTGGCAGCGGCGGAGACTGCGTCATGACGCCAATTCCCGCTCTAGCCGAGATAGAGCAGTGTAAGCGCCCAGCGAACCCCACTACCCAAGAGCGACATTTTTAAGGAGCATGGTGTCCACTAACCCATAGGTGGACACGTGCACACTAAACAAATACAAACGGCCCAAATACAAACGCCCATTGCTGGTCGCCGACGCGGCCGCTACAGCGAAGCCTTCAAAGCGCAAGTTATTACTGCCGCCCGCCAGCCCGGCGTATCGACTGCGGCGGTTGCACTGGCCAACGGACTGAACGCCAATCTCTTGCGCCGCTGGATCTCAGAATCAGATGCGCCGCGCCCAGTGCCGCGATCAAACACAGCAGCCGTCACGGCGACAGCCCAGCCGCCCTTCGTCGCACTGCAAGTCGGGCCGCGCAAGGATAGTTTCGAAGGCCTCATCCACATCGAACTCCAGCGCGCAGGCACCACGGTACGCATCCAATGGCCGGTGAGCGCAGCCCGCGAATGCGCTGGCTGGGTCCGTGAAGTCCTTGCATGATCCGCATCGACGCCATCTGGCTGGCCACAGCCCCCATGGACATGCGCGGCGGATTTGACAGCGCCTTGGCACGGGTGGTCCACGTCTTTGGTGCAGCCCACCCCCACACCGCTTACCTGTTTGCCAACCAGCGCGCCAACCGCATCAAAGTCTTGGTGCATGACGGCATCGGCATCTGGCTGGCAGCGCGCCGATTGCACCAGGGCCGCTTCACCTGGCCGGCCAGCGCCACGGGTGTGAGTTGGACCCTTAGCCCCGCCCAACTGGACGCCTTGGTGCTGGGATTGCCGTGGCAACGTATTGGCGGATCGGGCGTTATTACGGTGGTGTGAATTGTTCAAAAAAGATAGCAAAGAAGTCAATAAGGGCATGCACGAATAGAGCTTTTTGCAGGCCAGTGGCACACTGCGTTTCATGGTGATCGCACCCGAACAAATCTCCCAACTGAGCGCAGACGAATTGCGCCAAGTGGTCACCGATTTGTTGCATACCGTTGCGGCAAATGAAGGTGTTCTGCAGAAGCAGGCGCAAGCCCTGGCCTTCAAACAAACCCTCATCGACAAACTCACCTTTGAGAACGCCTACCTCAAGCGCCTGAAGTTTGCTGCCCAGTCTGAGCGTTACAACGCAGAGCAGCGCAGCCTGCTGGAAGAAACTCTGGATGCGGACTTGCAGGCGGTCAATGACGAGATAGAACAACTCAGCCCGGCTGAGAACCCGCCTGGGGCTAAGCTGACACCTAAGCGCGCGCCGCTGCCCGCGGGTTTGCCCCGCGTGGAGATCCGCCACGAACCCGACGCCACCACCTGCGCCTGTGGCTGCCAATTGCGCCGTATCGGTGAAGACGTTGCCGAGAAGCTGGACTATGTGCCCGGTGTCCTGAGCGTGGAGCGCCACATCCGTGGCAAATGGGCCTGCGCCCGGTGCGAGACCCTGACCCAGGCCCCGGTAGAGGCACACATCATTGACAAAGGCATACCCACTGCCGGCTTGCTCGCGCAGGTGTTGGTAGCCAAGTTTGCCGACCATTTGCCGCTGTACCGCCAGGAGGCCATCTTTGGACGCTCGGGCTTTGCCATCCCGCGCTCCACACTTGGCGCCTGGGTGGGCAGCTGCGGGGTGCAGCTGCAGCCTGTGGTGGACGCCTTGAAGGCCGAGATCCTGAGCCACCGTGTGGTGCACGCCGATGAGACGCCGGTGCAGATGCTCAAGCCCGGCAACGGCAAGACCCACCGCGCTTATCTGTGGGCCTATGCCGCAGGCGCCTTTGAAGAGACTCGGGCTGTGGTGTATGACTTCTGCGAGTCGCGTGCCGGGGAGAACGCCAAGGTGTTTCTGGGTGACTGGCGGGGCAGTCTGGTGTGTGACGACTTCAGCGGCTATAAGCAGCTTATGAACCACGGCGTCACCGAGGTGGGTTGTTTGGCCCATGCCCGGCGCAAGTTCTTTGATTTGCATGCGGCCAACCAGAGTCAGATTGCTCAGCAGGCATTGGCGCAGTTCGGGCAGATTTACGGTGTCGAGCGGGAGATCAAGGAACTCCCGCCTGATGAGAGGCGGCGTATCCGCCAGGAGCGCTCCAAACCGTTTGTTGATCTATTGCACCAGTGGCTGATTGCGCACCGGCAGAAGATTACCGATGGCTCGGCCACGGCCAGAGCGATCGATTACAGCCTCAAGCGCTGGGGGGCGCTCACGCGCTTTGTGGACGACGGGCATTTGCCGATCGATAACAACCATATTGAGAACCAAATCCGGCCTATCGCCATTGGCCGGAACAATTGGTTATTCGCCGGCTCCCTGCGTGCGGGCCAGCGAGGTGCTGCAGTGATGAGTTTGATTCAGAGCGCCAGGCTCAATGGGCATGATCCGTATGCCTACTTGAAAGATGTACTGACACGGCTGCCGACACAAAAGAACAGTGCGATCAGTGAGTTGTTACCGCATCGCTGGAAGCCGCTGACCCAGCCAATCTGAGTTCCAAGCATGGCCGGCTAGCCAAGGTCAATGGGGGATCGCTGCGCGCTTACTCATGAAGACGCAAATCAGCAGCCAATTTCA
>CAJBBZ010000144.1 GCA_903951445.1 uncultured beta proteobacterium
AACCGGCGCAAGTCCGCCTAAGTGATGACGGAAAAGAAAAAATTATTATTGAAGCGTTGAAAACGTAAAATTCAGCGCATTGACCCTCTCTTTGGAAAGACAGCTCTTCATGGCAAAAATTATTGTGGTCACTTCTGGCAAGGGCGGCGTTGGTAAAACAACGACCAGCGCCAGTTTTGCAACCGGCTTGGCCTTACGCGGACACAAAACGGCGGTTATCGACTTTGATGTGGGCTTACGCAATCTGGACCTGATCATGGGTTGCGAGCGCCGCGTGGTGTATGACCTGATCAACGTCATTACTGGTGAAGCTAATTTGCACCAAGCGCTGATCAAAGATAAGCAATGCGAAAACCTGTATGTACTGGCAGCCTCCCAAACCCGCGACAAAGACGCACTGACGCAAGAAGGCGTTGAGAAAGTACTCCATGACCTGGCCGCCATGGACTTTGAGTTCATCGTCTGTGATTCACCTGCTGGTATTGAAACCGGCGCCTTGATGGCCATGCACTATGCTGATGAAGCACTAGTGGTAACCAATCCGGAAGTGTCTTCCGTGCGTGACTCGGACCGGATTTTGGGTATGCTGGCCAGCAAAACCAAGCGCGCTATCGAGGGCCTGGAGCCGATCAAAGAGCATTTGCTCATTACCCGCTACAACCCAGCGCGCGTGGACCAAGGGCAAATGCTGTCCCTCGAAGATATCCAGGATATTTTGCGCATCAAACTCATCGGCGTCATTCCCGAGAGTGAAACGGTGTTGCAAGCTTCCAACCAAGGCGTGCCCGCGGTGCACATGGCCGGCAGCGAGGTCGCTGAAGCCTACAAAGACGTGATCGACCGCTTCTTGGGCGAAGACAAACCCATGCGATTTACCGAGGCGGTGAAACCCGGGTTTTTCAAGCGTTTATTCGGTGGGAACTAAGAGCATGTCCTTTCTCTCTTTTTTGTTGGGTGAGAAGAAAAAAACAGCCAGTGTTGCCAAAGAACGCTTGCAGCTCATACTTGCCCACGAGCGCAGCGGCCGTAATGCTTCTGAGCCCGATTACATGGCCGATTTACAGCGCGATCTGATCGCGGTGATTAGCAAATACATCAAAATCAATCCGAACGACATCAAAGTGCAGCTAGAGCGTCAAGACAATCTAGAAGTGCTTGAAGTCAAGATTGAGCTGCCCGACGCGCGCTAAGCTGTCATGCCGACCCGGTGGCCACGGCCACCGCGGTTTTGTCCAATACCCGCCGCAACACAAAGCTCGAGTGCACACCGGTGACGCCAGCGATGCGGGTGATGCGTTGAAGTAGCAGTGATTGGTAATGGTCCATGTCGCGCACAATGACTTTGAGTTGGTAATCGGCTTCTTGGCCGGTGATAAGCAGGCATTCCAAGACCTCGGGTATCACTGTGATTTCAGTTTCAAAATTCGCAAAGCGCTCGGGCGTGTGGATATCCATAGAAATATGGATCAGCGCGATCAAGGTCAAACCCAGCTTGCGCGCATCGAGATGTGCGCGGTAGCCCACAATCAAACCGGCTTCTTCCAAAGCGCGTACCCGCCGCAAACAAGGCGAAGGCGATAAGCCGATGCGGTCAGCCAAATCCTGGTTGTTGATGCGGCCATCCTCTTGCAGCACCTGCAAGATGTGTTGGTCAAAACGGTCTAGTTTCATCAATTACCTGTATCTCCCGGGGACCGGGACGTGCCAGTGAAAACAGTAGTGTGGGCCGGTGCAGACACGGCCCGTGCAGTTCGTACATCTTAGGCTTTCAGGGTCGCGTGGTACATTAGCCGCGCAGACACGGCGTCCCGCACGCCCAGCACCATCCCGGCAGAGGACGGTGCCCAGCATCTGCTAGTCGATGCCACAACAGGGTTTTACCCCTCATTTGCGACTTTTCTTTCCCTTGTCACATGCGCCCTGCCGAGCGCGGTGAATTTCTTTTTTCATGATGTACAGACAATTTGCAGCGGCCCAAGAAGCCGCGACCACCATCGGTAAATACCGAATCGCCGCCTTGCCGGCACGTCTTGGCGCAGGCCAGTTTTGCGCCCAGGTGTCTATCGCCAGCGGCCAGGGCCAGGCCAGCACCGACCGCGTAATGCGCTTTACTCCGGTATTCCCAAGCCAAGACGCAGCCGCACAATATGCGCTGGAGCAAGGCATTGGCTGGGCCCACAGCGCCATCGGCAGCCCCTAAACCCCCCCGAACATGCCACAATCCGCGTTGCGAGCAAAGGAAACCCTATGGCAAAAGAAGAGTTAATTGAAATGATGGGCATTGTGAACGAGGTATTACCCGATACCCGTTTTCGCGTGACCTTGGATAACGGTCACCAACTGATTGCTTATTCCGCCGGAAAAATGCGTAAAAACCACATCCGTATTCTGGCCGGTGACCGCGTGTCGCTGGAGCTATCACCCTATGATTTGAGCAAAGGCCGCATCAATTTCCGTCATATTGAAGGCCGTGGCCCCATGGTGCCGCGTCGTACCGCTGGTTGATATTTAGGTGCCCGAGCGCGCCAAGGCACGCCGCTTGCGCACCGCCATTGCCAGGCCTTGCAACACCGGCGCTGTCTGCGCCGTGCTGATGCAAGCATCGGTTACCGAAACCCCGTGTTCTAACGCCTTCCCCAGCACCTTGTCTTGACGGCCTTCCCGCAGGTGGCTCTCGATCATCAGCCCGGTAATGCGTGCATCGCCCGCTGCGATTTGATCCGCAACCGCTTGCGACACCTCCACCTGGCGCGCGTATTGTTTGCTGCTGTTGGCGTGCGACACATCAATCATCAACTGCGGGCGTAAACCTGAAGCTTCTAGCAAAGCACAAGCCGCTTGCACGTCCGCCGCGCTGTAATTGGGCTGTTTGCCGCCGCGCAAAATAATGTGGCAATCCGCATTGCCCTGGGTTTCAAACACCGCGGCTTGGCCCCACTTGGTCATGCCCATAAAAGCATGCGCTGATTGCGCTGCGAGCATGGCATCAACGGCCACTTTCACCCCGCCATCGGTGCCGTTTTTAAACCCTACCGGGCAGCTCAAGCCACTGGCCAATTGGCGGTGGCTTTGGCTTTCGGTAGTGCGCGCACCAATGGCGCCCCAACTCACCAAATCGCTGATGTACTGCGGGCTGAGTAAGTCCAAAAATTCGGTACCGACCGCTAAACCGGCGCTGACGATATCGAGCAGTAAGGCACGCGCCAAATGCAGCCCTTCGTTGATCGAAAAGCTGCCGTCCATGTGCGGGTCATTGATGTAACCCTTCCAGCCCACCGTGGTGCGCGGCTTTTCAAAATAGCAACGCATCACGATCAGCACATCATCGGCAAGCGCCTTGGACTGCGCTTGGAGCCAGTGCGCATATTCCATGGCTTGGTCATGGTCGTGGATGGAGCAGGGCCCCACCACCACCAACAGCCGGTCATCGCGCCCATGCAACACATCGCAAATGGCCTGTCGGCTGTGTTCTACGCGCGCCAATACCGCTTCGGATGCGGGTAACTGTTCTTGGAGTAGGGCGGGGGAAATCAAGGGCCGCACTGCGCGGATACGGGTGTCTTCGGTGCGATTTTTTTCAGGGGAAATAGGCATGGGGTTGGCGTCGGGGCAAAAGTGGCATTGTCCCGCGAAAACATTGGCATCTGCGCTAGAAGATTTGGCCTTGTCGATAGCGATGGGCCGCATTTATGATGTAAACCCACCCAACGGAGATGGCCATGCCTGACGCAACCCGGATTCAAACCTTTACCGAGTTCTATCCCTTTTATTTGGGCGAGCACGCCAACCGCACCTCCCGGCGCCTGCATTTTGTGGGATCGAGCATTGGCCTGGTACTGCTTGTAGGCGCGGCTTTAACCCTGAATGCCTGGCTGATCCCCTTGTCTTTGCTACAAGGCTATGCCTTTGCCTGGGTCGGGCATTTTTTCTTTGAGCACAATCGCCCCGCGACATTTAAGTACCCGCTGTTTAGCTTTATGGGCGATTGGCGTATGTGGTGGGACATATTGCGCGGGCGCATCCATTTTTGACCCGGGCCGGTTTAAGCGGAAAACACCACGGTGCCGATGTCAAACATCATGCGCGGGTCAAAATGGACTTTGTTTCGACAATGGGTTGCGCTGGCAAATTCCCAAAATTAGCTTTGAGGTTAGAGATGCGACTTAAAGCGGACTGGGTTGCAGGCAACTTGGCGCCTTTGAGCGCTTGCAGCAGATGCGGCTCTTGCGTGGCTTGAAGGCCGATGCTTTTTTGCCTGATGCGGGAGACCTTATCCATGGTGTTTATACCCATTTGAAAGGGCGCCTGTTACCCGCAAACGAAAGGAGATTCGCTAACGCCCGCCCGACAAGCGAGGTTTATACATCAAATTTGCAACCATTTGATAAAAAAGAACTATCAGGGAGCATCTGCATAAGTCCAAACCCGTCATTGCGAGCGCAGCGAAGCAATCCA
>CAJBBZ010000145.1 GCA_903951445.1 uncultured beta proteobacterium
GCCGGGCTGAGTATCTAGAAATCTCTGAATCTTTGAGCATGGTGTCCACGATGGTTTGCGTGCACACGATCTTGCAAGACAACCGGCATCAATTCAATATGGGTTTGCTGGGCGCTTACACTTGAAATGCTTGCGAGAAGAAGTACTCAAACATTGCGACTGCAAATGGCACCAAACCGTTGTAGATAACCCTGCTTGGATCTAACCTCTTAGTGAACTCAAGGAAATCATCGGTTTTCCCTCCAGTGGGCTGAGGATGGTTTATGGATGGCTCTGGAAGGGCATATTTGACAGCTGACAATTCCTGCTTTACGTGTTGATAGATACAGGATATGCCTCTGCTTACCGGGGTGCTTTTGTCGTCCCATAAAGGCGCGTACTTGTTCGTGCCGTAATCGCCTTTTATTGTTCCTCCGAATTGCTTTCTGGCACCCCTAAGGACTTCATTTAGCATCGCCACGTCATACCAACTTGCGATGTATAAATTGCGCACGTGTAACGCCCATTCGTTTTTTGTAATGTTTTTTTCTTCTGCGGATACTGGATAAATGTCAGCGGATACACCATCAATTGACTTGAAATCTTGACGATCAAACCATGAGTAATTCAAAGTTCCTTTTGGCCAGTCCCAAAAATGGCCGCATTTCGTAAAACCAAGGCTTTCCAAGTAGTCGCTCAATTCCCCTCGAGAGGCCTTCTTGGGGTAAAGGGTAACGTCTCTTCCCATAGCTATTCAGTACCAGAGGGCATTGCCATATAACGTTCGAGCTAAGCTGGCGACGACGGCAAGACGCCAAGCCCGGGCTGGCGAAAATGTACCGCGTACCGCCGGACCGGGCTTGGTGGCCTGCCGTTGGCGCTCCGCTTGAGCGAGGGGTTAGGCGTCACCGCGCAGCCGCTCCATAAGCCGTCTTGTCTCCTTGACGATTGTTTCGTGTGGGCCTGTTCGGTCGTCGGTCTTTTCGTACATGGTCTTTACGGAGTACCTGAGTGGCTTCAGAACAGGCTTCCGCCCGTTAATGTACTGCTGCGATAGCGCCTCATGCAGCGCGAGAAGGAAGGTGACGGTCTTCCACATTTTCTTCACCTTTCCGCGGCCATAGAGCTCCTGTACTTCAGCTTGTTCGTGCCTCTCACGGTGAGCGAGATACTTGTGCCGGACGGGTTTTACCGCTCGGTCATAGAACTCTCGATGGCGCAGTACGTGGGCGCGTAATCTGGCGATATCTCCTGAGTTTGGGTAGTGCGCTCGATCGAGGTATTCATCAAGCCAGTCCGGACGAGCTAGAGATCCTTCGGACTTCCGTTTCTCAAGTGCCTCGCTCGAGAAGAGTTGCAGGTCCTGTTCAAACGAGTTGAGTAGAGCGTCAATGTTGTACTTTGAATTGGTGTCAAAGATTCGACCGAGTGTCACGTAAGCAGCAGTCTGTGTCGCCGCCATGTGTACTTGCCAGAACCTCGGTGTGTCGTTCAGGCGACTGAGCAGCTTCTCCGACTTCGACGCGGCGTGCTGCACTGCCATCTCGGCATAGAGGTACTGCGCGGCGATGGCCGTCTCGTGGCTAAAGCTCTCGAGTTGAATGAGGAACTGGCGATTGCGGGTCATTTTGTGGCGCCTAACGTGATGTAGACGGCAAAACCCGGTGGATACATCCGGGCACAGTCGATACATCTTTTGGATGAAATGTCTGCAAGCCGCTTGTGCCACGGCTTACAGGTTCAACTGCTGTAGTTTTATGCAGAGATAAATTTGCCATGAAACCCGGTGTCCCTTCCTTGCACTCCACCCGCTTGCTCGATCAAGTGCGCGAGCGGATTCGGCACCTGCACTATAGCCTCAACATCGTTAAATGTTACTTTTTTGGCATCAATTATTTTTACATTCGTCAGCCCATGGGTAGCTTCAATTCACCATCTGGCCACGTCGGCTTTCGGCAAATAGCCGAAAATGCAGGCCAAGTCACCCTATCGACACACCTGCACACTGGCCCTATCCCGATGCCCAGCATCCTCAATATCTCTGCCTACTTGTTCACGCCGCTGCCCGATGCGGCGGCGCTGCGGGACATATTGCATGGCCGCGCGCTGGGCTTGCAGCTCAAGGGCACGGTATTGCTGGCCCAGGAGGGCATCAATATGTTTTTGGCCGGGCAGGCCGAGCAGGTGCGCAGCTTTGTGGCGCAGCTGCAAAGCGACGAACGCTTTGCGCCGCTGGCGCCCAAAGAGAGTTGGTCCGAAGAGCAGCCTTTCAAGAAGATGCTGGTGAAGGTGAAAAATGAAATCATCCGCATGAACCACCCGGCCATTCAACCAGCTGCGGGCCGCGCGCCTGCGGTTAGTGCGGCTACGGTGCGGCGCTGGCTGGAGGCTGGCGTGGACGATGCAGGCCGCCCGGTGGTCACGCTGGACACGCGCAATGCCTTTGAAGTGGACGAAGGCACTTTCAGCGGCGCGCTGGATTGGCGCATCCACAAGTTCACCGAATTCCCCGAGGCCTTTCGGGCGCACAAAGAAGCGCTGCAAGACAAAACCGTGGTGAGTTTTTGCACCGGTGGCATTCGCTGCGAAAAAGCCGCCATCTTGATGCGCGAGGAAGGGCTGGAGCATGTCTATCAGCTCGAAGGCGGCATCCTCAAATATTTTGAGGAAACCGATGGCAAACACTACAGCGGCGGCTGCTTTGTGTTTGACGAGCGGCGCGTAGTGGGGCCGGATTTGCAGCCTATGCCTTTGAAGGGTGACGGGTTCTAGGTCTCTTCGCAGCGACCTGGTGGTTTAGGCACAAGCCACCCCTCTCTTCAATCCTTTTTGTCCGCCGGCGGCAAGCGCGTTTGATGGGGCTCGATATCGCGACTAGGCACGTCGATGATGTCGTCACCCGCCGCTGGCCGCGCTGCCCAGGGCGGGTTTTGCTGCCATTTTTTGTAGTTGTCCATTACCACAACCATTTGAGGTTTGCGCCCGGTAAACAGCCAGCGCAGTAGCGAGAAGGCAAACATCAGCGCCGCCATGCACAGCAAGGCCAGCATAAAGCCCAGGCCGAGCAGCAGCAAAAAAACACGAAGCAACCAGCGCATATCTACCTATCCGTTTAATTGAAGGCCTAGGAGGCCCGGCCCAGCATGGTGCGCAAGTCGCGTACATACGCAGTCACCTTGACACATACATAGGTCGCCACCAGGGCATTTACAAGGCCGGTGAGCAAAAACACATCGGGCACCGTCAGGCCCGCGCCCAACAAGGCCCCGGCCAGCAGGGCGCTGACCACCATGAATAGCGCATTGAGAATATTGTTGGCAGCAATGATGCGCGCCCGGTGCGTGACCTGGCTGCGCTGCTGGATGAGCGTATACATAGGCACGCTAAACAGGCCGGTAAACAGGCTCATAAAAAACAAATCGGCCATGACGCGCCAGTGCGCGCTTTGGGCAATGAAAGCGCTGGCGCCCATCAAAGCCGAGGGTGCCAAAGTATGGGACGCGAAATACAAATCCACGGCAAACACACTCATACCCGCCGCGCCCAATGGCACCAGGCCCAGCCCCAGGCCAGCGCCTTTGCGGCTGAGGCTTTCGCACAGCAGCGCACCGATGCCCACACCCACCGAAAAAACAATCAAGAGCAAGGACGCCACTTGCTCATCGCCATGCAGCACGGTTTTGGCAAATGAAGGGAACTGGCTCAAAAACACCGCGCCGAAAAACCACATCCAACTGATACCCAGCATGGAGCGAAACACCACCGGGTCCACCGCCGCCAGCCGCAGGTTGGCAGCCGTCTCGGTAAACGGGTTCCAGTTCATAGACTGGCCTTGCAGGCGCGCGGGCGTGGGCGGAATAAAGCCCGCCGCGATACGCCCCAGGACCGCGAACAGCAAACAAGCCGCAGCCGCTGCGGTCTGTCCAATATCGGGAATGGCCACCAACAGTCCGCCGACCATATTGCCCAGCAAAATGGCCACAAAAGTGCCCATCTCCACCATGCCATTGCCGCCCACCAGTTCGCGCTCTTGCAGCACCTCGGGCAAATACGCAAACTTGGCCGGGCCAAACAAGGTGGAATGGCAACCCATCAAGAAAGTACAGGCCAGCAAAACCCCGGCCTGCTGCGCCATAAAGCCGTAAGCGGCCAGCAGCATGATGGCGATTTCCAGGTTTTTGACCAGGCGCATCAGGCGCGCTTTGTCCCAGCGGTCGGCAATCTGTCCGCTGGTCGCGGAAAACAGCACGTAGGGCAAGATAAACAAAGCGCCTATGACCAAACCGGCCAGCGCTGGCGGTAGCCATGCCACCTGCAGTTGGTAAGTGACCATGACGGTGAAAGCAAATTTAAATACATTGTCATTGCCCGCGCCGCTGAACTGCGTCCAGAAGAACGGGGCAAAGCGGCGCTGCCTCAGCAGCGCAAATTGATTGGTCTTGGCCTGGGTGTCCATTGCAGCCTCCCGCAGCATGTCAAAGTAGCCGCATCTATGCGTGGGCTGCATTCTGGCCTATTGCGCAGCGGCCCCACAAAGCGCTTGCTACTTGGTGGGCTTATGCGCCTCTAACGCGGCTTTGTGCGCCTCTAGGGCTGCCTCATGCGCTTCGTGCTCGGCGCGGTGCGCCATCAGCACGTCACGGTTTTTAATGGCATAGGCATCACCTTTTTTCGCTGCACGGGCGTAGTAGCTCAGGGCACGGGACTCGTCTTCCTCCACGCCCTGGCCATGCTCGTACATAAAGCCCAGGTTGGACAAAGCGCCCGCGTGGTCTTTTTCGGCGGCAAGCCGGTACCAGTCCATGGCCTGGTGGTAGTCTTGTTTCACGCCACGGCCATTGCTGTACATAAAACCCATCTTGGTCTGCGCATCGGCATTGCCTTTGGCTGCAGCCAGTTCGAACCAGCGCAGCGCCTCGTGCACATCTTCTTTCACACCCTGCCCGTGTTCGTAGAGCAAGCCCACATGCAGTTGCGCCGTGGTGTAACCGGCGTCGGCGGCGCTGCGAAACCAATGCATGGCTTGCGCAAAATCTTGTTTGATGTCCACGCCCCGCTCATAAATCTGGCCCAGCCGGGTTTGGGCCTCCAAATCGCCATGGGCTGCGGCCTGCTTGTACCAATCTGCTGCTTTGGCATAGTCGCGCTCCACGCCGCGGTGGTTTTCATACATCAGGCCGATGGCAACTTGGGCCTCGGCCAAGCCATGGGCTGCGGCCATTTTGTAGCACTGCATCGCGGCCTGAAAGTCCTGCTTGGCGCCCTTGCCTTCTTCGCAGAGCATGCCCAAGCGCCACTGCGCCTCCCCATTGCCGTGCGTGGCCGCTTGCTTGTACCAGTTGAGGGCCTGCACAAAATCTTCGGATGCGCCCTGGGCGTTTTCAAACATGAGCCCCAGATTGAGTTGCGCGCCGGTATGCCCCTGGGCGGCGGCTAGTTTGTAGAGCTTCATTGCCTCAGGGTAGTTTTTGGGCACACCCCGGGCAAAGTGCATGAGCACCGCCAGCTCGTATTGCCCCTGGGCAGCGCCCCTAGCCGCCTCGTCCCGCGCGCGCACCACTTCGGCTTCAATAGCCACAGCAATTTGCTCTTGCTGGCGCAGCAGCT
Source organism: uncultured beta proteobacterium (assembly GCA_903951445.1). Classification (GTDB taxonomy): domain Bacteria; phylum Pseudomonadota; class Gammaproteobacteria; order Burkholderiales; family Burkholderiaceae_C; genus Allorhodoferax. Next base: position 5,587 of record CAJBBZ010000145.1, read on the forward strand.
CTTCCATTTTGCTCATGCACATTCCTTCTTTGAAGTCTTGTCAGGCCGGGCAGCGGCTGCACTTTGATTTATCCGCGCCTTGGCCGGGCCAGCGCGCAAGGCCTGCGCCAGCCAAAACGCCGGATGCCCACCGAGCGCATAGTTCTCGCTTTAGGCGCGAGTGTCAAGTAGCAGGACTTAGCGGCAGCCAGGATGCGCCAGGAAGTCCTATCGCTCCCCCGTCTGCAATCGCCACAGCGCCGCATAGGCGCCGCCTTGCGCCAGCAGTTCATCATGGGTGCCACTTTCCACAATGCGCCCAGCGTCCATCAAATGGATGCAATGGGCTTGGCGCACGGTGGACAGGCGGTGCGCGATGACGATGGTGGTGCGGCCCTGGCTGACCACTTCTAGCGAGCGTTGGATGGCGGCCTCGGTTTCGTTGTCCACCGCGCTGGTGGCTTCGTCCAGCACCAAAATCGGCGGGTCTTTCAAGATCGCGCGGGCCAAAGCCAGGCGCTGGCGCTGCCCGCCCGAGAGTTTTTGCCCGCGTTCGCCCAGGCGGGTGGCAAAACCCAGTGGCAGTTTGTCAATAAATTCTGTGGCCTCGGCGGCGCGGGCTGCGGCGGCGATCGCCTCGTCACTGACGGCAGCGCGGTCTCGCTCGCCGTAGGCAATGTTGTCGGCCACGCTGGCGTCGCTTAGAAATGCGTCTTGCGCCACATAGCCGATGGCGCGGCGCAGGTCTTGCAAATTCAGCGCATCAATTGGTTCACCATCGAGCAAGATGCGCCCTTGCTGCGGCGTATAAAAGCGCAGCAGCAGCTTGACCAGGGTGGATTTGCCCGAGCCGGTGGAGCCCACAAAGGCCACCGTCTGGCCCGCCGGTATGGTCAGGCTAATGCCGTGCAGCGTGGGCGCCTCGCCTGCTGTCGCGTACGAAAACTCCAGGTTTTCAAAGCGGATTTCGCCGGTAACAGACGCTTTGGCAAAGTGCTTGCCTTCATAAGCGATGCTGATCGGCGTGTCCAGCAAACCCATGGCGCGTTCGATGGCAGCCATGGAGCGCTGGTACATATCGGCCACTTCGGCCAGGCCAGTGAGCGGCCAGAGCAGGCGCTGCGTCAAAAACACCAACACCGAGAACGCACCCACAGCCAATTGGCCATGCAATGTCAACCAGCCGCCGTACAAAAGCGTGGCGGTAAAGCCCACCAGAATGGCCATGCGGATGACCGGCGTAATGGCGGCGCTGATACGGATGGCAGCGGCATTAGTCTGGCGGTAGCGGTTGCTCGCCTCTTCGATGTGACTGGCCTCAAAGCCCTCGGTGGCAAAGGCTTTGATGGTGGCCAGGCCCAGCAAATTGTTATTGAGCCGCGCGCCCACATCGCCCGCTGCCTCGCGCACTTTGGTGTAACGCGGCGCCAGCCGGTTTTGAAACCAGAAGGCGCCCAGCAAAATCAAAGGTACGGGCAACAAGGCCATCAACGCGATTTCTTTTTGCAAAGCAAAAAATACGGCGCTGACCATGAGCGAGGAGAAAAACACCTGAATGATTTGATTGGCGCCACCATTCAAAAAGCGCTCCATCTGATTGATATCGTCGTTCAGGATGGCCATCAAATTACCCGTGCGCTGGTTCTCAAAATACGCCATATCCAGGCGCTGCACATGGCGGTAGGTGTCCAAGCGCATATCGTGTTGCAAGTTTTGCGCGAGCTGGCGCCACTTCACTTCGTACAAATATTGAAACAAAGACTCGCCACCCCACACCACCACGTTAAAAAATGCCAGCGCCAGCAATTGCTCCCAGGTGTTGGTGATGCCGACCGCGCCCAGCACATGCCGCGCCAGAAAACTCTCTTCCCCCTTCACCACCACATCCACCGCCGCGCCGATCAAGACCTCGGGCAGGATGTCAAAAAACTTGTTCAACACCGAATACAGCGCCGCCAATTTGAAATCGCGCCGATAGGCGCTGGCATAGCGCAGGAGTTTGCTTAAAGGGTGCATCAGGAAATAAGAAACGGCGTGGGTGAGCAGGGATTGTCACCCACGCCGCTGGCGGCGGGCGCTGAACCCGCATTGCCCTTTAAAGCCCGTTTAAGCCCGCAGTTTCGCCGCCACCTGCGCCACCCGCGCGCCGTAAGCTAATGCCGTGTCCAAATCGCCCTGGTGCATGGCATCGGCCGGTGTGGTGTTGCCAGCGTGGGCCATCATGCCGATGCTTGAACCGAGGCGGTTGATGGTTTCGTTGCCCATGATGTTGAGGCCAGCCCATACCATGCCGTGCTGCATCGCCAGCGTTAGCATGCTTTGCAAGGTGGAGAGCTTGTCGCCGCTGGGGTAGCCCGAGCAGGTAAAGCCGCCGGCCACCTTGTCTTTCCAGGCGCCGCTGAACCAGCGCTTGGACGAGGCATCGGCAAATTTTTTGAACTGCCAGGACACCGAGCCCATGTAGGTGGGCGAACCCATGATGATGGCGTCTGCTGCGTCGAGTGCGGCCCACTCGGCTTCGCTGATATTGCCTTCGGCGCTGATGGCAATGAGTTGAGCGTCTGCGCCCTCCGCCACTTGCTGGGCCAGGCGTTGGGTGTGGCCGTAGCCGGAGTGGTAAATCACTACTGTCGATGTCATAGAAAAAGGTCCCAAAAAATAAAAATGCCAGGGTCAAAAAACAAGAACTGTTCGCACATACGCCTGGCGCGCTGCGCTAACAAAAATCAGGGAGCGTTAAGCTCCGCTCGCACACATCTCACTCAAGCCGACAGATCAAACACCAGCACTTCAGCAGCTTGGGCCTGGCCTAAAACCAAACGGTTTTCGCCCTGCAGGAGCAGCGCATCACCCTGCCCCAGGGCCTGACCGTTCGCGGATAAAGCGCCGCGCAACACTTGCACATAGGCTTTGCGCGCCGGGTCTAATTCCAACGAAGCGCTTTGGACGCCGTCCAAGCACCCGGCATACATGCGCGCATCGGCATGGATTTGCACTGCGCCTTGCGCACCGCCGGGCGCGGCTACCAAGCGCAATACGCCGTCTTTTTCGGCAGAAGAAAATGTTTTTTGCTCGTACGAAGGCGCTATGCCGCGCACATCGGGCTCGATCCAAATTTGCAGAAAATGGGTGGTGGCGTTGGGCGCATGGTTGAACTCGCTGTGCTGCACGCCGGTGCCCGCGCTCATGCGCTGCACATCGCCTGGCGGTATGCCTTTGACATTGCCCATATTGTCTTTGTGCGCCAAATTGCCCGACAGCACGTAGCTGATGATTTCCATGTCCCGGTGGCCGTGCGTCCCAAACCCAGTGCCCGGCGCGATGCGGTCTTCATTGACCACCCGCAAATTGCCCCAGCCCATGAAAGCCGGGTCGTAATAACCCGCAAAGGAAAAACTATGAAAGGATTTGAGCCAGCCATGGTCGGCGTAGCCGCGGTCACTGGATTTACGTAGAAACATCATGGACGAATGTTAGGTTAATGAAAAGGGTTATGGGGCCAAGTAAATTGATGGCATCATGCAAATATTTCGAACTTAAAGGCATCCCACATGCAATCGGCACGCGATTATCTGACGCCGGACACCCTGGCTATGCTGCAAACCATCTCCGAGCAAGGCAGCTTTGCCGCTGCGGCGCGGGCTTTGAATTTGGTGCCCAGCACGCTCAGCTACCGCGTACGCCAGATCGAAGAGGCGCTGGACGTGCTTTTGTACGACCGCAATTCGCGCCAGGCCAAGCTGACTCCAGCGGGTGCCGAGTTGCTGCGCGAAGGCGCACGCTTGCTGGAGGACATCGACGCGGTGGCCAACCGCGTCAAACGCGTTGCTACGGGCTGGGAGTCACAACTCACGATTGCGCTGGACACCGTCATCGTGCGTGATACGGTGATGGACTTGTGCGAACACTTCTTCAGCCTGTCGCCGCCCACCCGCTTGCGCCTGCGCGACGAAGCTTTGTCCGGCACTATGGGCTGCCTCATCGCGGGCCAGGCCGATCTGGCTATCGGCGTGGGGCCCGATGTGCAGGGGCAAACCGGCATTCACATCAAAGCCTTGGGCACGGTGCCCTTTGTATTTGCGGTTGCGCCAGGCCATCCCCTGGCTGCTGCGCCAGAGCCCCTCAGCAATGCGCTGATGCAGCGGCACCGCGCGGTAGCCGTTGCTGATTCGGTGCAGCGGGGCAGCGGCATGAGTTTTGGTCTTTTCCAAGGCCAAGATGTGTTTACCGTGGGCAGCATGCGCGCCAAGCTCGATGCCCAGTTGCGCGGCCTGGGCAGTGGCAACCTGCCCCTGCCCATGGCTGCACCGCACATTGCCAGCGGGCGACTGGTCGCCAAACGCACCGAGCAGCCGGTGCGCCAGGCGCATATCCACTACGCCTGGCGTGGAACCAAAGCGGCGCCGCCGGGGCGCGCCTTGCAATGGTGGCTAGGCCAATTGGAGAGCGAAGCCACGCGCAAGGCTTTGCTGGCGTCTTGATACGGCAGCGGGTGTACAGTAGGCCGCATGCCGCAAGCGGCGACACATAAAAACGCCAAGGAGAACCACGCATGCAAAGGCCCAAAAATATTGCCATCGTCGGCGCCGGACTGGCCGCGATTAGCTGCGCCCGCACACTGGTACAAGCCGGGCACCGCGTCACCTTGTTTGAGAAAAGCAAAGGCGTAGGCGGACGCATGTCGACGCGGCGCAGCCCTTTTGGCACTTTTGACCATGGCTCCCAGTACTTCACTGTGCGCGACCCGCGCTTTGCCCAGGCTTTGGAAACCGCCCCCGGCGTGTGCCGCCCCTGGAGCGTGACCATGGTGCAGGTGCTAGACCAGCATGGCCGCGTCGCAGCCGCCGGTTTGCCCGCACGCGAGCCGCATTGGGTGCCGGGGCCGGGCATGCGCGATCTGGCTGTCGCCTGGGCCGCACCGATTTCTGAGCATATCCACCTGGAAACCTGCGTTATGGCGATCGAAACAGACGCGCTGCACAAAGGCCAATGGCAATTGCGCACCCGTGGCAGCGACGACAGCAGCGGTGTACACGGCGGCTTTGACCATGTGCTGCTGGCCATCCCGCATCCGCAGGCCGCGGCCCTGCTGCGCACCCTGCCGCCAAAAACCAGCGGCAGCGCAGCCGTGTTGCAAGCGCTGGATGCCGTGAGCGTGCAACCCTGCTGGACGCTGATGCTGGCCTTTCCGCAAGCGGTGCAGCCGGGCTTGACCACGCTGGGCCCGCAATGGAACGCTGCGCGCAGCACCCACCACCGCATCGCCTGGCTGGCGCGCGAATCGAGCAAGCCGGGGCGCGGCATTGTGGAGCGCTGGACGGTGCAGGCCAGCGCGGATTGGTCGCAAGAACATATCCACGACGATGTAGCGCGCGCGCAAGGCAAATTGCTCAAAGCCTTTGCCGAAGTCACTGGCATCCGCGCCCAACCGGCCTATGTGGAAGCGCACCGCTGGCTGTACGCTAAAACCGACAAGCCCTTGGGCCGCAGCCATGTGTGGGATGCCAAATCCGGCATCGGCTTGTGCGGCGACTGGTGCCTGGGCCACCGGGTGGAGAACGCATTCGTATCGGGCTTGGAACTGGCGCTTGCAGTCGGCTGATAATTTTTCGTACTACCGGGGCCGCTTTGCGCCCTCGCCCACCGGCCCCTTGCATGCGGGCTCGCTGGTGGCTGCGCTGGCCAGTTGGCTAGACGCCCGCGCACACGGCGGCCAGTGGCTGGTGCGCATCGAAGATGTCGATAGCCCACGCACCGTGCCCGGCGCCGACCGCGTGATACTTTCGCAACTCGCCGCCTGCGGCCTGGATGCCGACGCGCCACCCGTGTGGCAAAGCACCCGCACCGCGCTGTACCGCGCAGCCCTGGACAAGCTTGTGGCGGGCGCTTTGGCCTACCCCTGCGGCTGTTCGCGCAAGGACATTGAAAACGCCATAGCCGCCGACGTGCCCCGCCCGCGCCACGCGGAACTGCGCTACCCCGGTACCTGCCGCACCGGCCTGCACGGCAAAGCGGCGCGGGCCTGGCGCTTGCGCACCGAGGGCGCCGCTATCCACTGGCAAGACCGCGCCGCCGGGCCACAAGCGCAAGATGTGCAAGACGCGGTGGGCGACTTCGTGCTGCTGCGCGCCGACGGCTGCTTTGCATATCAGTTAGCCGTGGTGGTGGATGACGCCGACCAAGGTATCAGCCATGTGGTGCGCGGCGCCGACCTATTGGACAACACCGCACGGCAAATCTGGCTGCAACAAAGCCTGCAACTGCCCACGCCGCAGTACCTGCATACCGCGCTGGTACTGGGTGCGAATGGTGAAAAATTGTCCAAGCAAAACGGCGCGCAAGCCATCGACACCACAGAGCCGCTACGCGCTTTGAACCAGGCTGCAGCCACCCTCGGGTTGCCTGCGCAATCGGGCAGCGTGGAGCACGCGCTGAGCGCCTGGACTGCGGCTTGGGCATCTACTGGGGTGCGGCCCGAACGCCAAACCCGCGCCACCTAAAATTGCGCGCTTTAGGCCAGCCACCGGCCTCCTATGCGCCTAGCGCATCCCCCACCCATGCAAAACAATAATTCCCCCGAGCCTGACACACCACCGGTGTTTATGCGCACCGTCAAAAGCTACGTCTTGCGCGCAGGCCGGGTCACGCACGGCCAAGCCAAAGCGGTGGAGACACTGGGGCCGCAGTTCTTGCTGCCGTACCGCCCGTCACTCATCACCTGGCCCGAAGCGTTTGGCAAAAGCCAGGCGCCGGGCAGCACGCGGCCCGTGGTGCTGGAAATCGGCTTTGGCATGGGCGAAGCCACGGCCCAGATTGCGGCCACCTCGGCCGGCACAGACTTTTTATGTTGCGAAGTGCACCAGGCGGGCGTGGGCGCCTTGCTCAAGCGCATAGGCGAAGCGGGCTTAGGCAATATACGCATTTGCGCGCACGACGCGGTAGAAGTGATAGACCAGATGCTGCCCCTGGCCAGTCTGGACGGAATCCATATTTTTTTCCCGGACCCGTGGCACAAAACCAAACACAACAAACGCCGCTTGATACAAGCGCCCTTAGTCGAAAAATTAGCGCAACGCCTCAAGCCCGGCGGCTATTTGCACTGCGCCACCGACTGGCAGCCCTATGCCGAACAAATTTTGGAGGTACTGGAAGCCCAGCCCCTGCTGCAAAACCAGGCGCGCAGCGCGCAGCCTGATTTGCAAGGCTACGCGCCCAAACCAGACTACCGGCCTTTGACCAAGTTTGAAAACCGGGGGCTCAAGCTAGGCCACGGCGTGTGGGATGTGGTCTGCCTGCGCCGCTAAGCCATGCGACTAGCCAGCGCGCTGCGCGACTTGCCCACGCGCGATGGCGTAGGCGCCAGCCGGGTTGTTATTGCGCCAGGGCGCTGGGCGTGCGTGATGGACTTTTTGCTCGCCCGTTTTCCGCATATCAGCGCAGCGGATTGGCAGCAACGCTTGGCCCAAGGTCTGGTGCTGGGCGAGGCGGGGCAGCCATTGCAAGCCGACACCCCTGCCATGAACGGCGGATGGCTGTATTACTACCGCGCAGTCGAAAGCGAAACGGCGATTCCTTTTGAACACCAGGTGCTGTACCGCGATGCGCATTTGCTGGTGGTAGACAAGCCGCATTTTTTGCCCGTCATCCCCTCGGGCAAGTATTTGCAGCACACCTTGTTGCTACGCTTAAAACAAAGCTTAGAGCTGCCCGACCTGGTGCCCATCCACCGCATAGACCGCGACACTGCGGGCTTGGTGCTGTTTTCGCTGCAAGCAGCCAGTCGCGATGCCTATAGCGCCATGTTCAGAGAACGGCGGGTGGAAAAAAGCTACGAGGCGGTCGCCGGCTTTAACCCGAAGCTAGCAATGCCGGTGCGGCGCGAAAGCCGTATTCGGATGGGCGCGCACTTTATGCAGCAGGCCGAAGTGCCGGGGCCGGTCAATGCCATTACCGATATCGATGTGCTGGAAGTCTGCGGCCCCTGGGCGCGCTACCGATTGCGGCCTTTAAGCGGACAGCGCCACCAGTTGCGTGTGCACATGATGGCGCTGGGCCTGCCCATCCTGAACGATGGCATTTATCCGCAACTCACGCCGGAGGGCAGCAGCGACCAGGGCAAGCCCTTGCAATTGCTCGCCAAAAGCCTGGCATTTAAAGACCCGGTCAGCGAGCGGCCTATGGTGTTTGAAAGCCAATTGCGCCTGCTGCCCCTGCCGTCGGTTTAGGCTGCGATTTCTTTGGCGCTAATGCGATATCGGAAATCATCAGGCGCATACGCGTCCAGGCGCTGGCCGCCGGTCTCGGCATGCGGGTACATCAAAAAGCCCAGGCGCGGGCCTTTGGCGTTGGGCAGCACAACATCGTGCGCGGTGTTGTAGGCCATCCAATTGCCTTCCCAGCCGCCAAACAAGACGCGGTTAACCGGTGCCACCACCGGGTTGCGCGGGTCTTTGATCCAATCGGCGGTTTCCTGGCGCATCACCTTGGCCACGTCCGCCGGGTCCATGGCCACCCAGCCATAGCCTTGCAAATAGACCTCGGCGCGGCAGTGTTGCGCGCCTTGCAACTTGGCGGATATGCCGCCCAGCTCTTTGTAGCCAAAGGCGCTGGGCGCGACGCGCAAACCATACACATCGCGCGCAGGTAGGCCCACCGATCGGCACAAGCCCACAAACAAGGCATTCAGGTCAGCGCATTTGCCACCCAGGTTGCCGGTTTCCAGCATGGTTTGGATGTCGCCTTCGCCGCAGCCGCGCACCTTGGGCTCGCGGTAGGTATTGCTCACTATCCAGTCGAATATTTTTTGCGCTTTTTCCACGTCACTGCGCGCACCTTTGGTGGCCTCGCTGGCGGTGCTCAGCACAATGCCATCGACCGGAATCAGCGCGGTCGCGCGCGTCCATTGCGCCAATGAAGCGGCAGATTCAGCCGGAGCCGATTTTTGCTTCCAGTCTTGCAAGCGGTTTTGGGTTTGGATGCGGCTGGTCACTTCCACAAATGGCTGCGCCTGTGCGGCATCAAACTCGGCGTACACCATGCGCGCGCCTTCGCTGCCATCGGCCAGCATGCGGGCGCTGCCGTTGCTGCTCATGGCCGATTCCAACGATTTTTGCCAGGGCGTGTTCACACTGGGCACCGGCACCCAGACGCGCGTCTGGCCGCGCGGGGCGGCAATTTCGACGCGGGTGGTCACTTCAAAAGTACGCCATGCGCCGGGCTGCGGGGCAAACTGGCGCTCTGGGGTTTGGTCGCTTTGCGCCAAGCTGTACACGGGAAGGCTGCTAACTGCGCAGGAAGCGGCAGCGCGAAGAAATTGGCGACGCGCAGGCTGCGACGCGCCAGTGAAAACGGTGGTCATACAAGGAACTCCGGATAGTGATAAAAAGCGCCTACGGCGTAGCAATAAATACCCCGAATAGCGCGAAAACCACCAGCCCGTTTGCAATTGCTTGCAAGTGGTCGGCAGCGGTCGGATTATCGCTGCTGCAACAGGTATATTGCGGGCCTGCCATTGAGGTGTGCCATGCGGGTGTGCCCCCTCTGTTCGCGCGCACCGCACTGCACCGCCCTTGCCTTACCGACCCCACCGAGAAACATCTACTTGTCCTCTGAAACCCAGCCCCCATTGGCCGCCCCTGGCAGCGCGCAAATCTGGGCCGAACAAGCCTTTGGCGCATTTAGCCACGTGCTGCAAGCCACGCCAGGCTTTCGCCAGCGCCAAGGCCAGATTGCTATGGCGCAATGCGTAGCCGACACCTTGAGCCGCGCCGACCTGGGCGATTGCGATGAGCCGCAGCGCGCGATCGCCGTTATCCAGGCCGGCACCGGCGTCGGCAAATCTGCCGCCTATGCCAGCACCGCGATTGCGATGGCTTTGCAGCGCAAAACCCGCGTGCTGATTTCCACCGCCACGGTAGCGCTGCAAGAGCAACTCATGCAAAAAGACTTGCCAGCCCTGGCCGCCAGCATGGAGCAACCCTTTGCGTTTGCGCTGGCAAAAGGGCGCGGGCGCTATGTGTGCAAGCTCAAGCTGGAGCGCCTGGTGGGCAGCGGCGGCGCGGAGGATGATTTTTTTGAAGACGATTTTCCAGCGGTGGCGCTGGGCACGGCCTCGCAGGAAGCCTTGGAAGAGCGGCGCTTTCGGCTGTATGAACATATGGCCGCCACGCTAGCGACAGGGCGCTGGGACGGCGACCGCGACAGCCTGAACGAAGCGCCCGAGCCGCAGGACTGGGCCACCGTGGCCGCCGAACGGCATAGCTGCACCGTGCGGCATTGCCCACGCTTTCGGGATTGCAGCTACTACCAGGCGCGCAACCGCCTGGCAGAAGCGCAAGTGATTGTTGCCAACCACGACCTGGTGCTAGCCTCGCTGGGCATGAAAACCTTGCCCGAGCTGAACAACTGTCTGCTGGTGTTTGACGAGGCGCACCATTTGCCAGCAGTCGCTTTAGACCAGTTCAGCAGCGCCATGGAGCTGGCCAGCCTGCGCTGGCTGGACCGCTTGCCCAAGGTCTTGCAAGAAGTCACCAATGCGCTACAACTGGATTTGGACGCGGACGTAGCCATCGTCAGCAGCCAACTCAAGGCCACCTTGCAGCAACTGGCGCGCATGGTGCTGGAACTGGTACACGCCAGCACCCGGGGGCAGGACGGCACACTGCGCTTTGCCCATGGCGTGCTGCCAGAGGCCCTGGGCGAGCCTCTAGCACTGGCGCTGGCGCAGGCCACCGGTTTGGCGCAGGCGCTGGACGCGCTGGGCGCGCAAATTAAAAAAATCGCCAAAGACGACCCGATGCAGGCGCTGCAATGCAGCCAGCAGTACGCCAAGCTGGGGCCACTGGCGCCGCGCCTGGGCGCACTTACATCGACCGCCAGCCTCTTGCTGGAGCATGGCGAGCAGCCGCTGGCCAAATGGCTGCAATGCAAAAGCGAAGGCGGCTTTTTGCTGATCAGCGCCCATGCCTGCCCCATGGTGCCGGGCGACTTGCTGCGCCAGTTTGTGTGGAGCCAGGCCCGCGCGGCGATTCTTACCTCGGCCTCGCTTACCAGCTGCGGCAGCTTTGACTATTTTTTGCAGGAATGCGGGCTCTCGGGCAACCCGGATGTGCAGGCCCTGGAAGTCTCCAGCCCTTTCGACTACGCCACACAAGGCACACTCACCGTGGTGCACACCATGGCGGATGCGAAAAACGTGCAGGCCTATACCGGCGAAGTGGTGGAATACCTGATGCAAGACTTGGCAAAAGTGGAACATGGCGCTTTGGTCTTATTCACCTCGCGGGCGCAAATGCGCGCGGCGACTGAAGCTATTCCTGCACGGCTGTTGGAAAGCGTGTTGGTGCAAGGCAGCACCTCACGCACCCGCTTGTTGGCCGCGCATATGGCGCGGGTGGAGGCGGGCTTACCGTCCATTATTTTTGGCTTGCAATCCTTTGGCGAGGGCCTGGATTTGCCAGGCATTCTGTGCGAAACCGTGTTCATCACCAAGCTGCCGTTTGCGCCGCCGTCCGAACCGGTGGACGAGGCGCGCGCCGAATGGCTGCGCCGCATGGGGCGCGACCCGTTTAATGAACTCGTCATCCCTGCCACCGGCATCAAGCTACTGCAATGGACAGGCCGAGCCATACGCACCGAGGAAGACCGCGCGCAAGTGATTTGCTACGACAAGCGCCTAAGCGAGCAAGCCTATGGCCGGCGCATGTTGCAAGGCCTGCCGCCCTACCGCTTTTTGCAGCGCAAATAGGGAATTGGTAGGCGTAAAAAAACCGGCCCGAAGGCCGGTTTTTGTTGTCGCAGTCCGTGATTAACGGATGACCGAAATGGTGTCTAGCTTGCCGCCGCGAACCGTCTTCAAAGTCAACGCGCCATTCAAGATGTCACCTTTAGCGTCAAACGAAATTGCGCCAGTAACACCCTCGAAGCCTTTAGTCGCCGCCAGCGCGGGGAGGTACTTCTCAGGATCGGAAGAACCAGCTTTCACCATCGCGGCAACCATCAGCTTCACGCTGTCATACACGTAGGGGGCATAGACTTGGACATCAGCATTGAACTTAGCCTTGAACTTCTTATCGAAATCGTTCTTGGCAGTTTCGAACTTGCTACCTTTTTCAACGCCACCTGCTTCAGCACAATACACTTGGTTATCCGCAATTGCATCGCCCGCAAGTTTGACCAATTCGGTAGAGCAGATGCCGTCGCCACCCATGAACTTGGCATTGATGCCAAGCGACTTCATTTGCCGCATCATCGGGCCAGCGACAGAGTCCATACCGCCGAAGAAAATCAAATCAGGCTTCTTGCCCTTGATGTTGGTCAAGATCGCATTGAAATCGGTTGCGACATTGGTCGTGTACTCGTTTGCAACGACATTTCCACCAGCTGCTTTAGCCGCTTTTACAAACTCTTCCGCAACGCCTTGACCATAAGCCGTGCGGTCGTCAATCACGGCGATGGATTTGGCTTTCAGGGTGGAAATTGCGTATTTACCAAGGGTGCCACCCAGTTGAGTGTCATCAGCCACCACGCGGAAGGTGGTTTTGAAACCTTGGCGGGTGTACTTGGGGTTGGTAGCAGAAGGAGAGATTTGGGGGATGCCCGCATCGCTGTAGATTTTGGAAGCGGGGATGGAGGTACCAGAGTTCAGGTGACCAATCACGCCAGCCACTTTGGCATCGGCTAGCTTCTGGGCTACGGCAGTACCTTGCTTGGGGTCCATGCCATCATCTTCAGTCATCAATTTGATGGTGACTTTTTTGCCGCCGATGGTGACGCCCGCTGCGTTGAGTTCTTCCACGGCCATGATGGCGCCGTTTTCATTGTCTTTGCCCAAATGTGCGATCGGGCCAGTAATAGGGCCAACGTGGGCGATGGTCACAACGCTTTGTGCCATTGCCAATCCGGTGGACAGTGCCAGTACGGCGGCTGCGAGGGTTTTTAGTTTCATGACAGTCAAACTCCATTCAATAAATAAAAAAAATTTGCCTAAAGCCAAAAGGCTGGACAGCGGCTCAAATTCTACTGCTTCGCCGCCCCAAGGGCAGCCTATATTTCAATTACATGACGCCGCGCCTGGTGAGTTCAAGGGCGCGGCCAGACTAGCTCTGCGGGTAACTACTTACAGCCCGCCGTGCGATTGGGCCGACATCATGAACAGCATGGGGATGGAAAGCATCGTATTGGTGCGTGACACCAGCATGGCCAGACGGGCAGCAGCGGCCTTTTCAGCCGGCTCCACTTGCACAATGCCCAGGGCTTTCTTCTGGTTAGGCCAGATGATGAACCAGACGTTAAAGGCCATGATCAGGGCCAGCCACATGCCGATACCAATGGCGGCAAAGCCAATTTGAAGGCGCAGCGCCGCATGCAAATAGCCTTGCAGGCTGGCGACGATCAGGCCGGTGACCACCGTAGCCAAGGCCGCCCAACGGAACCAAAACAGTGCGGTCGGTGCAATCACCTTGCTGATAGCAGGCTTTTGCTCATCGGGGATCTTGGGCATGCTGGGGATTTGGACAAAGTTGAAATACCACAAGAGGCCAATCCACATGACGCCGCACGTAACGTGCAACCAGCGGAAGAAAAAACTCCACCATACGGGGGTCAGTTGGATGGAACTGCCTGACACAGCGCCTACGATCAGGACGATCGCGATGAGCAAGACCAGACCGGCCAGCAGTGTTTAGTGCAGGGATTGCAATATTTGGCTCATGAGCAAAACTCCAAAAAAATGATTCAGCGAAGAGTCGGATATTAACCGCTGCATTGATCTGGCGCAAAAACGCGTCCCTTTGCAGTTCGGGGCCGCCAGGCACCGAGCAGCGCCGCAGGACAGGCGCTCACTACAATCTTTGAACTGCGATTGTTGGAGCGATGTGCCATGGAGCCGAGTGAACCGCCAGCCATGGGGGACTTTTCACACCTTTGTCCTGGTGATGTGGGGCGCCATGCTTGAAGCACTTTTTCTGCTGTACTTTTTAGTGCTGCTGGCGACCCTGGTGTTTAAAGGTCGCATCGTGACGGGGCCTTGGCTGTTTCTGCTTCGGGCTTTTTTCCCTAATTGGAAGTTTTTTCACGCTACGGGCAATGTGCCGCACCTATATGCGCGCTGGGCGCTGCCCAACACCGCGCCCGTAGATGCACTGCAATGGTCGCAATGGATACCTATCTTCCCGCGCCGCCCGCGCCGCCTGCTGCATGTATTTCACAACGCCGATACCAATCTGGCACTGGTGCAGCAAAACCTAGTAGAGCATTTGGCCGCAGACCTCAACCATATGGCCCCGGACGCAGACGCACGCGCACTGGTCAGCTACCAATTAGTGTCGCGCCTAGTCTGCCAAAGCCTGCAAGCCCAGCACCCGGAATGCACGCACGGGCAGTTTGAAGTGCGCATGGTGCTGGACGGAACCACGGGCTTGTTACAAGAGGACACCATGATGCGATCGCCGGTGCTGCCATGCCGGTAAGCGGCGCGGCCCGCGCGCTAGAGGTCTTGCTGGCCTTGAGCATGCTGCTGCAAACCCTGGAATATCTGCGCATACGCCAGGCCCTGACGGTACAGGGGCTATGGGCGTGGCCGGTGCAGCGCGCCGACATTCCCCCAGGCCCAGTGCAAAAGTTGCTGGATGTACTGTTTAGCGACAGCGCGATGTATGGGCATTTGCTGCTGCGCCTGCCGGTCTTGCTGGTGCTGGCTTGGCAGGGCAGCAGCCTGGCGCTGGCGGTGTTTTTGTTTGCCAGCCATGTGTTGATGCTGATCCGCTGGCGCGGTGCGTTTAACGGCGGCAGCGATTTCATGACGCTGGTGGCGCTGACCGGCTTGCTCTTGGCAGCGCTGGTCGAGCTGGGCGGCGATGCACATTTGGCCTGGCGCGCAGGCCTGTGGTACATCTGTTTGCAATCGATTACCTCGTACTTTTTGTCCGGCTGGGTCAAGCTCATGCAGCCCGAATGGCGCAGCGGCCAGGCGATGACGATTTTTCTGAACGCCGCTATTTACGGTCCTCTGCCGCCAAACAGCGTGTTGCGCAAGCCCTGGCTGGCACGCCTGGGCGCATGGGCTTTTATAGGCTGGGAGTGCGCTGCGCCGCTGGCGCTGCTGCATCCGCTGGTGGCTTTAGTTTTTTGCGCTATTGCGCTGTTGTTTCATTTCCTGGTTTTCTGGTTTTTCGGCCTGAATCGCTTTTTTTGGGCCTGGATGGTTACATTTCCGGCCATACTTGCGTGTTCGGCGCAGCGGGTTTTTTGGTAGCCGGAGCGATCGTTATTCGCCAGCAAGGCCCCAAAAGTCGCGTAATCGCGAGGAGCGCAGCGACGTGGCGATCCAAAATGGTTTGATTGAATAAAAAAGCTGGATCGCTTCGCTGCGCTCGCAATGACGGCACGAGGGTTTTGCAGCGTGCCTCTCCATTAGCGCCATGTATAAGGAAAAAATATGTTGGAATGTTTGATCGTTGGAGATGGCATCGCCGCCAACCTGGCCGAGATGCGGCCTGAATGCAAAACCTATAGCAAAGAAGGCCTGAGCTCGCAAAAATGGAATAAGGAGTTCATGAAGAAGACGCCGCTGATCGCCAAGCGCGTCATCATCAGCCTGGGTTCGTATGACCATTTTTATGTGTTTACCGAAACCGAATTGCGTGTGCTGCGCAAGCTGACCGAAGCGGACAAGGTGTATTGGGTATTGCCTGCCGGTAACGACCCAAAGTTTCAGGTGGACATCGGCAAAACACAAAAAATTATCCGGCGCATCGCAGAAGAAAACGAAGATATCGTGCTACCCATCACCCGCACCGAAGATGACGGAATAACCCCCAACGACACAGGCTACAAAATGCTAGCCGATCGCATTAAGAAATAAGCTTTCGTCGCCTGCGCCAGACCACTAGCGCCCACGCCGCGCCAGCCAGCGCCAGCCACCAAGGCCAGGCAGCGCGCAGCTTGGGCAGCAGATAGTGGTGCACTGCATAATTAAATCCGGCTTTTTGTAAATCAAAGCCCTCGGGTACCGGTAACACGCCGTAGTCTTGCGCGTACTTGTCGTACGCGGCAAGCATGGAGGCAAACATTTCAGGTTGGGCGGCCTGCAGGTCTTGGGTCTCGCCGGGGTCCTGGCGCAGGTTGAACAAGCGCCATTGCCCATCCCCCAACGGCGGGATATTTTTCACCAGTTTGTAGTCGCCCAAAAACAGCGCTGCGCTGCCTGCTAATTCGTAGCCCAGTGGCTCGTCAGGGCGGTAGGCGTAATCGGCTTTACCCTGCAGCAAAGGCAAAAGGCTACGCCCGCTCAATGCCTGCACCGTGCGGCCCGCGTACTGCCCCTGGTGCGGCTCGATACCGGCAGCGTCGAGCAAGGTGGGCACGATGTCGTTCACATGTGTCAGCGCGGAAACCACCGCCCCAGAGGCCACGCCGGGCAATCCCGAGACGATGAGGGGCACGCGCAAGCCGCCCTCGCTGGCAAAGTATTTATAGCCGTGCAATGGCCCCACCGTGGCGCTAGCCCAGCTTGGGCCGTTGGCCGAGAACGTGCCCTTGCCGCCCAACGGCTCCACGTCTACCTGGTAGTTCATGCGTACCCAGACGTTGGCGCTGGGGATGTTGAAGGGGTCCGCCGGGTCAGAACCGTTGTCAGACAAAAACACGAACACGGTGTTGTCGTACTGGCCGCTGGATTTAAGGTGCTGCACTAGGCGGCCCACCTCGGCATCCATGGCCTCGGCCATGCCGGCGTAGACCTCCATACGGCGCGCTTGCTGGCGCTGCTTGTCGGGCGTTAAGCTGTCCCAGGCCACGGTGCTGGCCAGCGTGGCCATGGGCATACCCGCCGGCAACATTCCTGTGCGTATCGCGCCGTCGCGGCGTGACTGGCGCAGAACCGTCCAACCCTGGTCGTAGCGGCCACGGTATTTGGCAACAAACTCTGCCGGGGCCTGAATGGGAATATGGTTGGCCTGAAAACCGATATAGGCCATAAATGGCTTGCCATCAGCGGCCTGTTCGCGGATGTAGCCAATCGTCTTATCGACAAAAAAGCGTGAGGAATAAAAGTCCTTGGGCAATTGTGCCGGCCGGTCTTGCTCAAACCAATAGGTTTTGTCGTAGAGCATCATGTAGGGCCGGTTTTCCCAGTTGTCGGTGCCGCTGTCAGCTTGGATGAACGAGCGCTCAAAACCACGACGGCCCGGCAGGTTGTCGGGTGCCTTGCCGACATGCCATTTACCCGCGATATAGGTGTGGTACCCGGAATCACGCAGCATGGTGGCAAGCGTCACCGTATCGGGTGCCAGCACGCCGGCATAGCCCGGCTTGCCCTCTTGCTCGGGCGGCGTGGTCTCGGGCATATTGCCCACGCCGTTGCGGTGGTGGTCCACGCCGGTCAGCAGCATGGCGCGGGTGGGCGAACAGGTAGCGGCCACATGGAAGTTGGAAAAGCGGCTGCCCCTGGCGGCCAAGGCATCCAGATGCGGCGTGGCGATTTCGCCGCCAAATGCGCCTACATCGCTAAAGCCCCAATCGTCTGCGACAAGGATGACGATGTTGGGGCGGCTCTTTGCTGCAGCCCAGGCGCAGGGCAACCAGCAGGCGGCCATCCCGAGGAATAACGCAAGCGTAGGCCATCGGATATTTGCTAGCTGCATCTGAAGCCTTGGTCTGGGTAAGTTGATCAACAGCGCATTGTCGGCCATGCAAATGGGCCAGATGGATCACCAATAAAAAGCCGAGCTCTTGTGGAGCGGGGCTAAGTTGATGATTTATATGGGGTAGCGGATGGGGCTCGAAGCTAAGTCAAGATGGCACACAGAGGCTTGCAGGGGCATGTAAGTGCTTGATTTCATTAGGTTTTTCGTTTAACCCTTCTCCTCCATTCCCCTCATTTATGCCCAGATTTTGCCTGGGCATAACTTTCAATCCCTTCAAACGGCATCAAACCGTTGGCCACGGTTTGTGCGCCTACTTGAGCTACTGCGTTTGCACCATGAGCGCATTGAGGCATGGATTCTGAAGCAAGCCGGAATCAGATTCGATACGAAGGGCGACCCCAGTGCCCGACGCTTGGCGGCGTCTTAAATATCGCATAATAGCTATAATTTGAGCAATTGGACGGTCACCTTACACCCCTCAGCAGAGCCTGAATTGCTGGCGTTATCGGCAGAAATGCGCGCTCGATTCCTGCACATTGCCGAGATGATGGAAGATTTTGGACCGCAGCGAGTAGGCCTTCCACACATTCGACAATTGGAAAGCAAGCTATGGGAAATGCGGATTCAAGGCCGCGATGGGATTGCCCGTGCTGTTTATTCTGCTATTCAAGACCGCCGCTTGTTGGTGCTGCATGTCTTCGTGAAAAAGACTCAGACCACACCGCGAAGCGCCATTGCAACTGCACTCAAGCGATTGGATAAACGAATATGAAAACACTCAAAACGCTCAAGGCCGAACTACTGGCAGACCCTGCGACACACGCCGAATATGTCAGTGTTGCCAGCGAATTCGAGATGGCCCGTGAACTGATTGCCGCCCGAAGTCGAGCTGGCTTGACGCAAGGTGAGGTTGCCGAACGCATGGGAACCACTCAGAGCGTGGTTGCGCGCTTGGAGTCTGGCAGGCGTGCACCTTCAATGCGAACGGTTCAGCGGTATGCACAGGCCGTTGGCGCGCGTGCCGTTGTGCATCTAGAGGTTGCTTAAAAGGAAATTCCAAAATGTTCAGGGGGACTAACCTCCCCCACCAATATCCAGTCCCTGCTGGACTGCTGGCACTCCAAAACAGGGTTACACCAACGGGTTACCGACGATGACGCAGTTGTTTAATGCCAAGCTCATCGGTAGAGAATTTTCTACCCATTTTTTTCATGTGGGCGACCTACTGGAACGGGCCAACTCGAAGCGCTTACATGGAGCACATACAAAAAAGCCCCGCTCTTGTGAAGCGAGGCTAAGTTGATGATTTATATGGGGTGGCTGATGGGGCTCGAACCCACGACAACAGGAATCACAATCCTGGACTCTACCAACTGAGCTACAGCCACCGTAGTCCGCAATTATAAACTGGCCTCGCCTCGGCAAGACCGCGCTGCCACCATTACTCGGCAGCGGCAACAGCCGCGGTGGCGCCCGCTTGGGGCTTGGCTACTTTGATTTGCACCTTGAAGCGCTTTTTCAAGCCTTCGTAATACGCGTCCCATTCCGCACCGGCTAACCAGCGTGCCATTTGGCCGCGCTCTTGGTCGGCCACCTCTGCTTGCGGCGCGTTGCGGGGCAAGACCTTGTTCACGCGGGCTACGGCGTAGCCTTGGGCGCCAAGGTCCACACCTAGCCAAACCGGCAGGGCGGAAGTGTCCGCGCGCATGACGGCATCCATCAGCGCCGGACTCATGCCTGGAAAAGGCTGGTCGCGGCCCAGTACGGTCGCTGCGCCGAGCTTGCCTTCATCGGCTTGTTTTTTCCAATCCGCCAGCTTGGCTTGGCCTTCTTTTTTGGCCATTTCCTGGGCGCGTGATTGCACCAGGCGCGCTTTCACTTCCGCCTTGACTTCGTCTAGCGGGCGGGTGCGCGCCGGGTAGTGCTTGCTGATGCGTGCCGCAACCATCTGGCTGGGGCCGGTTTCTATGGCTTCTGTATTGTGTTTTTTCTCGATCGCGTCGGCGCTAAACAAAGCGGCCAGCAGTTTGGCATTCGCGAGCGGGCCGGCGGCGCCATTGGCCGGGTTTTTCGGCACAGCATTGGCACTTTGGATGCTCAGCTTCAGGCGATCGGCCGCGGCTTGCAAACTGTCGGCTTGTTCATAGACGGCGTTGGTAAACACCTCAGCCTGCTCAGCAAACTTCTTCTGCGCCTGTTGGGTTTTCAATTCGGTTTCCAGCTTTTCGCGCATGCTGTCAAAGCTGGGGGCCGCTGGCGTTTTGATGTCGGTCAAGCGGATGATGTGGTAGCCAAAATCGCTTTCCACCAAGCCGCTGATTTCGCCTTTTTTCAGCGCAAACGCGCTTTCCTCAAAGGGCTTGACCATGGCGCCACGGGCAAAGAAATCCAGGTCACCGCCTTTGGCTGCGGAACCGGGGTCTTGCGAAAACTTGGTAGCCAGTTGGGCAAAGCTGTCGGGCTTGGCTTTGACTTTGTCCAGCACATCTTGCGCCAGCGCCTTGGCTTTTTCACGTTCGGCGGCGGGCATGTCTTTGGACGCGCTGATCAGGATATGGCTGGCGCGGCGCTCTTCTTTGGACTGCAGGCGCGCCGTGTTTTGTTCGTAATAGGTACGCACATCCGCTTCGGGCACGCTGATCGACTTTTTCACCGCTTCCAGGTCGAACACCAAGTACTGCACATCGGCCGTCTCGGGCGCTTGGAACAGCGCGCTATTGGCCTTGTAATAGGCTTCGATGTCTGCGTCGCTGGTTTGCACTTTCGCCGCGAAATCTGAGGTGCTAAAACGCACCAGCTGCACATCGCGCCGCTCAAAAAACGCATTCAAAGCCATATCCGCCACGGCCTTGGGGGCGAACGCGGTACTGTTTAACCCCGACTCCACTTGCCGCAGCGACAAGTCCTGGCGGATACGCGCTTCCAGACCGGCGGTGGTCAAGCCCTGGCTGGCGGCAATTTGTTCGTAGCGCTCTTTGTCGAAGCTGCCATCGGGCTTTTTTAGTGAGGCGATGGCGGGGATCTGCTGCAACTCGCGCGCCAGACGCGCATCGGTGATGGGCAGCAAGGAGGCGCCCACCGCTTCGTTCATTACGCGCTCGCGCACCAGACGCTCCAGCGTGACGTAGCGCGCTTCGGGGGAATCCATCATCTTGGCATCCAACTCGGGGCGAGACGCGCGCAGGCGATCGACCTCGTTCTTGTGGGCGGCGTCCCATTCGGATTGGGTGATGGTGTAGCTGGCAACTTTGGCCACAGCGCCACCAGAGCCGTTGCTGCGCTGGTATCCGTCCACACCCACCAGCACGAAAGCGGGAATGATCAACAAGAACATGACAAACATCATGATCTTGGTGTGCTTGCGGACGAATTCAAACATGCGCTATCTCCAGGGACTCACAAAAAAGGCGAACCTGCGGTTCGCCTTGTGCCGGTTAGGGTGGTGGGTGATGACGGGCTCGAACCGCCGACCTACGCCGTGTAAAGGCGCCGCTCTACCAACTGAGCTAATCACCCCACCTGAACTACTAATCTGTCGCCAGCGGGCTGCACACTTTGCTGCTAAACCAAGCCTACTGACTGCGGCGGCGATTTTATCGCCGCGTCCCGGCCAGGCCTGCCTTTGAGTATGTCCGGCCAGCCCGCGCGGGCGAGTCGGCGATTCTATGCGCAAACGCCCAGGCGCTAACCCAAGGCGCCTAGTGGCTGCGGGCCCGTATTTCGGGAAGTGCTTTTTGCAGGTAATAGACCATGGACCAGACGGTCAGCACCGCAGCCACCCAGATCAGCCAGGTGCCGCACCAATGGGTATCGAGCACGCCGAACAACATGCCGTCAAACAGCAAAAAAGGGATGGCGACCATTTGCACCACCGTCTTGAGCTTGCCAATCACATGCACCGCCACGCTTTTCGTGGCGCCAATGCGCGCCATCCACTCGCGCAAAGCCGAAATCGCAATCTCGCGGCCAATGATGATCAGCGCAACAAACACATCGGCCCGCTGCAAATGCACAAGCACCAGCACGCAGGCGCAGACCAGGAATTTATCAGCCACCGGGTCTAAAAAGGCGCCAAAGGAAGAGGTCTGGTTCAGTTTGCGCGCCAAATATCCGTCCAGCCAGTCAGTCATTGCAAACAGCACAAACATGACCGTGGCGATCAGGTTTTTCTCAGGTGCCGTGGCAAAAGTCTCGGGCGTGTAGAACACCCCTACGATGAGCGGAATCGCAAAAATACGCGTCCAGGTCAGTATCGTGGGGATGGTCAGAAACATGCGCGCGATTGTGGCACGGGGAATATGACAGGCCGGGCCGCTCAGTGCAGGGCGCGGTAAATTTCTTCCGCCAGCTCGGGCGAGATGCCGTCCACCGAGGCCAAATCTTTGGCACTGGCCTGGGCCACGCCACGCACCCCGCCAAAGCGCTGCAACAGCTTGGCCCGGCGCTTGGGGCCCACGCCGGGGATTTCTTCTAGCTTGCCACCATCAACCCGCACCCGCGCTCGCTGGGCGCGCATGCCGGTAATGGCAAAGCGGTGCGCCTCGTCGCGGATTTGGGCTACCAGCATCAGCGCCGCCGAGTCCGCGCCCAAATACGCCTTGTCGCGCCCGTCGGCAAACACCAGTTCTTCCAGCCCCACTTTGCGCCCCTCGCCTTTTTCCACGCCTACGATCAGGGCTAGCTCCAGGCCTAGTTCGACAAACACCTCGCGCGCCATAGACACTTGGCCCTTGCCGCCATCGACCAGCACCAGGTCGGGCATACGTTCATGAGCTGAAGGCAGGCGCCCCTCGTGCTTGGCCTGGGCCATCGCCTCGGCCACTTTGCCGTAGCGCCGCGTCAGCACCTGGCGCATGGCGGCATAGTCGTCGCCGGGGGTAATGTCCTCGATGCGGTAGCGCCGATACTGGGCGTTTTGCATGGCGTGCTGCTGAAACACTACGCAGGAGGCTTGGGTGGCCTCGCCTGCGGTATGCGAGATATCAAAACATTCGATGCGCAGCGCCGCCAGGTCTTCCATGGCCAGGTCCAGCGCCTCGGCCAGGGCG
This sequence comes from uncultured beta proteobacterium, assembly GCA_903951445.1. GTDB lineage: Bacteria > Pseudomonadota > Gammaproteobacteria > Burkholderiales > Burkholderiaceae_C > Allorhodoferax. The sequence continues at coordinate 28,259 of CAJBBZ010000145.1, forward strand.
CGGGTGCGGGCTTGCTGCGAACCTTCCTCGGCCAGCAAACGCGCCAACTGCAAAGCGGCATTGGTTTGCGCCATGTCCAGCCAGGCGCGCCGCTGCTCGCGCGGCTGGTGTACGGCGCTGACCTTAAAGCCATGCTGCTCAGACAAGGCGGTCAGCAAACCTTTGTCCACCGGCTCGCTCACCACCAGCACCGCCGGCATGGGCACGCCCAGGTAGTGCTGCGCCAAAAACGCCTCCAGCACCTGCGACTCGGGGCTTTGCGGCGTGTCCGAAGCGCCCTCGTCGTCCAGCAGCACGGCCGACGCTTCCACATGCACCGGGAAGAAGGGCCTGTCGCCCAGGTGCCGCCCGCCGCGCACCATAGCCAGGTTGACACAAGCCTTGCCGCCCTGCACTTTCACGGCCAGGATGTCCACATCGCGGTCGGACACGTTGTCCACCGATTGCTGGTGCAAGACGTTGGAAAGCGCCGCCACCTGGTTGCGCAATTCTGCGGCCTGCTCAAACTCCAAGCGTTCGGCATGCGCCATCATGCGCGCCTCTAGGGACTTCAGCACCTCTTGCGCATCGCCTTGCAAAAAGCGCTGGGCGTTGCCCACGTCCTGCGCATAGTCTGTCGCGCTGACATGGCCCACACAGGGCCCGGAGCAGCGCTTGATTTGGTAGAGCAAACAGGGACGCGTGCGGTTGCTGAAGACCGAGTCTTCGCAAGTGCGCAGGCGAAACACTTTTTGCATTAGCAAAATCGCCTCTTTGACCGCCCAGGCGCTGGGGTAAGGGCCAAAGTAGTGGTGTTTTTTCTCCACCCCGCCCCGGTAATAGGCCACGCGCGAAAACTGCTGCGGGTCTGTGCCCGGCTTGCCGCTTTTGCGCGCGCCCGTGTCTGGCGCGGCCTCGGGGTTAGCGGCGGTCATCTTCAAATACGGGTAGCTCTTGTCGTCCCGAAACAAAATGTTGTATTTGGGGTTAAGCGTCTTGATGAGGTTGTTTTCCAGCAGCAGCGCCTCGGCTTCGGAGCGCACCACGGTGGTCTCCATGCGCACAATCTTGCTCACCATATGCCCGATGCGCGTGCCGCCATGGTTTTTCTGAAAGTAGCTGGCTACCCGCTTTTTCAGGCTGATGGCTTTGCCCACATACAGCACTTGGTCCTGCGCATCAAAGTAGCGGTAAACGCCGGGCAGCGTGGGCAAAGCCGCAACCTCGCGCAGCAGCGCTTCGCTATGGATGGGGGTGTCGGGCGTGCTCATGTGGGTATTGTCAGAGCATTTAGCGCGCCCGGCGTCCCGCGCCTGGCGAGCCCGCCTTCCTGCCTGCTGAAGGCAACAGGGACAATGGCGCTATGACGACCCACCACCCCCCAAGCACTGCCAACGCTAACGATGCCGTGCCATCGCTTGCGCCGCAAGTGCGGGGCAGCGCCGAGCCCTTGCTCTGTGACATTTTTTGCCAAGTCATCGACAACTATGGCGATATCGGCGTGTGCTGGCGCCTGGCCGCCGATCTGGCCCAGCGCGGGCACAGCGTGCGCTTATGGCTGGACGATAAGCGGGCTTTGGAATGGATGGCGCCAGGGGCGGCGCAGGGCGACTGGCCGGGCATTAGCGTGCATGACTGGCCAGTGACCAACCCAGCAGACTCAAGTCCGGCGCTGCCGCTGGCCGACGTTTGGATTGAAGCCTTTGGCTGCAATATTCCATCGGTCTGGCTGCAAAGCCAGGTGCAAGCAGCCAACACCCTGGCGCAGCGCCCCGCTTGGATCAATTTGGAGTACCTCAGCGCCGAGCCATTTGCGCTGCGCAGCCATGGCCTGCCCTCGCCGGTATTGCAGGGGCCGGCCAGGGGGTGGGCCAAGTATTTTTTCTATCCTGGTTTCAGCCCGGCAAGCGGCGGTTTGTTGCGCGGAGCCATTGCACAAGCCGGCACCGCCTCCTGGGCAGAACCGGCGCTGGCCGCGTTTGCACCTGCTGCATCCGGGGAACGTACCGTACTGTTATTTGCTTACGCCAACGCGCCGATTGCGGCCTTACTTCAAGCCCTGCACCGTAGCGCGCAAGCTGTGCAATTACTGGTCACAGCCGGGCAAAGCGCTGACGCGGTGCGATTTGCGCTGGCTGCACTGCCCAGCACGGTCGGTGCCTCTGAAGTCGCGAGCCCGGGTAGGGTAAACCGCAGCACCTTTATCTCTGGCGATATTCCAAGGGCTGCAACCCAATCCACCACCGCCGCCCTGGAGGAATGCCACTGGGGCCCGCTGCGCCTGCGCTTTCTGCCCTTTCTGCCGCAAAGCACTTTCGACCAATTGCTGGGCCTGTGCGACCTTAATCTGGTGCGCGGCGAGGACTCGCTGGCCCAGGCGGTGCAGGCCGGTAAACCTTGTGTTTGGCAGATTTACCCGCAGGACGACGGCGCCCACGGCCCCAAACTGCTGGCTTATTTGGAGGCTCTAGCCGCCGATGCGCCCTTGCGCGCCTGGCATAGCTTCTGGAACGGCACGCCTGCGGATAATCAAGCTGCACCCGAATTGACCTGGCCCTGGGAGCCCGATTCCACCTGGCCGCAAAACGCCCATGCCCTTGCCACCCGGCTAGCGCAAAACAAGGATTTATCCAGCCAATTGATCGAATGGGCCTTGCAGCGCGGCACCAAAACGCCCACCGGACAGGCCCTAAACCCGCGCCCACCTGAGGTCTGTGGCGCGCCCAGGCCAGCATGACGCACAGGCCGAGCAAGGGATTCGCGATAAAATAGCAGGCTTTGCTGGTGAATTATGCGTTTTGGCGCTGCACCACGCCCCGCCGCATTTCGCGGTCTAAGGCTGCCTCTAGCGGCCCCCCAATCTGACGGATTGTTTATGAAAATTGCCCAGGAAATTCGTGCCGGTAATGTGATCATGCACGGCAAAGACCCAATGGTCGTTCTGAAAACCGAATACAGCCGTGGCGGCCGCAACTCGGCCACCGTACGCATGAAGCTCAAAAGCCTGATCGCCAATTTCGGCACCGAAGTGGTGTTCAAGGCCGACGACAAAATGGACCAGGTCATCTTGGACAAAAAAGAGTGCACCTACTCTTACTTCGCCGACCCCATGTATGTCTGCATGGACGCTGACTACAACCAGTACGAAGTCGAAGCCGAAAACATGGGCGATTCGCTCAGCTACCTGGAAGACGGCATGGAAGTGGAAGTCGTGTTCTACGACGGCAAAGCCATCTCGGTGGAGTTGCCCACCAGCGTGGTGCGTGAAATCACCTGGACCGAGCCCGCCGTCAAAGGCGACACCTCGGGCAAGGTTTTAAAGCCCGCCAAAATTGCCACTGGCTTTGAAATCGGTGTGCCCATTTTTGTGGCCCAGGGCGACAAAGTCGAAATCGACACCCGCACCGGCGAATACCGCAAGCGCGTCTAAGCCCATATCGCTGTCGGAAGACGATGTAAGCCCCTTCGGGGGCTTTTTTTACGCCCTCAAACGCCAGGCGCTGCGTGCACCCAGGGCCACCAGGGTGCCCACGGTCCAAAATACCACGCTCACACCGACCACCGCACCAGCGCTGCCAAAGAGCAAAGGCATGACCACGCTGGAAAAATTAATCGTCGTCAGGCGCAAGCCAATGGCCTGCCCGTGCTGGGCATGCGGCGTGATCTGGTGCAGCGTGCTCATGATCATGGGTTGCACCGCGCCTAGCGCGATACCCAGAATGACCGAGCACACACCCATACCCCAGGCTGAGTGCATAAAGGGATAAACCAGGAAAACACTGGCCGTCAGCACCATCGACGCGGTCAGCGCATGCCACTCTTTGACCTGGGCGGCGGCAATGGGAATCAACAATCGCACCCCCACGGTGGCCACGGCGAATCCTCCCAAAATCGTTCCTATTACCGACGCACTGAGCGCACGTTCGTGGCCCAGCACTGGCACCACAAAAGTATGCACATCCCAGCACGAGGACAAGAGCCAGTTCACCATCAGTAAGCGGCGCATGGGCGGCGATTGGAGCAAATACCAGGCGGAAGCTTGTGGGCCGGTGGATGGTGTCACCGGCGCTAGCTCGGGTACGCCCCGGATGCACCAGGCGCTAAGCAAAGGCATGCACAACGCAAACAAAAATGCCGCCCTAAAGCCCGGGTGCGACAAACCTTCAGGCATGGCCAGCGCGCCGTAGTCGATGAGTACACCCGCGGCCACCGCGCCAAAAAAATTCGATATCGCCGGCCCGATAGCCAGCCAGCTGAACACGCGGCGCAGCTCCACGCTATCGCGCGCAGCCCGGCCCACATGGCGCTGCAAAGCGACCGACGCAATGCCGCTGGCCGCGCCCATGCAAAGGGCGCTGACACACATCACTTCAAACACCGGCAATAGCAGCGACAGGGCCGCACCCACCAAGGCCGACAGCACCGCTAGGCGCACGGGCCGCTGCAAACCATGGCGGTCGGCATAACGCCCGGCGGGTAAGGACAAAAACACCTGGCTGAGCGAAAACAGCGACAGTAACAAACCGACGTGCCAGGCGCTATGCCCCATTCGAAGCGCCAACAAGGGCGTGGCCATACGCATAGCCACCATGCTGGAATGCAGAAAAACATGACCAGCAATTAGGCGGGGTAGCCAGCCGCCGCGCATGGTGGCCTGCGTGTTCCCCGCTTCGTTCGATAACGCAGCGCCCGTGCGGGCGTGCGGCGCGGGTTCGCTCACGTCTGTGAATGTCCGTCGTCGCTGTCAAAGTCCTTATCCAGCGGTATCAGGCCGGTGGCCTGCGCTTCCGGCAAGCCCTCCACTTTTTTCAGCGCCCGGCCCATGGCACGGCTGCGCACCTCGGCGTTGTCCAGGGTCTTGAGCACGGTTTCGGTTTGCGACTTGACCTTGGCCAGCACATCGCCAAACTTGCCAAACTCGGTCTTGACCGCCCCCAGCACTTGCCAGACCTCGCTAGAGCGCTTTTCCAGGGCCAGCGTGCGAAACCCCATTTGCAAAGAGCTGAGCATGGACAGCAAAGTGGTCGGCCCGGCCAGCGTGATACGGTGATCGCGCTGCAAAGACTCCATCAAACCCGGACGGCGCAGCACCTCGGCATACAAGCCTTCGGTGGGCAAAAACAAAATCGCAAAGTCAGTGGTGTAAGGCGGCTCGATGTACTTGTCGGCGATGGACTTGGCTTCCAGCCGGATGCGCAGTTCCAGCGCTTTAGCCGCCGCTTCGGCGTCGGCGAAATGCGCCCGGCCTTGCGCGTCCAGCAAACGCTCGTAATCCTCGTTCGGAAATTTGGCGTCAATCGGCAGCCACAGCGGCGTGCCGTCCTCGGCCTTGCCCGGCAGCTTGATGGCAAAGTCCACCACGTTTTTACTGCCCGGCCGGGTGGCTACCTGGGTGGCGTACTGGTCCGGCACAAACACTTGCTCCAGCAATGCGGCCAATTGGGCCTCGCCAAAAATGCCGCGCGTCTTGACGTTGCTGAGCAAGTGCTTCAGGTCGCCCACGCCCTGGGCCAGGGTTTGCATTTCGCCCAGCCCTTTGTGCACTTGCTCCAGCCGGTCGGCCACTTGCTTGAAGCTCTCGCCCAAGCGCGCCTGCAAAGTGGTTTGTAGCTTCTCATCTACCGTGGCGCGCATTTCGTCCAGCTTGGCGGCATTGGTGGTTTGCAATTGCATGAGCTGCGCTCCCAGCGTGGTACGCACTTCGGCCAGGGTACGGGCGCTGGTTTCGCCCAGCTCAGCGATGCGCCGCGCATTGGATTCGCTTAGGGCGCCCAGCTGCGTGCTCAAGGTGTCAGACAGGTTTTTTTGTAAAACTGCCAGTTGCTGGCCAAAGGCGTCAATCTGGGTGTTTTGCGTACGGGTGGCTTCGGCGCTTTGTTGGGTGAGGGTTTGCTGAAAAGTCGCCATGCTTTGAAAGGCCTCCTGGCGGCTGTCGCGGGCGGACTCGGCCAAGTCCCCGCGCAGTTCGCGCTCTAAGCGGTCTAGGCGCTCAGCCTGGGCTTGCAGCGCGGCTAAGACCGACTGCGTGGCCTGCGCCATTTGCTCCGTTTGCGCGGCACCGGGCGCGCGGCGCAGCAAAAGCACCAACAGCAATACGGTGTGCAGGCCCAATACAAGCGCCGCCAGCCAGATCCATCCTTCAGTCACAGCAAATTCTTTCTAAAAGCCCATTGTCCTAGAAACCATGCGCCGACCCCCGGGTGGCGAGTCCGCACGGTCTAAGGCAGGCGGCTTAGGCCACGGATAACTGCTGCTCCAGATCGTGCAGCACCTGGTAGCAAGGCAGCACCTGGGCCACGCTGGCATTGGGCTCGCGGCCTTCGCGGATGGCGGCAAAAAATTCGCGGTCTTGTAATTCGATGCCGTTCATAGACACGGCCACGTGGGACACATCCAGCTTTTCTTCCTTGCCGTTGAACAAATCGTCGTAGCGGGCGATGTAGGTGGCCGTGTCCCCGATATAGCGGAAATAGGTACCCAGCGGCCCGTCGTTGTTGAAGCTGAGCGACAGCGTGCACATCGCGCCATTGGCCGCTTGCAGCTGAATACTCATGTCCATAGCGATGCCGAGCGTCGGGTGAATCGGCCCTTGCATGGCGTTGGCCTTCACCACCGGGCTACCGGCCTGGTAAGCGAATAAATCCACGGTGTGCGCCGCGTGGTGCCACAGCAAATGGTCTGTCCAGCTGCGCGGTTGACCCAGCGCGTTCATGTTGGTGCGGCGAAAGAAATAGGTTTGCACATCCATCTGGTAGATGTTGAACTTTCCCGCCTGAATTTGCTGGTGCACATACTGGTGGCTGGGGTTGAAGCGGCGCGTGTGTCCGCACATGGCAACCAAACCGGTTTGCTTTTGCAGTTCCACCACTTGAGCGCCGTCACGGTACACATCGCACAACGGAATTTCCACTTGCACATGCTTGCCCGCGTTCAAACAGGCGATAGATTGCGAAGCATGCATTTGCGTGGGCGTGCACAAAATGACGGCGTCTACTTCTTTGATAGCAAGGCTGTCGTTCAAGTCGGTGGTGACATGGGAGACGCCGTATTTGTCGGCCACCTCTTGCGTCTTAGCGAGATCACGGCCAATCAGCGACACCACTTCCACGCCGTCGATCAACTTGATGCCGTCCAAATGCTTAATGCCGAATGCGCCGGCACCGGTCAGGGCTACTTTGATGGTCATGGGAATCCTTTTGTTGGTCTGATGTTTGAAATCAATTAATCCAATTGATTTTGCAAAATCAAATGTCCGACCGCCGTATTGCTCGCCGGAACATGATAGAAACGGTGCTTCACCTGCGGCGCGCCACCACCACTGATATCGCTCATGGCGCCGCGGGCAATCAGCCACATTACCAGCTCGATCCCCTCACTTCCAGCCTCGCGCACATAGTCGATATGCGGCATTTGTGCCAGTCCTGCAGGATCGGTGATCAATCGGTCTAAAAACGCGTTATCAAACTGCGTGTTGATCAAGCCTGCGCGCGGCCCTTGCAACTGGTGACTCATGCCGCCAGTGCCCCAGATCTGCACATTCAAATCGGCGTCAAAACTGTTGACGGCTTTGGCTATCGCTTTGCCGAGGTTGAAACAACGCTGACCACTGGGCACGGGGTACTGCACGACGTTGACCGCAAACGGAATCACCGGACAAGGCCAGGTTTGCGATTGACCGCACATCAAGGACAGCGGCACGGTCAGGCCGTGGTCCACGTCCATTTTGTTGACGATGGTCAGATCGAAATCCTGTTGAATCACCGACTGCGCGATGTGCGCTGCCAACTCAGGATGACCTTGCACCACGGGCACCGGGCGCGGCCCCCAGCCCTCATCAGCCGGTGTGTATTGCGCGGCTGTGCCTATGGCGAATGTCGGAATCATGTCCAGACTGAAGGCAGTAGCGTGGTCGTTGAACACCAGAAAAATCACATCCGGTGTGTTTTGCTCCATCCATTGTTTGGAGTATTCATAACCGGCGAACACGGGTTGCCAATATGGCTCTTGCGTCTTGCCCATATCCAGCGCCGCGCCTATAGCGGGCACGTGCGAGGTGTAAACCGATGCGGTGATATGTGCCATGTTTATGCGGCTCCTGCGCTGCTTGCGCTACCAGCACTGCCTTGAGGCTGTTTGTGCGCTTGCGCGTTACCGTCTTCACCGATGTAGCGGTTGCCTTCCACCGAGCGACCGCCGCCAATCATCATGTTTCTGTATTCGTCTTCGCTCATGCCGGTCATGCTGCCGGCCATTTGCTGAAAGCTTTTGCCATCGGTCGCGCCTATCTTGGCCAAGAAATAAATATTGCCGCCGGTGCGTATGCACCAGTTCAAATCGCGCGCCAGTACCGCTTGCTTTTGTTCTTCGCTCATGTCCCACTCGTCCAGGTAAGCGCGTTCATTGGCTTTGAATCGGGCGCGGTTGTCGGCCTTCATCAGCGACATGCAAAACTGGTTGAGCCCGTAGCCTTTGCGTGATTGCTCCATGTCAAATACCGTCGTGCCCGGAACATCAAGGTAAGGTTTATCGAGTGCCATGTGGTTCTTTCTTATCTGTCAAGACCAATACAAACGTGTCGGGTTGTCCACCAGCAACTTACGCTGCAATTCCTGCGTGACAGCAATTTGCGCAATGAAGTCCACCAGCAAACCGTCGTCCGGCATGTGGTCTTTCAAATTCGGATGCGGCCAGTCGGTGCCCCATAACACTCGGTCAGGAAAACTCTCCACCACATGGCGCGCAAACGGCACCACGTCGCGGTAAGGCGCGGCTTCGCCGTGTAAGGCTTTCGGACCGGTCAGGCTCAAGCGTTCAGGGCAAGAGACTTTGCTCCACACATTGCTGTGCTCGCGCATGAACTGCATGAACAAACTGAACTCGGGTCCGTTCAAGGGCTTGGACACATCGGGCCTGCCCATGTGGTCCACCACCACCGTGGTCGGCAATGTAGTGAAGAAATCCCACAACTCGGGCAAGTCCACGGCTTCGAAATAAATCACCACATGCCAGCCCCAGGCTTTGATGCGCGAAGCAATCTCCAACAATTCATCTTTGGGTGTGAAGTCGACCAAGCGTTTGACGAAATTGAACCGCACGCCGCGCACACCGGCGTCGTGCATGCTTTGAATCTCTGCATCGCTGATGCTGCGCTTGACCGTGGCAACGCCTCTTGCTTTGCCGTCAGCTCGCTCCAAAGCATCGAGTAAAGCCCGGTTGTCCGCGCCGTGGCAAGTGGCTTGCACGATGACGTTTTTGTCAAAACCTAAGTGGTCGCGCAAAGCGAACAATTGCGCCGCAGACGCATCGCACGGCGTGTACTTGCGCTCGGGCGCATAAGGGAAAGTATCCCCCGGGCCAAACACATGGCAATGCGCGTCCACTGCACCAGCAGGTAACACAAAGCGCGGTTTGGTCGGGCCGTCGTACCAATCCAGCCAACCGCTGGTTTTGGTGAAATCGCCAGTGCTAGGTTTGCTCATAGGGTTTGCTTTTTGTTGTTGGAATGCAAGCGCAATAAACGGTCGGCTTCTGTGCGCCAATCTGCGCTGCGTGCAAAAGATGTTTCACCGCGCTTGCCGAACACACCTTCATCGACTAAATCTGCGGTATGCGATTGTCTTTCTGCTGCGGCCATTGCCAGCCAAGGTGTGAGTCCAGCCTCTTGCACCGTGAGCGCGACTTCGCGCATTTCTTCGCTGCGGCGTCGGCCGTGTTCGATCACGCGCTGGAAAAAATACGCGGCCTGTTTTTCCCAATCGATGCCGGGAAAGGTTTCATACAAAGACGCGATCACCGCGTCCTCCACGCCGTAATGACGCGCCGTGGTGAGGCTTTCAATCACCATGGCTTCCATGCCCTTGACCATGATGCTGCGCGACATCTTGGTGGCAGACGCCACGCCGATTTGTTCGCTGGCGAGCTTGGCCTTGAAGCCAAGTTGATTCAACGCAGTCAATAAAGCAGACGCATGGGAACCACCCAGCAACATAGGCACTTGTATGCGGTGCGGCGGCAAACTGGTCATCACCGCCGCTTCGACATAACGCGCACCTGCGCCGTCAATCAAAGCAGCCGCTGCCAGCTTGGTACCGGGGGAAGCAGAGTTCACATCCAGAAAAAACGCTTGCGGTAACAGGTGCGGCGCACAAGCCTTTGCGGCGGCCAGGGTCTGGCTGGCGGTAACCGCGCAAATCACTAAATCGCTGTCGGCGCAGACTTGGGCAGGCGTATCCTGCAAAGCCACACCGATACCGAGTGCATGCTGTTTCATAGCATGGGTGGCAGACGGTGCACTATGCGCGCCTTCAGCCTGCCCACCGGCCAACGAGCCAAGCTTGCTGTCATAGGCGCTGACCTGCAGCCCTTGGGCCCGCAGGTCTTCAGCCAAGATGCGCCCAACTTCGCCGTAGCCGATCAGACCCACGCGCCATTGCTGCGATTGGTCTGGGACTGCAGGTAATGCCGTCATAGTGCGGGTCTTAATGCTTGGCTAATCAATCGATGTATTTCAAGCCGGCTTTTTCCAAGCCTTCGCGCATCTTGTACATGTCCAAGCCCAAAACACCTGCCGCCAGTTTGGCGCGCTTTTCACCTTCCAGCGCCTCGCGCGCTGCCGCCGCATCGGCCACTTGTTGGGCAATAGACGCTGGCACCACCACCACACCATCGTCGTCCGCGACGATGACATCGCCTGCGTTCACTGCTGCACCCGCGCAGACCACTGGCACGTTGACCGAACCGACCGTGGCCTTGATAGTGCCTTTGGCGCTGATGGCGCGGCTCCAGACCGGGAAGCCCATGTGCGTGAGTTCATCCACATCGCGCACACCGGCGTCGATGATGAGCCCCCGCGCACCGCGCGCCATGAAAGATGTCGCCAACAAGTCGCCGAAATAGCCATCGGTGCATGGCGCGGTGATGGCAGCCACCACGATATCGCCCGGCTGGATTTGCTCGGCCACTACATGCATCATCCAGTTATCGCCGGGATGCAGCAAGACCGTGATTGCCGGGCCGCTGACGCGCGCACCCGCATAAATCGGTCGCATGATGGTGTGCATCAAGCCCAGGCGGCCCATGGCCTCGTGAACAGTCGCCACACCAAATTGAGCAAGCTTTTCCACCGCCGCTTTATCCGCGCGCACGATGTTGCGCTTGACGGTTCCTAAGGGGTAGTGCATGTCAAAGGCCTTTCTTTTTCAAACGTGCGTCCAGGCGCGAAAACACGCGGCGCGAATTGGCTTCAAATATTGCATGCCTATCGCCATCCGACAGCAGCTTGCTGTTGGCGATGTAGCGCTTGGTGTCGTCGTAGTAGTGACCGGTTTGCGGGTCTATGCCGCGCACCGCGCCAATCATCTCGGACGCGAACAACACGTTTTTCACCGGTATGACGGTGTTGAGCAAATCGATACCCGGCTGGTGGTAAACACAGGTATCGAAATAAATATTGTTCAGCAAATGTTCTTCGAGCAAGGGTTTTTTCAGCTCTTGCGCCAGGCCCCGAAAACGGCCCCAGTGGTAAGGCACGGCACCGCCGCCGTGGGGTATCAAAAACTTCAGCGTCGGAAAGTCATTGAACAAATCGCTAGTCAGGCATTGCATGAAAGCCGTGGTGTCGGCGTTCAGGTAATGCGCACCCGTGGTGTGAAAACAGGCATTGCAACTGGTGGACACATGGATCATGGCCGGTAAGTCGTACTCAACCATTTTTTCGTAAATCGGGTACCAGTGCTTGTCGCTCAAAGGCGGGCTGGTCCAGTGGCCGCCGGAAGGATCGGGGTTTAAGTTGATGCCGACCGCGCCGTATGCTTTGACGCATCTCTCTAACTCGGGAATACACGTCGCCGGGTCCACACCAGGCGACTGCGGCAACATGGCCACCGGCACGAAGTGTTCCGGAAACAAAGTGGACACGCGAAAGCAAAGCTCATTGCAAATCGCCGCCCAGGTGGAAGACACCGCAAAGTCGCCGATGTGATGCGCCATGAACGACGCGCGCGGCGAAAACAAGGTGATGTCACTGCCGCGTTCTTTCATTAAGCGCAGTTGATTGCTTTCTATGCTGTGGCGCAATTCGTCGTCGCTGATCTTCAAGTCGGACACATGCGGCATGATCGCCGGGTCTTTGATGCCTGCGATCTGGCGGTTGCGCCAGTCTTCCAGCGCCTTGGGCGCGGTGGTGTAGTGGCCGTGGCAGTCGATGATCATGGCAGTGGACTTTCAAAAAGTGGCGCGACTCAGACGTCGGCTTCGGCAAAGTTCAAAGGCAGGCCGACATAGTTTTCAGCCAGACTGCGCAAGCCCGCCTCAGAATGCAACAAGTAGTCCAGCTCCGCTTGTTTGAGTTTGTTGTCAATGTCGCCATCGGCGGGGAAGCGGTGCATCAGCGTGGTGAACCACCAAGAAAAGCGCTCAGCCCTCCAGACGCGGCGCAGGCAACGGTCTGAATAATGGTCGATACCGGCGCTCGATCGCTCCAGATAAAAATCGCGTAGCGCTTGGCTCAGGTATTTGACGTCGCTGGCCGCCAGGTTCAAACCTTTGGCACCCGTGGGTGGAACAATGTGCGCGGCGTCGCCCGCCAAAAAAAGTCGCCCAAAGCGCATAGGCTCAGCCACAAAGCTGCGCAAGGGCGCAATGCTTTTCTCAATCGAGGGGCCGGTCACCAAGGACGCGCACTGTTGCGACCCCAGGCGCAAGCGCAACTCATCCCAAAAAGCCTGATCGCTCCACTGGTCTAGCGTGTCCGTTAGTGGCACTTGAAGGTAATAGCGGCTGCGCGTGCTGCTGCGCTGCGAACACAACACAAAACCGCGCGCGGTACTGGCGTAAATCAGTTCATGGTGCAAAGGCTTGGTGTCGGACAAAATGCCCAGCCAACCAAAAGGATAGACTTTTTCAAAAGTCTGCATAGCATCTGGCGGTACGCTGGCGCGGCACACGCCATGAAAGCCATCGCACCCGGCAATGAAATCGCAGACTAGCGCGATGCGCTGGCCCGCGTGTTCAAAACACACGCGCGGCTGCTTCGTATCAAAGTCTTGTATCTGCACCGCCTGCGCTTCGTAGTAGGTGGCCAACCCTGCGCCTTGGCGTGCGTCCATCAGGTCGCGCGTCACCTCGGTCTGTCCGTAGACCATCACGGTTTTCCCGCCGGTGAGTTCAGAGAGCTCAACGCGCTTGCGTAAGCCCTCGCACACCATGTCAAAGCCGCTGTGCACCAGGCCCTCGGCATGCATGCGCTGGCCCACGCCCGCCTCGTCCAGCAAATCCATGGTGACCTGCTCCAGCACCCCGGCGCGGATGCGGCCCAGCACATAGTCCGCGCTTTGGCGCTCGATCAGCACCGCATCAATGCCCGCGCGGTGCAGCAATTGGCCCAACAGCAAACCGGCAGGGCCTGCGCCCACGATAGCGACTTGGGTGCGGATAGTGCGCGAAGCAGACATTAGGTTTGAAAGCTATGTACCAAGACCAGCGAAATAGCAGGAAAGGCCAGCAAGAGCGCGATGCGCAAAAAGTCCGAAATCAGGAAGGGCACCACACCCTTGAAGGTTTCCACCAGCGGCACGTCTTTAGCCAGCCGGTTGATGATGAACACATTCATCCCTACGGGCGGATGCACCAGGCCAATTTCCACCACCATCAAGGCCAATATGCCAAACCAGACACTTTTGTCGGTACTGCTCATGCCATAAAAATCCAGGCCTATGACCACGGGA
>CAJBBZ010000146.1 GCA_903951445.1 uncultured beta proteobacterium
CTTGCCCTAAAGCGCCGCCACCTTTTTACAATCGGCGGAGCGACAGGGAAGTGAAAAGCCGGTGCGCCTCTGGGCACGGCCACCATTTATGAAAGATGCAGATCCATGTTTTTGACCGATTCGGCAATGTTCAACGCCATTCTTGAGTGGCTAGGCCATGGCACCTGGCACCTGGCCTGGTGGCAAGTTATTCTTTTCACCCTCGCGCTGACCCACATCACCATGATCAGTGTGACCGTGTTTTTACACCGGCACCAGGCGCACCGGGCTTTGGATTTGCACCCCGCAGTGGCGCATTTTTTCAGGCTCTGGCTGTGGCTGACCACCGGCCAGGTGACCAAAGAATGGGCCGCCATCCACCGCAAGCACCACGCCAAGTGCGAGCAGCCTGACGATCCACACAGCCCGCAGGTATACGGCATCCGCAAAGTCTTGTTTCAAGGCGCCGAGTTGTACCGGGCCGAATCCAAAAATAAAGAAACCATGGCGCGCTACGGCCACGGCACGCCGGACGACTGGATGGAGCGCAATCTCTACACCCGCTTCTCTTGGCAGGGCGTGGGCTTGATGCTGGTGATCAACCTGACCCTGTTCGGCGCCCTGGGCCTTACCGTGTGGGCAGTACAAATGGCTTGGACGCCGATTACCGCAGCGGGCATCATTAATGGCGCTGCGCACTTCTGGGGCTATCGCAACTTCGAGTCGCCTGACGCCAGCACCAATATTTCTCCCTGGGGCATCATCATTGCCGGCGAGGAATTGCATAACAACCACCACACCTATCCCACCTCGGCCAAGCTCTCGGTCAAGCCCTATGAGTTCGATATCGGTTGGATGTACATCTCAATATTGCAGTTCGCAGGTCTAGCGCATGTGAAGAAAACACCGCCCAAAGCCGCTTATGGCGATGTGCGTCCGGTGGCCGACGAGAAGACCCTGGAAGCGCTAATTGCCAACCGCTATGAAATCATGGCCGGTTTTGCCAAGCAAATGCAGGCTACCGTGCGCCAGGAACTCGCGGCCATGAAAGCCCTCAGCGCGGATACGGCAGCCATCAAAGCCGCCAAATTGTGGGCGCACCGCGATGCCGAAAAAATCCCGGCAGCGGCGATCCCACAACTGGCCTTGGCCCGCGCCGCTTCACCGGTATTGGACAAAATGGTCACCATGCGCGAGGAATTGCGCCAAATGTGGCTCAACACCGCCGTCTCCCGTGAGCAACTTACCTCCGATTTGGCCGCCTGGTGCCACCGGGCCGAAGACAGCGGCATTGCCACCCTGCGCGAGTTCTCGTTCAAGCTGCGTTCCACGCAACTGGCTTGAGCGTGCCGTCGAGCGCCAATGGCGCTCGACGCGAGTCGATGCAGTAGCAGATACGCCTGCATAGTGCGTCACAACGCAGTAGCCCACAATAAAAAAAGCCCGCGTAGCGGGCTTTTTGTTTGGTACCGGATTGAAGTGTTTACTTCAATTTGGTTTCTTTGTAGTCCACATGCTTGCGAGCTTTCGGATCAAATTTCTTGATCAGCATTTTCTCGGGCATGGTTTTCTTGTTTTTGCTGGTCGTATAAAAGTGACCGGTGCCCGCTGTGGATTCGAGCTTGATTTTTTCGCGTCCGCCTTTGCTTGCCATGGTGCTACTCCTTATGCCTGGCCGCGTGCGCGCAGGTCTGCGAGCACGGCGTCAATGCCGTTTTTGTCGATCAGGCGCAAGCCGGCGTTTGAAATACGCATACGCACCCAGCGGTTTTCAGATTCAACCCAGAAACGGCGGTACTGCAGATTGGGCAGAAAACGGCGCTTGGTTTTGTTATTGGCGTGGGAAACATTGTTTCCGACCATCGGGCCTTTGCCCGTGACTTCACATACGCGTGCCATAAGGACACTCCGATACTTTGAAACGGCCCGGCTGCGCCTGACAAGTCAGCGCAACCAAACCTCACCTCGCCAAAATCCGGGTGGCGGTAACCCGTTGCTGCCAAACAGTCTGCCCGTGGGGCAGCGTAAGCAGCAAAGCCCATCATTATAGCCAGGTGGGCAGCATGATTGCCGCGTCGACTTTCCAGGCGAACCTCGGGCCGCGCGATACCGCTGCCAATGCGGCGCCAATTGCGGTCAAGTGCGAGGCTGCTGCCTACAATGCATCCATGTTTGTTCACCTGCGCCTGCACACCGAATTTTCCGTCGTGGACGGTACCACCCGGGTCGATGAGGTGGCGCAATTGGCCGCTGCTGACGGCCAACCGGCGCTGGCCATCGCCGACTTGAATAATCTGTTTGCCACCGTCAAGTTTTACCGGGCCTGCCGGGGCCAGGGCGTCAAGCCGCTGATCGGGGCCGAAGTGTTGGTGGAGGGTTTTGCGGCCGATGCGTCCCAAAGCTCGCGCATGGTGCTGCTGGTGCAAAACGCGCAAGGCTATTTGAATCTGTCTGAATTGCTGGCGCGTGCCCACACGCAAAACACCGGCAAGGCGCAAGTGGTGCTGCGCAAAGCGTGGTTGCAGGAACTCAATGCCGGTTTGCTCTGCCTGTGCGGTGCGCAGGCTGGCCCGGTGGGTCAGGCCTTGATGCAGGGCGACCAGGCCCGCGCCCATGATTGCGCTTTGCAACTGTCCAGCTTGTTTCCGCATCGCTTTTACCTGGAATTGCAACGCGCTGGACGGCCCGAGGACGAAGCCCACGTGGCATCCACTGTCCAACTGGCAGCACGTATGCATTTGCCGGTGGTGGCCACCCACCCGGTGCAGTTTGCGCATGCCGATGATTTTGAAGCGCATGAGGCGCGTGTGTGCATTTCTGACGGCGAGTTGCTCAGCAACCCGCGCCGGGTGCGCCGCTTCACCCGCGAGCAGTATTTCAAAACTGCCGCCCAAATGCAGGAACTGTTTGCCGACATTCCGTCGGCGCTGGTCAACACGCTGGAAATAGCCAAGCGCTGCAACTTGAGTCTGGTGTTGGGCAAACCGCAATTGCCCGATTTCCCCACGCCTTTGGTCGACGGTGTGCGCATGAGCCCGGAGGAATACTTTCGCCATGCCTCGCACCTCGGATTGCAAGAGCGCATGGCGCATCTCTACCCAGATGAAGCCTTGCGCGCGCAACAGATGCCACGCTACCTGGAGCGTTTGGAGTTTGAGCTAGAAACGATTATCAAAATGGGCTTTCCGGGCTATTTTTTGATTGTCGGCGACTTCATTAACTGGGCCAAAAGCAATGGCTGCCCGGTCGGGCCGGGGCGCGGTTCGGGTGCCGGTTCACTGGTCGCGTATTCGCTCAAAATCACCGACCTGGACCCGCTGCGCTACAACTTGCTATTCGAGCGTTTTCTCAATCCCGAGCGGGTTTCCATGCCCGACTTTGATATCGACTTTTGCCAGACCAACCGGGACAGGGTGATTGATTACGTCAAAGAAAAGTACGGCAAAGCAGCGGTCAGCCAAATCGTCACATTTGGCACCATGGCCGCGCGCGCTGCGATTCGCGATGTCGGGCGCGTGCTGGACCTGGGCTATAACTTTTGCGATGGCATTAGCAAACTGATTCCGAATAAGCCTGGCACTTCGGTGACGCTGCAATTGCCGCCACCTGCGGCTGATCGCAAAAAAGACGATAAAACGATCTATGCCAGTGAGGCCGAGCCGTTATTGGCGCAGCGGGAAGCACAGGAAGAAGACGTCAAGACCTTGTTGGAACTGGCGCGCAAACTCGAAGGCTTGACGCGCAACGTAGGTATGCACGCAGGCGGCGTGCTGATTGCGCCGGGCAAGCTCACTGATTTTTGCCCGCTCTACCAGCAACCTGGCAGCGAATCAGCAGTGAGCCAGTTTGACAAAGACGACGTCGAGGCGATTGGCCTGGTGAAGTTTGACTTTTTGGGCTTGGCTACCCTGACGATTTTGGAGATTGCGCGCGACCTGATTCGGGCGCGCCACCGGGGCCAGGAACACTTCAATTACGAAGACTTGCCGCTGGATGACGAAGCGGTGTACCGCTTGTTTTCTGCCGGACAAACCGAAGCCGTGTTCCAGTTTGAAAGCCGTGGCATGCAAGGCATGCTGCGCGATGCCAAGCCCACGCGCTTGGAAGACCTGATTGCGCTGAACGCCTTGTACCGGCCCGGCCCGATGGACTTGATCCCCAGCTTCGTGGCGCGCAAGCATGGGCGCGAGGAAGTGGAGTACCCGCACCCGCTGGTGGCCGAAATGCTGTCCGAGACCTACGGCATCATGGTCTACCAGGAACAGGTGATGCAGACCGCGCAGATTTTGGGCGGCTACTCGCTGGGCGGCGCGGACATGTTGCGCCGGGCCATGGGCAAGAAAAAAGCCGAGGAAATGGCCGAGCACCGGGACATCTTTCGCGCTGGTGCGGCCAAGAACGACATCGGGCAGGAAAAAGCCGACGAAATTTTCGACTTGATGGAGCGCTTTGCTGGCTACGGCTTTAACAAGTCGCATGCCGCCGCCTATTCGCTGCTGGCCTACCACACGGCCTGGATCAAGGTGCATTACACGGCCGAGTTTTTCTGCGCCAATATGACGGTGGAGATGGACAACACCGACAAGCTCAAACTCTTGTTTGAAGACGCCGAACGCTTAGGTCTGCAGTTCGAGCCGCCCAATATCAACCGTGGCGTGCATCGCTTCGAACCTATTTCTAACCGCGAAATCCGCTATGGCCTGGGCGCCATCAAAGGCACGGGCCAGCAGGCCATAGAGGCCATCGTGGCGGCGCGCGAAGGGCGCGGTCCCACGGCAGAGCCCGGCCCGTTTACCAGCTTGTTTGATTTTTGCCGCCGGGTCGAGCGCAGCCGCATCAACAAGCGCTGCATTGAGGCGCTGATTAAGGCCGGTGCATTGGATACCTTAGAACTCAACCGCGCCTGCTTGCTGGCCTCGGTGGACAGGGCCTTCGAATTTTCAGCGGCGGCCAGTGCCAATGTGCACCAGGTCGGGCTGTTTGACATGGGTGACGGCGACGACCATGGCTCCAGCACCCAAGAGCCCGAATTGGTGGCCGCCTTGCCCTGGGGCGTGAAAGAGCGGCTCACGCAAGAAAAAACCGCCATCGGCTTTTATTTGTCGGGCCATTTGTTTGACGAAGTGGCGCAGGAAGTGCGCCGCTTTGCCAAGCGCCCGATTGAAGAATTGCTGGAGACCCGCGAACCGCAATTGCTGGCGGGTATCGTCACCGACATGCGCATCATCAACGGCCAGCGCGGCAAATTGGCGCTGTTCAAACTAGACGACAAATCCGGCGCCATCGAGGCGCGTGCCGACGAAGCGCTGATCAATACGCACAAGCACTGGTTCAAAGAAGATGCGCTGGTGATTGCCATGGGCAAAGTGCAGGCCGATCGCTTTTCCGGCGGTATGCAATTTACGATTACCCAGATGTGGGACCTGGAGCAAGCGCGTTGCCGTTTCGGGCGCTATTTGCGCGTGGCGGTGAAGGCTGACGGGCGCGCGCCCGACGTAGCCCAGCTGCTGCGCGAGTTTCCTGCCAAGCGCGAAATGAGCGAGCAAGGCGAATTGGTGCGTGGCCTGGCGGTGCGCTTTGTGCTGGAATGCCCGCCGGATAGCGACCCGCAGGACTTGCCGGGCGAAGGCGCCAGCGCCGAAGTGCAATTGGGCGATGCCGCCCGTTTTTACCCCAGCGATGCCGCGCTGGCCCGCTGGCGCGCCCATGCGGACCAGGGCCGGGCGGTGGTGGCCTACGAGTAAGGCGGCCTGGCCGCAAAACGCATGACGGGTGCACCAGCGCCTAGTTTCTAAACATTCCAGTGACGCCTGAGTCCGGCTCCGCAAGCCTAAGTTCGCAAATACATCGAGCTCTATCAGTCGCGCGGGCGCAGACTAATCGTCATGGGCGATGGGACCCGCCCGTTTTCGTCAAAGGGCAGTCGCTCGGTTTTCAAAATCGCATTCAGCGCCGCATCATCCCAATAGGCGTCGCCGCTGCGCTTACGAATTCTGGCACTCATAATTTTCCCGCTGGCATCGGTGTACACATCGTATTCCGCCGTCAGGCTGGCGCTCAATTCTTTGATGGTGGAGATATTGGGCCTAATTGCCGCCACCACTTTGGCACCATAACTCGCGCTCGGCCCCGCGCTTTGCGCCGCACTACCGGTCGAATTAGCGCTGCCGCTGCCAGCCGAAGTGGCCGCCGCAGTCCCCGCGAGTTTGAGGGCGCGCTCGCGCGCGTCTTTGCGCAACTTATCGCTTTGCGCCTGTTCTTCACGCAAACGATCGGCTTCTTGCTGCTTGGCGATTTCCAGGTCTTTGAGGCGCTTTTCGTCAGCAACTTTGGCTGCCTCAATTTCTTGTAGGCGCTTGGCTTCTTCCGCCTTGGCCGCTTCCAGTTCTTTGCGGCGTTTGGCGTCCTCGGCTTTGCTCAGTTTGGACTTTTCCGCTTTCTTGGCCTCTTGCGCCAGCGCATCGGCTTTTTGTTTTTCTGCTTTAAGGGCTTCTTCTTTGCGCTGCTGCAGCTCGCGCTTGTCCGCGAGACGGCGCTCTTCCAGTTTCTTTTTGTCCTGCACTACTTTGTCGCGTTCGTCTTGCTTTTTTTGCTGGGCTTTGCGCTCTGCGGTGGCAATGTCTGCGTCAATGGCGGGGCTGGGTGGAGGCGCCACGCGTGCCGGTTCGGGGGGTGGGGCGGGCGCTGGAGTGCGTGGCGCGACGATGCTTTCCACCTCTGGCGTTGGTGGCTCAGGCGGCAATGCGGGCGGTGCGGCTTCCATGGGCAAGGGCGCCCACAGCTCGGCGCTGAACGTGGCGGTTGGCGTTTGCAAATGCCAAGGCACGGCGTAGGCCAGCGCCAGTACCAGTAAGCCGTGCACGATCAGCGCAAGCACCAGTGCCCGGGCTGAGCCGGGCGAGGGCGGCGGTAAAAAATCGCTGTGTGCCTGGGCCGTGGCCATGGTGTTCAGGGCGCCAGTTGCACCGACAAGCCGATGCGCGCAATGCCCGCACGCTGCAAGGTATCCATGACCTTGACCACGCGCTCATATTGCACGCTTTTATCCGCGCTGATGACTACGGCGGTGGTATTGGGCGGATGCGCTGCTTGGGCTTTGCGCACCGCGTTGGCCAGGTTCTCTACCTTCACGGCGCCCTGGCCTTTGATTTCTAGGAGATTGTCTTTTCCGACGATGATCTGAATTACCACATCGGGCTGCTTGGCCGCGCTGCCCACGCTGGGCAGATCCACGACGCTCGGTGAAATAAGCGGCGCAGTCACCATAAAGATGATGAGCAAGACCAGCATCACATCGATGAAGGGCACCATATTGGGTTCGCTGATGGTGCGTCTGCCGCGACCCCGGGAACTGACTGCGGGCATGTGCTTACTCCTGTCCTGCGTGCAATGGCAGCGTCATGGAATTAACGCGGTGCGCTGGGATTGGCCTGTGCGCTGACATTGCGTTGCAGGATGTTGGAAAACTCTTCGATAAAGGTTTCATGGCTAATCGCTATGCGGTCTAGGTCCCGCGCAAAACGGTTGTAAGCGATGACCGCCGGAATCGCGGCAAACAGGCCGATAGCAGTGGCTACTAGCGCCTCGGCAATGCCGGGCGCCACACTGGCCAGGGTCACTTGCTGCAAAGCCGCCAAGCCGGTGAAGGCGTGCATGATGCCCCACACCGTGCCAAACAAACCCACATAGGGCGACACCGAGCCCACCGAAGCGAGAAACGATAAATTGCTTTCCACTTCGTCCATCTCGCGCTGAAAACTGGCGCGCATGGCACGGCGGGCACCGTCCATCAAAGTGGCGACGTCGCTGACGCGGCGCTCACGCAGCTTTTGAAATTCGCGCATACCGCTGGCAAAGATGCGTTCCATGGGGCCGGAGTTCACGCCTTTGCTCGCCGCCGTGGTGTACAACTCGTTGAGGCTGGAGCCAGACCAAAATTCACGCTCAAACACTTCGTTCAGTGATTTGACGCGCTGCAGGGCAAATATTTTGCGAAAGATGGCCGACCAACTGGCGATGGAGACCAGCATCAATAAGAGCATCACCAACTGCACTACCCAGCTGGCGTGCAGCACGAGTTGAAGAATATCGAGGTCCTGATTCATAGAAAGGCCTTGTAGGTGAAAAACGCCTGTGGCAAATGCCGCATTATCCGGCCAGCATGATGCGTAGCCGCTCGATGGCGGTGTGTAATTGTTCCATGGAACTGGCGGTAGAAAAACGCACAAATTGCGCGCCGTGGGCTGGGCCGAAATCGCGCCCGGGCGTGATGGCCACATGGGCTTGCTCCATCACAGCAAAGGAAAAATCCCAGCTGTCTTTTAGCCCCAAACGCGCGCAGGCCTCGGTGCAATCGGCCCAGGCGTAAAACGCGCCGTCGGGCATCACCGGCACGTTCAAGCCCAATGCATTGAGGGCGGGGACAAAGTAATCGCGCCGTTGTGCAAACGCCTGGCGGCGGCTTTCATACAGCGCGATGCTTTCGTCCTCAAAGCAGGCCAGGGCGGCGTGCTGGGCAATCGCGCTCGGGCAAATAAAAAGGTTTTGCGCTAGTCGCTCGATCACCGGCACCAGCGCTGGGGGAAGCACCATCCAACCCAGGCGCCAACCGGTCATATTGAAGTATTTGGAAAAGCTGTTGATGCTGATGACCGATTCGTCTAGGCTCAGTGCGCTGCGGCCAAAATGCGCGTCATAACTAAGCGGCAAATAAATTTCATCGACCAGGCTAATACCGCCGCGCGATTGCACCATCTGGTGGATACGCGCCATCTCGGCCGGGTCGATAGAACTGCCGGTGGGGTTGGAAGGCGATGCTAGCAATACGCCCCGCGTCTTGGGGCCCCAAGCGTCTCGTACTTGATCGGCACTCAGTTGAAAGCGTTGCGCAGCAGTGGTTGGCAACAACACGGCGCGCGCATCGGCCGCGCTCACGAAATGCCGGTTGCAGGGGTAGCTGGGGTCGGGCATCAGCACTTCGTCCCCCGCATCGAGCAGCGCCAGGCAGGCCATTTGCAAGGCGGCGGAAGCACCGGCGGTGACGACGATGCGGCTGGCCGCAATATCCAGCCCAAAGCGCTGGCGGTACCAGTGGCTGATGCGCTCGCGCAGCACGGGCAGGCCGGTGGCTTGGGTGTATTGGCTGAGGCCATTGCTGATCGCGCGGGCGGCGGCTTCTTGCACCAGGGGTGGCGCGGTGAAATCGGGCTCGCCGATGTTGAGGAACACCATGGGCCGCGCACTGTCTTGCACCTGTTGCGCCAGAGCGGAGGCGGCCTTGGCCACTTCCATCACATAAAAAGGTTCAATCGCTTGGGCGCGGCGGGAAATTTGCATGGACCGGATCGGTTCAGGCACTGTGGCGTGCAGCGCGGTCGGCCTGCACTTCCAGGGCGCGCAGCTCCGGCGCCAGGCCGTTGAGCACCGCATTGACGTATTTGTGGCCGTCGGTGCCGCCAAATTCTTTGGCCAACTCCACGCATTCATTGAGCACCACGCGCCAGGGCACATCGGGGCAATGCTGCATTTCGTACACGCCTATCCACAGCACCACGCGTTCAATCGGCGAAATCTCGGCCAGCGGCCTATCCAGGCGGGTGCTAATGAGTTGGTCCGCTGCGTCGGCCTGGGCGATGCAGCCATGCAGCAGCGCATCGAAATGCACCGCGTCAGCTTTGGAAAAGCCGGACAGGTCGCGGGTAAACACATCAATGTCGGCGGGCTGGTTTTTGCCCACCAGACTTTGGTACAGGCCTTGCACCGCAAACTCGCGCGCTCGGCTGCGTTTGTTTTTGGTGGCAGTTTTGCGTACACCGGTGCTGCTGAGCTTGGCCTGCTGTGCTTGCGGATGCGCCGGTGCGTGGGGTTCGGCCATTAAATTTTTTCCAGCAGGTTGGCCATCTCAATGGCCACACGCGCGGCGTCGCTGCCTTTGACCGATTGGCGCGCGGTGGCTTGGCTCAGGTTTTCGGTGGTGAGTATGGCGTTGGCAATCGGGAGCTGAAAATCCAGCGCGATGCGCGTGACGCCGGCGCTCGATTCATTGGCCACCAGTTCGAAGTGGTAAGTCTCGCCGCGGATGATGCAGCCGATGGCGATCAGCGCATCAAATTTGGATTTTTCTGCCAGTGCTTGCAAGGCGACAGGTATCTCTAATGCGCCCGGCACGCTCACATGGTGGATATCGCGCTCAGCCACGCCCAGAATCAGCAACTCTTGCTTGCAGGCGCTGGTCAGCGCGTCGGTGACGTCATGGTTAAAGCGTGCTTGCACGATGCCGATGCGCAGGCCTTTGCCTTGAAGTCGCTGGTCTTCGTTGTCGATATTGCCTTTGTCAGCACCAAACATGGGTTTCTTTCCGGTTCAAAAAAATCAGGGGGCGGGGGCGCTTAAGTAGCCTAAGGTTTCCAGGCCATAACCGGCCATGCTGGGCATGCGGCGCGGGCTGCCCATAAGTCGCATTTTTTGCACGCCGCACAAGCGCAAAATCTGCGCGCCGATGCCATAGGTACGTAAATCCATAAGACCGCGCTCGGGGGCTTGCGCGGGCCGCGCGGTGCCCTCAAACTGCGCCAGCAATTGCTCGCCGGTTTCGCCGCAATTGAGCAGCACTAGCACGCCTTTGCCCTCGCGCGCCAAAAATGCCAGGCTGGCGTCCAGACTCCAGGAATGCAAAGTGCGCCCGGCTTCCAGTGCATCGAGCACCGACATCGGCTCGTGCACCCGCACGGCCACGGCTTCGGACGGGTCCCATTGGCCTTGTACCAGCGCAAGATGCACGGCATGGCCTGTGGAGTCTTGAAAGGCATGCGCCTGAAAGCTGCCAAAGGCAGTTTGCAATTGCCGGCTGGCTTTGCGCTCTACCAGCGATTCCACGCGGCTGCGGTGGGCGATCAGGTCGGCAATGGTGCCGATTTTCAGACCATGCTCAGCGGCAAACAACTGCAGGTCCGGCAGGCGCGCCATGGTGCCGTCGTCTTTCATGATTTCGCAAATCACCGATGCGGGGGTGCAACCGGCCATCGCGGCCAAGTCGCAACCGGCTTCGGTATGGCCCGCGCGCATCAGCACGCCGCCATCGACCGCTTGCAGAGGAAAAATATGGCCCGGCTGCACCAGGTCCTGCGCCGCGGCGTTTTTGGCCACTGCGGCACGTACGGTGCAGGCGCGGTCGGCAGCCGATATGCCAGTGCTTACGCCTTCTGCGGCCTCAATGGAAACGGTAAATGCGGTGGAGTGTTTGGTGCCATTGCGCACTGCCATGGGCGGCAGTTGCAGGCGCTGGCAATGGGCGCGTGTGAGGGTCAGGCAAATCAGGCCACGTCCAAAGCGGGCCATGAAGTTGATCGCGTCGGCGCTTACGTGGTCGGCGGCCAGTACCAGATCGCCTTCGTTTTCGCGGTCTTCTTCATCGACCAAGATGACCATTTTGCCCTCGCGCATGTCGGCCACGATGTCTTGTACGGGGGAGATGGAAACAGGGGAGAGGCGGGAGGCGGTCATCGGCTAGCTTTCGGATGGTCCAGCGGGCGCGAGCCCAGAGGGCGGCGGCGCTGCGAGGCGAGGGCCGATTATCGCCGCAAGCGCCAAGAGTCCCTTTGTCGTCACCGCAAGCTGCACTAGCGGCGCGGCATTCCATGCGGCAATGCGGTGTCTTGCGTCAAAGCCAGAAGCCAGCGATTGCTACGGCCAGCGGCCCGGCAATGACGCGACTTCGCCAAGGCCTTTGGTCGCGCAACGACGGATTTGGCCCGTGAGGCGCTTGGGCTAGTCGTCTATGGACGCGCTCCAGCGCGCATCCAGGCCTTTTTGCAGATCGCGCCGGTCGCGCTTGGTGGGGCGCCCATGGCTGAGGGCATCAGCGGGTTCGGCATGCAGGCGGCGGTGTTCCTGCATTGCCAGGCGCGCACTGGTACTTTCTGCGCTTTCTTCGTACAAGGCTTGCGCCACCGGCGCCGGGCCGCGCACTGCGCTCAGGCCTTTGACGGTGATGGCGCGCGGTATTTTGGCCTGCCACACCGTCAGGGTGTCGCCCACACGTACTTCGCGCGAAGGCTTGATGTTTTGCTTGGCCACTTGCACATGGCCTTTGTTGACCTCGTCCGTCGCCAGCGAACGGGTTTTAAAAAAGCGCGCCGCCCACAGCCATTTGTCGATACGCACACTGTCCATGGTTTATCCGTGCCTAGGTTGCAGGTTGAAAGGATGAGCTAGGCGCGTCCCGCGCCCAGCGGCTGCGCGCTGACCCAGGCATCGAACACACGGACATCGATTTCAGTCTTTAGGCGCTCATAAGCCTGCTGCGCCGGGGGGTAATGGCGACGTAAAAAATTGAGCCATTGTTTGAGCCGCCCGGCTTGTTGGCGGGCTTCAAGACGCGAGCGAACCAAGTGCCAGAAATGGCCTAAATGTTCTTGTACGCCCGGCCAATCCAGCCCTGGCGCCTGAGCACTGTGTTGCGCCAGCGTGGTGAGAGTGGTGTGCGACGTAGCCGCGCGAATCTCCAGCGCCAGGCCAGGGTTAGTCACCATACCGCGCCCCAGCATCAGCGTGTCGCAGCCCGATTCCAGGCGGCATTGCTGCGCATGTTGCGCGTTCCAAATTTCGCCGTTGGCAATCAGCGGGGTGCGCACCTGCGCGCGGATGTCGGCAATGCGATGCCAGTAGGCAGGCGGGCGGTAGCCATCGGCGCGGGTACGGGCATGGACCACGATTTCACCGGCGCCGCCTTCTTGTAGCGCCAAGGCGCATTCCTCGGCGCGGCTGTCGTCAGCAAAGCCTAAGCGCATCTTGGCCGATACCATTTGCTGCGCGGGCACGGCAGTGCGCACGGCTTTGACAATCGCAAACAATAGCTCGGGGTCTTGCAAGAGCGCGGCGCCTCCGCCGTGGCGGTTCACCACTTTGGCCGGGCAGCCGAAATTGAGGTCCACGCCATCGGCGCCCATGCCCGCCACGCGCGCCGCGTTATCGGCCAGGCAGGCCGGGTCGGAGCCCAGCAGTTGTGGGCGCACCGGCACGCCCGCTGCGGTGCGGCCACCGCTTAGTAACTCGGGCACGACGCGGATAAACACACGCTCTGGCAACAAGGTGTCGGTTACGCGGATGAACTCGGATACGCAACGGTCTATCCCGCCCACGCGGGTCAGCACATCGCGCAACACAAAGTCGAGCAAGCCCTCCATCGGGGCCAGGATCAGCGTCATCGCGTACCAGCGCCCTTAACGCTGCGCGCCCAGGGCCAGTGCGGCCTGGCGCGATTGTTCCAGGGCCATTGCATCCGGCGGTGCATCCACCGGCCAGCCGCCCAGGTGCTGATGCGCCACGGCCGCCAGTGCGTCTATGCCCGGCGCGCCGTCGTTTAGGCAGGGGATGTAATGAAAGGTTTTACCGCCTGCCTCTAAAAACGCGTGGCGCGCTTCCATATTGATTTCTTCCAGCGTCTCCAGGCAGTCGCTGGTAAAGCCGGGGCAAACCACGTCGACCCGGCCCACGCCAGATTGGCCCATGGCGATCAGCGTCGGTTCGGTATAGGGCTCTAGCCATTTGGCGCGGCCCAGGCGGCTTTGGAAAGTCACCTTGTACTGGTCTTTGCTAAGCCCCAGGCTGTCGGCCAGCAGGCGCGCAGTCTTAAAACATTCGCAGTGGTAATGGTCACCCAAATGCAAGGTGCGCTCGGGTACGCCATGAAAACTCATCACCAACACATCCGGGCGGCGATGTTCTTGCCAGTAGGCCTCTACCCCGTCCCGCAGGGCGGCGATATAGGCGGGGTGGTCGTGGTAATGGTTGATAAAGCGCAGTTCAGGAATCGCCCGGGTACGGGAAGCCCATTGATAGACCGCGTCAAACAAGCTGGCAGTGGTGGTGGCCGAATACTGCGGATAGGCGGGGAGCAGCAGCACGCGGGTGACGCCTTCGGCCTTGAGCGCATCCAACTGCGAGGGGATGGACTGGCTGCCGTAGCGCATGGCCCAGCGCACCCGCACATGCAAGCCTAGCGCCTGTAAGCGCTGCTCTAGCAAGCCGGCCTGCTTTTCGGTCCAAATTTTCAGCGGCGAACCCTCGGGCGTCCAGATGCTGGCGTATTTGGCCGCCGACTTGGCCGGGCGGAAACGCAAAATAATGCCGTGCAAGATCAGCAGCCACACCAGGCGCGGGATTTCGACCACGCGGTGGTCGCTCAGAAACTCAGCCAGGTAGCGGCGCACCGCCGATGCAGTGGGGGCGTCAGGGGTTCCCAAATTGCAATACAGCACCGCTGTTTGCGCGGCTTGCCCATGGGAAAAAGGAGGTTCTTTATGAAAAGGCATGCGGTATTCTCGCCCACCTATGCTTGACGCCTCCAAAATCCGCGCTATCTCCCTGGACCTGGACGACACTTTGTGGCCGGTCTGGCCCACCATCGCCCGGGCCGAAATCCACATGCAGGACTTCTTGCGCCCGCACGCCCCGGCCACCGCCGCCTTGATGGCCGACCCGCAAGCGCGGACCCAATTGCGCGACGCGATGGTCAGCGCGCAACCGGCCAGCGCCCACGATATGAGCGCGCTGCGCTTGGGCATGATTGAACTGGCCTTGCAGCGCTGTGGCGAGTCCGAGGCCCTGGCGCCAGAGGCCTTCGGGGTGTTTTATGCGGCCCGCCAGCAGGTGGATTTGTATGCCGATAGCGCCGGGGCGCTGGCGCGCCTGGCAGCGCGTTTTCCGCTTCTGGCCCTGACCAATGGCAATGCAGATGTCCATTTGGTGGGGATCGGTCATTTTTTTGTGGGCAGTGTGGGCGCGCATACCGTGGGTCTGCCCAAACCGCACAAAGCCATTTTTGATGCGGCGGCCAGCGCGCTGGGGTGTCGGCACGAGGAAGTGCTGCATGTGGGCGACGATGCGCAGTTGGACGTGCTGGCGGCGCTGGATGCGGGGATGCAAAGTGTTTGGGTGAATCGCTCGGGGCTTGACTGGCAGCATGAACGCAGTCCGCATTTGGCGGTTGCTAGTTTGGATGCCTTGTGTGTTGCTTTGGGGGTGTAGTCTTCTCGGTCTTGGTCTTGGTCTTGGGCGGTGGAAGCCACTTCGTTAAGCGATTGAAACTTTTTTACAGATTTTCCCTGTGGGACTTTTGTATGTGCCACGCTGGTTTACCCCCCGCTTCCCCCCCGCCCCTTCACCCCCGCCGGGGTGAAGGGGAGCTGGAACAGCCAATTTGGTTGTTTTGTTTTATGGAGGGGTTTTGAATCGGGGCGTTGCTGTGCAGGTTTGTTGGCCTGCATTGGGGAACGAAGCGGTCGTAGTAAATGGTCTGGGGCTTGGTGCTTCGGCGGTGGTGGCGACTAATGTGGGGGCGCGCGCAGCGACCCACCAAGCGTGTGCAATGTGAGCGCAGCGAACGAGCACACGCGGTATTCGGGGCCCCCGCTGCCATAGGCCGTGCTGAGCAACGCAGCGGCGA
>CAJBBZ010000147.1 GCA_903951445.1 uncultured beta proteobacterium
GCCCAAAGTCAATAAAACAGTTTGCTTAACAGGGAGCGTCCATGTACGCGATGACGGACTTATGCAGACCTTCCCTAGGTGACAATTTAAAAAACCGCGTCGGCGCTTCAGGTCTTGCGCACAATCACGCTGCCAATCGAGTAACCCGCGCCAAAGGAGCAAATAACGCCGGTTTCGCCGCTTTGGATGTCGGCCTTATTGCGGTGAAAAGCAATGATGGAACCCGCCGAGGCGGTGTTGGCAAATTCGTCCAAGATGACCGGCGCTTCGTCGGCGCTGGCATCGCGCCCGAGCAGCCGGCGGATGATGAACTGGTTCATGGACAAATTGGCTTGGTGCAGCCAAAAGCGACGCACCAGTGCGGGCGTCAAGTCCAGGCTTTGCAAATGGCTTTCGATGTGCTCAGCGGCCATGGGGCAGACTTCTTTAAACACTTTGCGGCCTTCCTGGCGAAAGAGCTGGTCGCGGTCGTCTGGGTCGCGGTCTTCGGCGCGGGACATAAAGCCTTGGTTGTTGCGGATGTTGTTGGAAAAGGTGCTGAGTAAGCGCGTGCCCAAAATCTCAAAAGCGCCTGCGGGCGCCAAGTCCAGACGCTCGACCAGGATGGCGGTGCAGACGTCGCCAAAGATGAAATGGCAATCACGGTCTTTCCAAGCCAAATGCGCCGAGGTAATTTCCGGGTTGACCACCAGCACTGCGCGCGACTGGCCGGTGCGAACGGCGTTATAGGCCAGCTCTAAAGCAAAGGTGGCCGACGAGCAGGCCACGTTCATGTCAAAAGCGTAGCCGTGGATGCCCAGCGCGGTTTGAATTTCCACGCCCATCGCGGGGTAGGGGCGCTGCATATTGGCGGCGGCGCATATCAGCCCATCCACATCGGCAGCGGTTTTACCGGCGGTGCGCAAAGCCTCTTGGCAGGCCAGCACACCGATTTCAGCCATCATGGAAATCTCGGTGTCCGGGCGCGGCGCAAAGCGCGGACGCATACGCTGGGGGTCCAACACGCCTTGTTTTTCCATCACGTACCGGCTTTTGATGCCCGAAGCTTTTTCGATGAACTCCACGCTCGAATCGGTCAGGGCGGTGTGGGTGCCTGCGGCAATCGCCTGCGCATGGCGGGTGTTTTCCAGTGCAGCGTAGTCGTTATAGGCTTGCACCAACTCTTCATTGCTGATGGTGTGCGGCGGGGTAAACAGGCCGGTGCTGCTGATGGCAACGCGATGCATAGGGTTTCCTTTATCTTTGGTGCTAAGGGCGCTTGCTGCGCCTGAGTGGCTTTAGGCCAGGGCCTGGCGCACAAAGTCCAGCCGGTCTTGCCCGAAAAATAGGTGCTCGCCCACAAACATACTTGGGGCGCCAAATACGCCGCGCGCCACCGCTTCGTCGGTGTTACTGATGAGCTGGGCCTTCACTTGCGGGTCGGCGATCAAATCCATAAATTCCTGCGCTTCAAAACCCGCTGCGCCCAGCACCTGCGCCAGCACCTGCGGGTCGCCCATATTGCAAGGTTGGACCCACATGGCTTCAAACACCGCAGCGATATAGCGCCCCAGCGCATCGGGGTGGCGCATCTGCATACCGCAGGCGCCGCGCATCAAGGGCAGGGTGTTGATGGGGAAATGCGGGTTAAACGCAAAGGGCACGCCATAGCGCTCGGCCCAGCGTTGCATGTCCGCGCCCATCCAGCGGCCTTTGGCTGGTACCGTCACCGGGCTGGCGTTGCCGGTGGCCTTGAACACACCGCCCAGCAGCATGGGCCGGTACACCAACTGCGCTCCGCATTCCTGCGCCAACTTTGGCAATTGGGTATTGGCCAGGTAGGTGGTGGGGCTGCCGAAATCAAAAAAGAATTCAATGGTTTTGGACATAGGCGCTGTATTTACAGTTAATCGTTTGCAAACGGGTTGATTGCAAACCTGATTCAGCCGTGGCGTTGGCGGGCGATTTCAGCGCCTTGGGCCAGTGCGTACAGCTTGCGCGTGGCAATGCTTCTGTCCATGGGCGCCATGCCGCAGTTAGTGCAGGCGGTGAGCTTCATTTTGGGCACAAACTGCAAGGCGCGGCCAATGGTGTCGGCCACTTCTTCGGGTGTTTCCACCACATCCGAGGCCACGTCAATCACGCCCACCATCACTTCCTTGCCTTCGAGCAAGGCCATCAAATCCATGGGCACGTGGGAATGCGCGCATTCCAAGCTCACTTGGTGGATGCTGCTCTTAGCCAGCGCTGGAAATACTTTTTCATATTGGCGCCATTCGTGGCCCAGGGTGGTTTTCCAATCGGTGTTGGCTTTGATGCCGTAGCCGTAGCAAATATGCACAGCCGTTTTGCAGGTCAGGCCTTGGGTAGCGCGCTCCAAAGCTTGCACCCCCCAGTCGGCGGCCTCGTCCATATAGACATTGAAAGCCGGTTCGTCAAACTGGACGATATCCACGCCATCGGCTTGCAGCGCCAGCGCTTCGGTGTTGAGCAGTTCGGCAAAGGCAAAGGCCATTTTGATGCGGCCTTCGCGCCCGCCGCCGTAGTACTGATCCGCCACGGTATCGACAATCGTCATGGGGCCGGGCAGGGTGAATTTCAGGGTGCGTTGGGTGTGCGCGCGGGCCAGTTGTGCTTCCATGGCGTGTACCCGGCCTTTAAGGCGCAGCGGGCCCACCACCTGGGGCACCATGGCGTCATAGCGGTTGTCGCGTATGCCCATGCGTACTTTGTTTTCAAAGTCGATGCCCTCGACCTGTTCTACAAAACCATGCACAAAGTGCTGGCGGGCCTGTTCTCCGTCGCCGATCACGTCAAGGCCTGCGTCTTCCTGGGTCTTGATCCACAAGAGCGTGGCGTCAGCCTTGGTTTGCTCCAGGGCTTCGCCGCTGGCGCGCCATTGGGGCCAGAGCTTTTGCGGCTCGGCCAGCCAGTCGGGTTTAGGCAAGCTACCGGCGATGGCGGTGGGGAACATAGGCTTATCTCCTGTAATACGTTGTGGTTTGACTCAGATGCTGGGCACAAAAAAATTTATATCCAGACGCAAGGGAGGCGCTGCATAAGTCCACACCCGTCATTGCGAGCGAAGCGAAGCAATCGAGCTTTCCTTGGCAACTTATGACTTATGGCTCGCCGAGTCGCTGCGCTCTTCGCGATGACGAACCTAGGCAGACTTCACTTCCCAGCTTAGATTTTTCCCAGGTAGTCGCGCTTGCCGACTTCCACGCCATTGTGGCGCAAGATGCTGTAGGCCATGGACACGTGGAAATACACATTGGGCAGGGCGTGGCCAAGTAAAAACTGCATGCCTTTGTAATGGGTTTCGGTATCGCCGCGCTTGGTCACGATGTCTTTGTCCTCGGTGCCGTCGATTTGCGCTGGGGTGAAGCTCTCGACGAAGGCGATGGTCTTGGCGATACGCGCTTGCAAGTCCTCAAAGCTTTGCTCTGTGTCCTCGTAAGCGGGGATGTCCACACCGGCCAGACGCGCCATCACGCCTTTGCAGGTATCGCTGGCGATCTGGATTTGGCGCTTAAAGCTCAGCATATCGGGGTAGAGCCGGAAATCGATGATGGCGGCGGGGTCTATTTTTTTGGCTTGTACATGCGCCTGGGCTTTGGTCAGCAGGGTGGACAAATTGGTCAGGGCATTGGCCAGGCGCGGCGCGCTGGCGCGGTACATGGAAATCGTCATGGGAGGTATCTCGGGTAATAAATGGCTTGCGCCGGGTTGGCGCGACGCTATCTTAGCGACCCTCGCGCCGCCGGGCGAGCCTGGCGTTATGCTTGGCACTCCTGGCTTTACGTACCGCAGATTGGAAGGATTTCGGCTATGAACGCACCTCTTGTCGCCGCTTCGCTCATGCCCTCGATTGCCCAGCGCGCTATTGCGCCGGCGTTTTTAGAGCAATTGCAAGCCCGCTTTGGGCCCCAGTGCTCTACCGCCATGGTGGTGCGCGAGCAGCACGGGCGCGACGAATCGGCCATGCAAGCCCCGCCCCCGGTGGCCGTGGTGTTTGCAGAGTCCACCGAAGACGTAGCCGCCGCCGTGCAACTGGCCGCGCAGTACCACGCGCCGGTCATTCCCTTTGGCGTGGGCTCCTCGCTGGAAGGGCATTTGCTGGCGGTGCAGGGCGGCATCAGCCTGGATGTCAGCCGCATGAACAAAGTGTTGTCCATCAATGCGGACGATCTGACCGTCACCCTGCAACCCGGCGTTACCCGCAAGCAGCTCAACGAAGCTGTGAAATCGGCGGGCTTGTTTTTCCCGATAGATCCGGGCGCAGACGCCAGCTTAGGCGGCATGTGCGCCACCCGCGCCAGTGGCACCAATGCGGTGCGCTACGGCACCATGCGCGAAAACGTGTTGGCCCTGCAAGTGGTGACCGCCAGCGGCGAAGTGATACGCACCGGCACCGGCGCGAAAAAATCTTCTGCAGGTTATGACTTGACCCGCTTGATGGTAGGCAGCGAAGGCACGCTGGGGGTGATCACCGAAATCACGCTCAAGCTCTACCCCTTGCCCGAGGCGGTGATGGCGGCGACCTGTGCCTTCTCTTCGCTGGCCGATGCAGTCAACACCACCATCCAAATTATTCAGCTGGGCGTGCCGATTGCGCGCTGCGAATTGCTAGACGGCAACACCGTGCGCATGGTCAACCAGCATTCCAAGCTGGGCCTGGCCGAAGGGCCGATGATGCTGATGGAGTTCCACGGTTCACCCGCGGGCGTGCAAGAGCAAATCGCCACGGTGCAAGAGATCGTGAAAGACAACCACGGCCATGGTTTTCAGTGGGCCGATACGCCCGAGGAGCGCACCCGCTTGTGGACTGCGCGGCACAACGCCTACTTTGCCGGCATCCAGTCGCGGCCCGGTTGCCGCTGCATCACCACCGATACTTGCGTACCTATCTCAAAATTAGCCGATGCGCTGCTCGATTCGGTGGACGAGGCCAATGCGGCGGGCATTCCCTATTTCATGGTCGGCCATGTGGGCGACGGCAATTTCCATATGGGCTATTTGATAGACCCGGACAACGCGCAGGAGCGCGCAACCGCTGAGCAACTTAACGCCCAACTGGTCGAGCGCGCTTTGCGTTTGGGCGGCACCTGCACCGGCGAGCACGGCGTGGGCCTGCACAAAATGGAATTTTTGGTACACGAAGCCGGAGCGGGCGCAGTGGCCATGATGCGCGCTATCAAACAAGCACTAGACCCGCACAACATCCTCAACCCTGGAAAAATTTTCGTGGTGTAAAAACCACCTTGCATGCGCGCTAGTCCTTGCGGGCGCGCGGTGTAGCACCTTTATGGCACAGTAAGCCCCATGAGCACGTACCGCACCCTTGAGAACCTGATCGGAAATACCCCCCTGGTGGCTTTGCAGCGTATCGGCATCGCAAGCCACCAAGCGCGCAACAACATTATTTTGGGCAAGCTGGAGGGCAATAACCCTGCTGGTTCGGTCAAGGACCGCGCGGCAGTGTCCATGATCCGCCGCGCGCAAGAGCGGGGAGATATTCAGCCCGGCGACACCTTGATCGAGGCTACGTCGGGCAATACCGGTATTGCCCTGGCCATGGCCGCAGCCATCATGGGTTACCGCATGGTGCTCATCATGCCCGAGGACTTGTCGATTGAGCGCGCCCAGACCATGAAGGCTTTTGGTGCCGAACTCATCCTCACCCCCAAGGCGGGCGCTATGGAGCATGCGCGCGATCTGGCCGACCGCATGCAGGCCGAGGGCAAAGGCCGGGTGCTAGACCAGTTTGCCAATGGCGACAACCCGCGCATCCACTTTGAAACCACTGGCCCCGAAATTTGGCGCGACACGGCGGGCGGCATCACCCACTTTGTCAGCGCCATGGGCACGACCGGCACCATCACGGGCGTCGGTCGTTACCTGAAAGAGCAAAACCCAGCCATCCGCATCGTCGGCGCGCAGCCATCCGAGGGCTCGCGCATCCCCGGTATTCGCAAATGGTCGCCCGAGTATTTGCCCAAAATTTATGACGCCAGTTTTGTCGATGAAATCCGCTTGGTCAGCCAAGTCGACGCCGAAGACATGGCCCGGCGCATGGCGCGCGAGGAGGGTATTTTTGCGGGCATTTCTGCCGCTGGGGCTTGCTGGATCGCGCAGCAAATCGCCAGCGAAGTGCGGGATGCGACGATTGTCTTTATCGTCTGCGACCGGGGCGATCGCTACCTGTCTACCGGTGTTTTCCCCGCTTGAAATGATTGGCAGCGCATGACCCAGGCCTTTAAGTTTTGCCCGCAGTGTGCCACCGAGTTGACCTGGGTGACGCAAGCCGAAGACGGTGGCGACAAATCGCGCCTGCGCTGCACGGCCTGCGACTTTACGCATTGGAACAACCCCACGCCCGTACTGGCGGCGGTGATTGAAATCGAGGGCCGCATCCTGCTGGCGCGCAATGCCGCCTGGCCAGGCAAGATGTACGCGCTGATTACCGGATTCATGGAAGCAGGTGAAACGCCGCAAGAAGGCATTGCCCGCGAAATCGCGGAAGAAACTGCTTTGACCACCGACGCGCTGAATTTGATCGGCGTGTATGACTTTCAGCGCATGAACCAGATCATCATCGCCTACCACGCGGTCTGCCACGGCGAAGTGCGCTTGTCGCCCGAGCTGATGGACTACCGTATGTATTCGCCTGAAGATCTGAAATGCTGGCCCGCAGGCACCGGCTATGCGCTGGCCGATTGGCTGCGCTCGCGCGGGCACACGCCACAATTTATTGAATGGGCTAAGCGTGATGAAAGCGCCGCCCCGCGCGCTGAAACTTAATTTCCCAAGGCTACTATGAGCATTGAATACACCATCGCCAAAGAAGTGGACAGCCGGGGTCTGAACTGCCCCCTGCCCATACTCAAAGCCAAACGCGCGCTGGCCGATATGCAAAGCGGCGACGTACTCAAAGTGCTATCGACCGACCCCGGCTCAGTGCGTGACTTCCAGGCCTTTGCCAAACAAACTGGCAATATTTTGCTGGACCAGCAAACGGTGGATAAGGAATTTATCCATCTCATGCGCAGGCGCTAGGGGCGGGCGATTCAAGGCGCAAAGGAGAGCCCTGACCATACAAACGTCAGGTGCACTGCGGCGCTATACTTGCTAAATGTAACCACATGTAGTCACAAGGAGGGGTCCTATGGAGACAGTGCAAATTCGCGAGGCCAAGGCCAGCTTTTCCGCCCTGGTGGCCGCAGCAGAAAATGGCCAGCCCACCTTGGTTAGCCGCCATGGAAAACCTTGCGCCTTGATCGTGCCGGTGGCCGACGGCGCGCGCTTGTACCCGCTTACCATGCCCAACCTGGCCAATTACCTCTTGGGCATGCCCGAGCCGTTAACTACCGAGCGCGATGTCACGCCGCTACAGGGTGTGGACTTTGCATAAAGGCTATTTACTCGACACCAGCGTGCTGTCCGTGCTGACGCCGGGACGCGAGGCCTTTGTTCCTGCCCACTTGCCCCCGTGGCTGCAAGCGCAGCACGACAAGCTGTTTATCCCGTGCATCACGATTGCCGAATTAGCGCAGGGCATCGGCAAGTTGCGCCGCGCGGGAGGCAAAGAGCGGGCCGATCGTCTAGATAGCTGGCTGGACGGTCTGCTGAGCGCCTACAGTGAGCGCATCCTGCCGCTCGATGCGCAAGCGGCCCGCGTGGCCGGCCAGATTTCGGATGCCGCCATGGCCAAAGGCCGCCACCCTGGTTTTGCGGATGTCGCCATAGCTGCGCTGGCGCAAAGCGCGCAGCTACTATTACTCACATCCAACATCAAACACTTCAAACCCCTGGGTGTGCCGTGTGTGGATCCTTTAAAAAAATTGCCACCTGAACCGTAAATACTTCGCTCTGTAATCCGTCAGCGGGGTTTGCCAATACTGGCTTCCAAACAGGCGCACCAATTACCACTATGAACCCCTTGCCCGAAATTGCTATGTCCACCTCACAGTCCGCCAACTTCTCGATGTGTGTCTATTGCGGCTCGCGCCCGGGTGCCGATCCGCGCTTTGCACAATCGGCGCGTGATACCGGCGCTTTGATCGGCAGCCAGGGCTGGGAATTGGTGTACGGGGGTGGCAAAGTGGGGCTGATGGGCATGGTGGCCGATGCCACGCTGGCCGCAGGCGGTACGGTGTATGGCGTGATTCCGCAAACCCTGATACACAAAGAAGTGGGCCACACCGGTCTGACCGAGTTGCATGTGGTGGACAACATGCACACGCGCAAAACCATGATGTTTGAGCGTGCCGATGCGTTTGTGGCTCTGCCCGGCGGCATAGGTACTTTTGAAGAACTGTTCGAAATCTGGACCTGGTACCAGCTAGGCATGCACCGCAAGCCCTTTGGCCTGCTCAATGTGGCGGGCTACTACGACCCGCTGATCGCCATGCTGGACGGCATGGTGGCGCAAGGCTTTCTTAATCCTGCGGTGCGCGCGTTACTGCATGTTGGGGCGGATGCGGGGGAGTTGTTGCAGCGCCTCAAGGGTTTGGTGGGTAGGGATAAGTGAGTGCTCGGTCGCGGGCTTCGCGCTAGCGAAAGCGCAGACGCACAGTCAAGCTCTCAACCACAAGTCCAGCGGCATACCCCCCGTACCAATCACCAGCGGCTGCGCTTCGCTAAATTGCTGCACAAACGCTTGCAGGCCTGACACATTGCCTAGGCTGTGTCCGCTTTTCACTTCTAGCGCTTGCAGGGTGGAGTCCTTGCGCAGCACGTAGTCCACTTCTTTTTGGCCGTTGTTCCAGTAGTGGATCAGCGGATGGCGGCTGCTGTGGGTCAGGTGCCGGGCCAGCAGTTCGCTGCCTACGGCGCTTTCGGCCAAACGGCCCCACACATCGGGGCGCGCTTGCGCTGCTTGCAGGCCCACACCTTGCGCCACCCAGTGGCAGCCCATCAGCGCGTTGTTGAACACTTGCAGCTTGG
The DNA here is from genome assembly GCA_903951445.1 of uncultured beta proteobacterium. Taxonomy (GTDB): domain Bacteria; phylum Pseudomonadota; class Gammaproteobacteria; order Burkholderiales; family Burkholderiaceae_C; genus Allorhodoferax. The sequence goes on from CAJBBZ010000147.1 coordinate 8,929, forward strand.
GGCTGGATGCGCGTTGGCGCACCACTTGGCCCATGTATTTGGGCAGGCCGCAGGCCATGCCGGCGCCTTCCAATAGGTCCAGGTAGTGGGCCAGCGTGGTGGTGTTACCTGCGTCGTCGAGTTGGCCCAGCATTTTTTGGTAGCTGAGGATTTGGCCGCTGTACACGCAGGCCAGGTCAAACACGCGGCGTAGCAGCGCGGGTTTTTGTACTGGCGCCATCAGCAACACGTCTTTGCTGATGGTGGTTTCGATCAGCGCGTCGCTGACATAGGCGGCCCAACGGCTTTCGTCATGCACCAAGGGGGCAGCGCCGGGGTAGCCTCCATAAAAGATGAATTGCTCCAGGCTAAAGCCAAAGGCGTCGCGCATTTCGGCATAGCGCCAGTGGCCCAGGCGGGTGATTTCAAAGCGCCCGGCCATGCTCTCGCTCAAGCCACGGGCAATCAGCAGCGGGGCCGAACCGAGGATGACCACGCGCACATCGCGCCCGGCGGCGGTGTCTTCGTCCCACAAGCGTTTGACTTCTTCAGTCCATTGGGACACTTTCTGAATTTCGTCCAGCACCAGAACGCAACTGCCCGCCTGCGCGGCCAGGGCACGTGCCACCTGCCATTGGGTGCCCAGCCAGATTTGGCCTTGCAGGCCGGGGCCGTCGGCGCTGGCGCTGTGCTGAGCTAATGGGGCAGCCGTGGGGCCGGTGGCGATCCTGGCCTGCGCATCGCGCTGCAAGTGCTCTAGCGCCTGGCGCACCAGCGTGGTTTTGCCCACTTGGCGTGGACCGGCCACCACTTGTAAAAAGCGCCGGGGTTCTTTGAGCCGAGCCACCAGAGGGGAAAGTGCTTCGCGTTCTATGGGCATTTTTTATTTGCTCAGTACATTGAGTAATTTATCTCATTGTATTGAGTAAATTAATTTACGTCAAAAAATATCAATTAAATCAATGCTTTAGCGTACTGGATACGGGTTGATCCCCGACCATCGTTGGGGACTGCGGGGGCGTAGAACCTTTACGCCAAGCGCCCCAACTGCCCCCGCACCTTTTCCAAAGTACTTTCAAAATCCGCCATGCGTTGACGTTCCTGGGTGATCACAGTGGGCGGCGCTTTCGCCACAAAGGCTTCATTAGACAGCTTGCCCTGGGCTTTGATGATTTCCCCTTCCAGGCGCGCGATTTCTTTAGACAGCCGCACCTTCTCTGCCGCCACATCCACTTCGATGAACAAGCACATGCGGATGTCGCCCACCACGGCCACCGGTGCGGCTTGGGCTGCGTTTTGCCACGCGGCTTCATCGTCAAACACCTTGACATCGCTGAGCTTGGCCAGCGCTTGCAATACCTTGGCATTGGCGCGCATAAAGTCTGCATTGCCCAGGGCGAACAGAGGCATTTTGGTAGCTGGTGACACATTCATCTCGCCGCGCAAATTGCGGCAGGCATCGACCAGGGCTTTGAGCTGGTTGACATTGGCAATCGCTTGCGGGTCCACCTTGCCCAGCTGCGCCTCGGGGTAGCGCGCAATACTGACCGACGCGCCAGCCATGCCGGCGACGGGCGCGACTTTCTGCCAAAGCTCTTCGGTGATAAACGGAATGACCGGATGCGCCAGGCGCAAGATGGCTTCCAGGGTGCGAATCAGGGTGCGGCGGGTGGCGCGCTGCTGCGCTGGGTCGCCGTTTTGGATTTGCACTTTGGCAATTTCCAGGTACCAGTCGCAGTATTCGTTCCACACAAATTCATAGATGGACGTGGCCACGTTGTCCAACCGGTATTCGGCAAAGCCTTTGGCTACCTGGTCTTCGGTTTGCTGTAGCACCGAGCTGATCCAGCGGTCGGCCTGGCTGAACTTCAGGTATTGATAGAACGGGCCTGCCGCAATCTCTTGCCCATCTGCGCCCACGCGCGGGGGCGTGCATTGTTCTTTGGTGTGTTCTTGCAAGCCGCAGTCCTGGCCTTCGCAGTTCATCAGCACAAAGCGGGTGGCGTTCCAAAGTTTGTTGCAAAAGTTGCGATAGCCTTCGCAGCGTTTGCTGTCAAAGTTGATGTTGCGGCCTAGGCTGGCCAGCGCGGCAAAGGTAAAGCGCAAGGCGTCAGCGCCGTAGGCTGGTATGCCGTCGGGGAATTCTTTTTCCGTATTTTTGCGTACTTGCGGCGCGGTCTCGGGTTTGCGCAAGCCTTGGCTGCGTTTGTCGAGCAAAGGCGCCAACGCAATGCCGTCGATCAGGTCCACCGGGTCGAGCACATTGCCTTCGGATTTGCTCATTTTTTTGCCTTGGGCATCGCGCACCAGGCCGTGGATGTACACGTCTTTGAAGGGCACGCGACCGGTGAAGTGCGTGGTCATCATGATCATGCGGGCGACCCAGAAGAAGATGATGTCGTAGCCGGTTACCAATACGCTGCTGGGGAGGTAGAGGTCGTAGTCTGTTACTTCGCTTTCGCTATCGCTTCGGAGCGCACCGGGCTCGGTCTTGCTCATACGCGCTTCGCGCGCCAAATCGCTGCGGCCAAGCCCGCTGCCCTCCTGCGGGTTCTTGGCGTCGCCGCTCGTGTCACCGCTGGTGATGGGGCCGGAGCCGGGCGCAGCGACATTGCGAGCAAAGCGAGTGGGAGCAAGACCGGTTCCGGCTCCATCGCCAGTCCCCGAAGCGCTGTCCGGCCACCCCATGGTGCTAAACGGCACCAATGCGCTGGAGTACCAAGTATCCAAAACATCCTCATCGCGCCGAAGGGAACCTTGGTAACCGGCTGCGCGCGCTTTGCTTCGTGCGTCTTCTTCGCTGGTCGCCACAACGAAATCAGCGCCATTGACCAAGGTGCCATCGGTGTACCAAGCCGGAATCTGATGGCCCCACCACAGTTGGCGACTTATGCACCAGTCTTGGATGTTGTTCATCCATTGGTTGTAAGTGTTCACCCAGTTCTCGGGCACAAATTTCACCTCACCCGACTGCACTGCATCGATGGCTTTTTGCGCGATGCTTTTGCCCGTGGGGTCTTTATCGCTGACCTTGTTCATGGCCACAAACCATTGGTCGGTCAGCATGGGCTCCACCACTTGGCCTGTGCGGGCGCAAATCGGGAGCATCATTTTGTGGGGCTTGATTTCCAGCATCAAGCCTTGGGCTTCCAGATCGCGGTTCACCGCCTTACGCGCTTCGAAGCGGTCCAGGCCTTGGTAGGCGGCGGGGCCGTTGGTGTTGACTTTGGCGTCCAGAGTGAAGATGGTAATCAGCGGCAGATCGTGCCGTTGGGCGCAGGCGTAGTCGTTGAAATCGTGCGCGCCGGTGATCTTGACGCAGCCCGAGCCAAAAGCGCGGTCCACAAAGTCGTCGGCGATGATGGGAATTTGCCGGTCGCACAAAGGCAGATCGACCAGTTTGCCGACTAGGTGTTGGTAGCGTTCATCTTCCGGATGCACTGCCAGCGCGCCATCGGCCATCATGGTTTCCGGGCGGGTGGTGGCAATCGTCATGCCTTGTTGCAGCACGCCGTCGATCAGCTGCGGGCCGTCGGCAAAGGGGTAGCAGATGTAGTGCATCTTGCCTTCAGACTCGGTGGCTTCTACTTCCAGGTCTGACACCGCGCTCATGAGCACCGGGTCCCAGTTAACCAAGCGCTTGCCCCGGTAAATCAGGCCTTGTTCATACAGGCGCACAAAGGTTTCTGTCACGACGCCCGACAGCTTGGCGTCCATGGTGAAGTACTCGCGGCTCCAGTCCACGCTGTCGCCCATCCGGCGCATTTGGCGGGTAATGGTATTGCCCGATTCTTCTTTCCATTCCCAGACCTTGGCGATAAAGTTTTTGCGCGCCTCGGGGGGCGTGGCGCCCATGGCGTGGCGGCTGATGCCTTTGTCTTGTAGTTGGCGCTCCACCACGATTTGGGTGGCAATGCCGGCATGGTCGGTTCCGGGAACCCACGCGGTATTGAATCCAGCCATACGGTGGTAGCGGGTCAGGCTGTCCATGATGGTTTGGTTAA
>CAJBBZ010000148.1 GCA_903951445.1 uncultured beta proteobacterium
CACTTAGTAACCGGGTAAAGGCCTGAAGCCGCGTCGCGCCAAGTGCAGATCTCAAGAGCATACTTAGTCCCATGAACACCATAGACCAACTCAGCCGCATCCTTGGCCGCAGCCGCACGATTGCGGTGGTGGGCCTTTCTGCCGAATGGCATCGGCCTAGTTTTTTTGCCAGCAAATACATGCAAGACCATGGCTACCGCATCGTGCCAGTCAATCCGCGCTACGCCAAAACCGGTACCGATGTGCTGGGTGAAAAATGCTACGCCGATCTGGCCGACATACCGTTTGCGGTGGACATGGTGGATGTGTTTAGGCGCAGTGAAGACGTGCTACCCATAGCCCGCCAGGCCATCGCCATGGGCGCGCGCTGCCTGTGGCAGCAAATCGGTGTGGTTAACGAGGAGGCAGACCAGTTGGTGCGCCAAGCGGGCATGGATTCGGTCATGAACCGCTGCGTCAAGATTGAGCATGGCCGCTTGTTTGGCGGGCTCAATTTAGTGGGCGTGAGCACCGGCATTATTTCGGCCAAGCGCCGCCTCACCAAGGCTTGATCGGTAAAGCGATAAGCCTCAGCGCAATAAACCCCAAACCCGCACTTCCCCTATTTGAGACCTCAGCACCATGGCAGACCACCAGTTCCAGCCCGAGACATTGGCTATCCACGCCGGGCAAGTGCCCGACGCCGCCACCGGCGCTCGCGCCTTGCCGATTTACCAAACCAGCAGCTTTGTGTTTGACAGCGCGGACCATGCGGCCAGCCTGTTTAATTTGCAAACCTTTGGCAATATTTATTCCCGCCTTTCTAACCCGACCGTGGCTGCGCTAGAAGAGCGTGTCGCCGCATTAGAGGGCGGACGCGCTGGCCTGGCTGCGGCCAGCGGCATGGCCACCGAGGCCATGGCCTTGATGACCATCTTGCAACAAGGCGACCATGTGGTGGCTGCGGGTGCTTTGTATGGTGGCAGCGTCACCATGCTGGCCGTGAATTTAAAGCGCTTTGGTATAGACACCACCTTTGTCGATGCCACCGACCCCGCCGCCTTTGCTGCCGCCATGCAGCCCAATACCCGCGCGGTGTTTGCAGAAAGCCTGGGCAACCCCAGCCTCACGGTGCTGGACATTGCCGCCGTCGCCGATGTGGCCCATGCGCATGGCGTGCCATTGATCGTCGACAACACCGTGCCTTCGCCTTTTTTATGCAACCCTTTGCGCTTGGGGGCAGACATCGTGGTGCATTCGGCCACCAAATACTTGTGCGGCCACGGCACCACGCTGGGCGGTGTCATGGTCGAGGCCGGCACTTTTCCGTGGGACAACGGCAAGTTTCCGGGCATGACCGAGCCTTCGCCGGGGTACCACGGCGTCAAGTTTTACGAGACCTTTGGCGACTTTGGCTTTTCCATGCGTGCGCGCATGGAGGTCTTGCGCGTCTATGGCGCCTGCTTGTCGCCGTTCTCGGCCTGGCAAATATTGCAAGGCACCGAAAGCCTGCATGTGCGCATGGAGCGCCATTGCAGCAATGCGCGCAAAGTGGCGCAGTTTTTAAAAGACGATGCGCGCGTCAGCTGGGTCAATTACCCCGGCCTGCCGGACCACCCGCAATACGATTTGGTGCAGCGCCAGATGCGCAGCGTCGATGGGCTGCCCGGCGCTTCGGGCCTCTTGGCCTTTGGCATTCAAGGCGGCTTGGATGCTGGCGTGCGCTTTATCGAAGCGGCGCAGTTCATGAGCCACCTGGCCAATATCGGCGATACCCGCACCCTGATCATTCACCCCGCATCCACCACGCACCGCCAACTCGAGCCCGAGCAACAAATCAAGGCGGGGGTGATGCCCGATATGGTGCGCATGTCGGTCGGCATTGAACACATAGACGACATCTTGTGGGACATCGACCAGGCCTTGGCGGCAGGCGTACGGGGCTAGGGCTGGCCCTGACTTAAATCACCTTGTTCGATGAGGTGCCGTGCGACTGGCACAGATAGTTAATGCGTATCTCGCCCGGCGTGCCAGGACGCACCGCGCTAAAGCGCAGGGTCTGTACCGGCTTGGCATCTTCCTGGTACACCGGCTCGCTGGTGGACTCCATGTCGCTGAAATAGGTGTTGCCGGTAAAGGCGATGGTGCGGCGCTCACAGTCGATGTAGTTCAGGTAGGTGGTGGACTGGTAGCCGGTGTTGTTCGGCCCGTATTGCATGGTGGACCAGGCGGTGCGCAAGCGGGCTTGCCGCATATTGGATTGCACCACGATGCTGGCCGGGTCGACGTACCAATAGGTCGTTTTGCTGAGGTCGCTGCTGGTGGTAATCAGTTTCCACTCGGTGGCCTGGGCCGCACCGCTCAGGCCGCAGGACAGGGCTGCAAACACAGCCCCTTGTTGAATCAGCGCTTTAAAGGTTTTCACTGCTTGGGTGGCCGCTTCGCAACGCCCATAATTTTGGACAAGATACCCAGCATCACCTCATCCGCACCGCCGCCGATAGAGCCCAGGCGCCCGTCGCGGTAGGCGCGGGAAATGCGGGTTTCGTAGGAATAACCCATGCCGCCCCAGAACTGCAAACAGCCGTCGATGACGCTGCGGTTCAGGCGCCCGGCCATCAGCTTGGCCATGCTGGCCAACTCGGTTACATCCTGACCTTGCACATATAACTCGCAAGCGCGGTAGGTGAGGGCGCGCAGGGCTTCCACATCGGTTTTCATCTCGGCCAATTTGAACTGCACCCATTGCTGATCGGCTAGCGTGGCGCCAAAGAGTTTGCGCTCTTGGGCGTAGGCAATCGTGTCCTCAATGCAATTGTTCAGGCCTTGCAAGGTGCTGGCTGCTGCCCACAGGCGTTCTTCCTGGAACTGCTGCATCTGGTAGATGAATCCCTGGCCTTCGCCGCCGATGCGGTTGCGCTGGGGCACGCGCACTTCGTCAAAATAAATCAGGCCGGTGTCGCTGCTGTTCATGCCGATCTTGCGGATTTTTTTTGCCACTTCAATGCCCGGCGTCAGCTTGCCACCGCGCCCTTCGCGCATAGGCACCATTACCAAGCTCTTGTTTTTATGCGCCGGGCCTTCGCCGGTGTTGACCAACATGCACATCCAGTCCGCTTGCAGGCTGTTGGTGATCCACATTTTTTGGCCGCTGATCACATAGTCGTCGCCGTCTTTGCGCGCATGGCTTTTGATGGCGGATACATCGCTGCCCGCTCCCGGCTCGGAGACGCCAATGCAGCCGACCATATCGCCCGCAATGGCCGGGGTTAAAAACTCGGCGCAAAGTTCGGGGCTGCCAAAGCGCGCCAGCGCCGGGCTGCACATATCGGTTTGCACGCCAATGGCCATGGGCACGCCACCGCAATGGATATGGCCTAGCGTTTCGGCCATGGCCAGGCTGTAGCTGTAGTCCAAGCCCGCGCCGCCATAGGCCTCGGGCTTGGTCAGGCCCAAGAGGCCTAAATTGCCCAGCTTCTTAAACACCTCATGGGCCGGAAAAATACCGGCTTCTTCCCATTCGTCCACATGGGGGTTGATGTCCTCATCAATTAGGCGCTTGAGGGTTTTTTGGACTTCGCGGTGTTCGTGGGTGAATTGCATGTTTTCTCCGGAGTTATTGCGTGGAAAGTTAATTCAACAATGACGGGTTGACCTGGCTTATGCAGCGGCACGCAGCCCCAAGCGGGCGCGGGCTTCGGCAGGGGAGGCGATGTCGCGGCCAGCATTGCGGGCGCAACGGGCCAGGGCTTCGATCAGTGCGCCGTTGCCGCTGGCGCGCGAGCCGTCGGGCAGGTAAAAGGTGTCTTCTAGGCCGGTGCGCAGCATGCCGCCCAAATTCGCCGTGGCCTGGTGTACCGGCCAAATTTCTTGGCGGCCTATCAGCGTGCTTTGCCAGGTCACGCCGGGTTCGATCTGCTTGCACAACCAGGCCAGTAATTCGGCATCGGCAGGCATGCCCGAATCGACTCCCATCACAAAGTTGTAGTCCAGGTGGTCGGTCATACCGGCTTTTTTGAACATCGCCACCGAACGCACAATGCCCACGTCAAAGCATTCAAACTCAGGCATGGTGCCAGTCTCGTGCATCACGTCCAAAAAGGCTTTCACCTTGTCCACCGGGTTGTCAAACACCATCGGCGGCCAGGCCCAACGGCCATCGGAACGTATCTTTAAGTAATTGAGCGTACCGGCATTGCACGCCGCGATTTCGGGCCGCACGCGGCGTATGCAGGCCAGCGGCCCGGCAATGTCTTTGCCCACTACGCCGGTGGTTAGGTTGATGATGACGCCGGGGCATGCGGCGCGTATGGCTTCGGTTACTTCCCACACCACGTCCGGGTCCCACGACGGCATGTGGCCCATGCCTTCTTCCTGGCGGCGGATGTGCACATGCATGATGGAGGCACCGGCTTCAAACGCGGCTTTGGCTTCTGCTGCCATTTGCGCGGGCGTGACCGGCACAGGGTGTTGCTTGGGGTCAGTCAGCACGCCAGTCAGCGCGCATGTGAGTATGGCTTTTTCCATAGGATGGTCTTTCTCGGTAGCGGGTGTTGCTTGCAGCGTTTTAGCTTGGTGGTGTTGTGTGTTGGGCAATGCGTGAGGGGTAAACGGGGGCCAGTGCCCTTAAATATCCAATTGCCGCGCCGCCAGTTCTTTCATGATTTCTTCGGCGCCGCCGCCTATCGTCATGACTTTCACTTCGCGGTAAATACGTTCGCAAGCACTGCCGCGCATATAGCCCATGCCACCCAAAATCTGCACGCCTTGGTCGGCACAAAACTGCATGGTTTGGGTGGATTGGTTTTTCAGCATGCAGACTTCGGCCACCCAGGTCTGGCCGGTTTGGCCGGCATCGGCTTGCACCGAGAGCTTGTCTAGCCAGGCGCGGCTGGCCTCGATGCGCATGCGCATATCCACCAGCTTGTGGCGCAGCACTTGGTGGCTGGTGAGCGGCTGGCCAAAGGTCTTGCGCTCGCGCGCCCAGGCCAGCGCTTCGTCATAGCAAGCCTCGGCCATACCGATGGCGGTGGCCGACATGCCCAGGCGCTCGCCATTGAAATTACCCATGATGATTTTGAAGCCCTTGTGCTCCTGGCCCAGCAAATTGCCGACTGGCACGCGCACATTGTCAAAGTGCAGGCTGGCGGTGTCAGAGCAATGCCAGCCCATTTTGTGCAGCTTGGTGCGCGAAATGCCTGGTGCGTCGCCCGGCACTGCGATCATGGAAATACCACCTGCACCTTTGTTATCCGCATCAGTGCGCACCGCCAGGCTGATCCAGTCAAAGCGCATGCCCGAGGTGATGAAGGTCTTTTC